>JAHISN010000029.1 GCA_018818265.1 Patescibacteria group bacterium | reverse complement strand
GCAAGCAGTCGGACCAACTACAGAAACAGTTATTTGCAACGGTAATTTGGAGAAACGTCTGACGTTTCGAGGAAAAACATTATGGCCTAACAAGCTGCCCAAACTGCCCATTTCGAGGAATTTGACTTTTGGCCTAATACGCCGTGTCCACAGAAACATTTTCTAGTCTTAATCCTGGCAGAAGTAATATCGTGGCTCCGCGACATCCTGCTTCGCTAAAGCTGCGCAGGGCTTGCTCTCTGCAACCCGTCAAGTGGGGCGAAGGAGACTATTAGCAAAATTCATTTTGCGGTTAAGCATACTGTACCGTATCTAATGTGCCGCGAGCGAGTTTCGCCGTGTAAACCCGTTGCGACTCGGATCGAGACGAGTGAATTGTGCTACTACAAAAAGCCCGTAGGGGTAAGTGCTGCGCCTTTTAGTATGACGGCTAGTCTATTTTGGGGTGAGGGGACCGTCCCTTCGTTTGGCTCTGGGCGGCGGCGGAACGGCCCTTCTCGTTACATGCTGAAAAGGCGAACATCTTCCAAATCAAAACCCGATTTCCCTATCACAAATTCATAATAATTATCGAATTTTGTAACCTCTCCTTCAATACGGATTTCGTTTTCGGGGGGCATTTTATTTAATGGCCTTACCCCTTAGGCACCGAGAACCAAAAAGTGCTCCCTTTGCCTTCTTTCGACTCCACCCAAACACGCCCCTTGTGAAGGTCTACATATTCCTTTACGATTGACAGCCCAATACCAGATCCTGCCTTATGCCCGAGGCGATAAAATAGGTCAAATAACTTTATTTGCTCGCCTGCAGGAATGCCAACGCCATTGTCTTCCACATAAAACCAATACTCATTTTCTTTTACAGCACATCCAATTGCAATCCCAGGATCCGCTTTGTCTTCGGTGAACTTAATTGCATTTGAAATTAGATTACTAAAAATCTGTTCCAAGGGACGGGCGTAAACACTCAATACTGGCATTTTCGTCCTAATCTCAACTTGAACCCTCTTTTCTTTTAGCTGTATTTCCGTATCGCTTAGAACCTTCCGCACGATTCGTCCAACACTTAACTCTTCCCTCTTGTATTCCTCTTTACCAATTCGACTTAGTGCTAATAAATCATCGATCATTTGTCCCATGTTAGACGCCAATTTCTCGGTATTATCTATATCGGCAAACAAATGCTCTTCATCGTCTTGCTGTAAACTGTCTCGTATCTCGTGTAGATAGCCTCTCAGAGAAGTCAAGGGACTCCGCAAATCATGGGAAACCGCATAGACAAATCTTTGCAGTTCCTTGTTCTTCCGAGACAAATGTTCGTAGGTCGACTTTCTTAATCGCTCGAAGGCAAAAAGAAACATCGCTGCTAATAAATAGGTAATGAACAGGTCCATAACAAACTCGGTGGATACATAATCACCAGCTATCCGCAAATGCCCCAACACACCTGCCAGCAATAACCAGCCCATAGCAATTCCGCCGTACATTAACCCTGCCGTCGCACCCCCCACAAAAAATGTGGCTGCGGGGACAATAAAAAGAGCAAAGGTGCCCGAATGTGCAATTCCCAGAGCCATACTATTGAGAATAAGCGCTCCGGTTAAAACGGCATTGTATACTGTCGAGTATAACTTAATGTTTTCACTAGACTTAAACCGCCACCAGACATATACACCAACTATACAAATAATTACATATAGTACTTCCGCACCCCGATTATCGAACGCCGGATCAAACAGATAAACACCCGTCCATACAAATAAATAACCAAGAAGCATAACTACAGTGATATTCATTATCTTAACCTTATTTAAGGTCTCACTATCTGTTATCTCGGGGCTTCCGGAAATTACTTTGTCGAATATTGTTTTTGCGCCGTGGATTATTGAAGAGAAAAACATTTAAAATAGTTCATTTTGGCATGAAAACCAAAAGGTATTTCTTCCAGTTCTTTTTCTAATTCTTTTGCGCATCTGGCATGAGTTCTACAGAGATTTTACCACAAATATTTCGCGGCATAGTTGTCTAAATAATCTTTCCTGCACAATGCGAATTCGTCAAGAGGGATGTCAATACAGATTTAGAAGATGTGAAACTATTCGGTCCGTATCGAGGAGTGGGATTTGGTGTCCAGCCCGCTATAGCAAGAACACCAAGGACAGGTCCTTGGTTATTTTTGGGCCGTCATTACCATTTTTTTGTTAGAACAGAAGCAGGATATTTCTCTTTCACATAAACCGTGAGACAAGCAATCAGGTAAAACAGTAGGGCATAAGACAGCATGGCTAGAAAAATACCAGCAATAGTAGGACCCTGATAGGGACCAGTTAATCCCACTGTCCATTGCAGCATACCTAATTTTGACAGTACTGAGTAAAAAGGCATACACAAACACATAGTCAGAAACCATAGCCAGTAACCGATATCATAAGGTATAGTAATGACGTAATTTAACCCAAACGGCCAAATGAGAAAGAATATAGGTATGATTAACTTACCCCAGGTTGGTTTTAGATAATGGGCTAGATTAGTGGGCATAACCAAGTTTTAAAGATAAGTAGTGTAATCCGGCCAAAATTAGCAACAATGCAGAAATGACAATTAACATCTTCGGGTTACGAGCAGAAGCTTCACTTCTCTCCTTACCGTAAATTTCTTCAATTGTTCCAAATTTTAGTTTTCCACCTCTAAAGTAAAGTTTGCGGCGCTTCGTCCAGATTGCCGGATAAACTCTCATTAGGAATATATATGCTATTAACAATCCTGCTGAAATTAGTAAAAGATATATATTTTCCATGGTCAAATAATTGCCTATTCCTATTGGAACGCTGTCATATTTCAATTTCCAATGCTCACAAATCAGAATAGCTAATTAGCTGGAAATTTGATTTAATTTCCTTTGTTAGATTTCCTTTTGCGATCAGTTGGACAAATTGACCCCTTTGCCAATTAATAGTGCTTAGGCTAAATAGCTCTTTATCCACAAAACCAGCGAAAAACAACAATTCCGAGATGCCCTCTTTCTTATTAATATCCTTGATTAAAGAAGCCAGATCTCTAACGGGGTCATATCCAAATCGCCCTTTCCAATCCTTGAGTCCGATAAAAACATGATTTGTCAATTTAACGCCGGATTGTTCTACAAATGATTGGGCTCCATAATTTTCTTTCCAGCCCCAAACTGGCGCCCTAACGGGTAATTTCTCTTTTTGAGCCAATTCGACCATGGGTAATAATATTTTGGGGTCACCGGTTTCGTTTTTTCTGGAAAGAATTGCGCTTGGCTTGCGACCAACTTTCTCTACAAACCACCGATATTGAGCATTAATTTCATTTTCCACCTCTTTATCTTTAAACGAATCAATTGCAGAAAAGTCCCAGGTTGATATATCAACTTTTTTAAAATAACCTTTATCGTCCACCAGTGAGGCTGTGTTTTTAGATATCGGCATGAAGGTGGTGAGGTTTAGATTTAAACAAGCCGAAATATTATTCTTCTTTATATACTCTACTGCGGCATTACTGCCTGGAGCGTTTACAAGTAAAGAAACATCAGAAATAATATTGTTTTTGTGTTCAAGAACATATTCAATGCCTTGATTAACACTTCCGCACAGCCCATAATCATGAGCCACAATAATTAATTTTTTCATAGTTGGGAATAGCTAAGAATTTCAAAACCCATCTTCATAATACTTTTTTTAAATGAATCATCAAGGCTGAGCGCCAAATCCCTTGCTCTTTCATAGCCTACTGAACTGTATTTCAGAATTTCCGCGCCAAAATAGCCAGGGTGTAATAGTATCTCTGCGCTTTCTCCTTCCTTTACGATTCTTAACTCATCTAAAAATTTGTCTCTAACTTCAACTAAATCACAACCGGTTACATGACCAAACAAATAATTGGTGGTTTTTATTCCGCTTCTTTTGAACATTATTTCCGCGGCATAGTTTTCATCCGGATTTGCATTTGATAAGGCGGTTCTTGGAATTCGCATAGGTATGTTTTCCTCTTTTACATAGTTAATTAGAATTTGTAAAAGCTTTAAATTCCCGTGAATCCCATATTGTGGAATTATGTGTGTTGGTTTTTTTCCTACTAACTTTTCAAATAGTTCAAGTTCCGAAATTGCTAATTTTTCTATAGACGCAGATGATTTATTTTGAAATAATTTTACATAATCATCGCGGTTAAAATTTTGCTTATTAATGAGAAGCATGTGCAGACCGACATTGTTTAGACGATGTTTTTTAATAAACTGTAACGCATGATCTGTGGCAGGAGAGTTTAACATCAATGAGATTTCTGAAACAATGCCCTCCTCGTAAGATCTTACGAGCCCTTCGTTAATTGGCCTTGTCCACCCAAAATCATCTGCAACAATAATTAATTTTTTCATTGAAGTATTATACCCAAATGTTGTTAGTTATCCAAGCTGTTTTCAGAGCGCGCAATGAATTGCGCTATTACAGTATTACAAGTATAAGGAAACGGATCTTTCCCGTTTGGGTTTTCAATTACAGCCGCAAGTTTCAAGCCGCTTGGGTTTTTTATAAATGTAGTTTGATTCTCATGCATTAAAATATGTTAAACGAAATGTTTGTGAATACAATTATAAATTTATTTGGAGGATAAAAGATATTTTTTTGCCTTGTCGATAACCCTTAGGACCACGGGGTGAGTAAAATCAATTCTTGACGGAAGCGGTTTGGAAATATCGTGCCAATAAAACTCACTAACATCTTTAGATGGCCTAGTCCTCCCAGATTTATATTTACAAAGGTGAGTAATAAGCACATTAACCGACCTAGGATCTACTCCATAATCCGTAGACACATCAATAACTTTTTCCACCTCTACTTCAAGTCCAGTCTCTTCGCGAGCTTTCCTAATTGAAGCCTCTTCAATTGTTTCTTTAAAAGAAAAGTGTCCTCCGGGAATTATCCATTCGCTGTAATATGGTGGCTTATTTCTTTTACACAGCAAGACCTTTGTTGCATCCTTGTAGATTATCTGATTAACCATCGGCATTGGAGGAGCATACTTTACTAATTCGGATACTTGTTGCTCCCTCATAATTGTTTTCTGAAAATATATCTCACACCCTAACCCCAGGTTTTTAGGCAACCTGTTGAGTTTAAACCATTTAATAGCCATTGCCTCTTTGTTTTTTCTGATTTTTCCATTAATTGGAGTTGTGAGAAATGTAACTGCAAGGTGAAACCCACGGGGATCTATTCCGAGATCGTCCCTATGGGTGCATACCGTGCCGATAACTTTAATGTCAAGACCTGTTTCTTCTCTTACTTCTCGTTTAACAGCAGTCTCTAAATCCTCATTATGCTTTACATGTCCTCCTGGGACCACCCATGTACCCTTGTGTGGTTCTTTTGCCCGCTTTAACAGCAAAACTTCCTCGCCCTTTTGGATAACGGCATTTACCACTAGTAAAGGGGGCTTCCGTTTCTTTAGCTCTTTTATGTGTCTAGTAAGAGTTGCCTTGGTCATAAATTGATTTTATCATACTGTAGAGAAGATATGACTTTGAATTAATATTAGTGAATAGTATGGAATTAGCGAAGAATTTGTTTCTATTGAAGAGGAAATATATAATGGGGAAATTACGAGGCGTCAGGTAATTCATCTTCAATGAAAACTAACAATATTGACCAAGTTTTAGTTGTTAATAAACCTCAAAACTGGACATCGTATGATGTTGTCCATAAAATAAAAGCAGAATTACGGAAATCCGGTGCTGGCAAAGTTAAAGTGGGGCATGCGGGGACGCTGGATCCTCTGGCTACGGGAGTGCTGTTAGTTTTGATAGGTTCTGCGACTAAAAAACAAGCACAGCTGATGAAGTTGGACAAGGAGTATTTATCGGAGATTACTTTCGGTCAGGTTCGCGATACTTACGATTCGGAAGGGAAAATTGTCCAAACTGCAGATTCTGAGGATACTAGCCAACTATCCCGGAAACAAGTGGAGAAGGAATTAACTTATTTTCGTGGAGAAATAGATCAGCGTGTTCCAGCTTACTCCGCTGTTAAGATTAAAGGAAAGCGACTTTACAAATTAGCGCGACGTGGAGAAGTTAGAATAGAAGACCTGCCGGTCAAAAAAGTGACAGTTTGTGAACTGGAACTTTTGAATTTTACTCCCTACCGCAAGAAATTCCTTTGGATTAAAGAAAAATTGCCGACGGCTAGAATTCGCCTGGTCTGCTCCTCTGGGACCTATGTGCGTTCTCTGGCGCACGACTGGGGGCAACGGCTTGGTGTTGGTGGTTTTGTTTCCCAAATCACCCGTACACGGGTTGGGCCATACACTTTAAAAAAGGCTAAAAGTGTGCAGGAGATTGTGGAAAAAATTAGTAAAAGCTAGTGCCGAAAGGTGGTAGATATTTTGTTAATCTGGCAGATAATCTCTTAAATTTTCCTCATTAATTACGAATTTTTTGCTTACTCCCGAAACACGCTGGCGGGCGCAACGGCGCACAACAGTTTCGAGGACGCGGTTAGTGGTACGAATACCGGCATCAAAGCCAAAAGGACGAATAATTTCTGGCCAAACATCGTCAGTAATAGAAACGTCATCTTTAGTCATTCCTGTTACAAGTAGTGTTTGTGGCAAGAGATAATCGCGTGCGATCACAAGCTTTTCTTCATCAGTGTAGCCCGGCATTTGAATTACTTCCATGCGATCCAATACTGCATTGGAAATTCCTCCAATTTTGTTACCGCTGCAGATAAAAAGAACCTGTGACAGATTAAAGGGATAATTAATATAGTAATCGGTAAAAGCAAAGTTTTGACGAGGATCCAAAAGCTCCAGTAATACGCCCATAACGTCAGAACGGGCCACATCGGAAATGCGGTCAATTTCATCCAGGAGGATTACCGGGTTTTTGGTTTGTGCTCTTTGCAGGCCTTTAATGATCATCCCCGGTTCGGCGCTCATTTGGGTTTGTGGTTCACCGCGTAATTGAGCAGCACTGCCCAACCCGCCCATGGGAATACGGATAAATTTGCGGTTTAGCGCCCTGGCAATGGAATATGCGATTGATGTTTTCCCGACACCGGGAAGACCCACAAACATCAATACCGGCGACTGAGCGGCGCCCTGCTGATATAACTTTTCCAATGCATCTTTGCGCTCGGTGGATTTGGAAGCCTCCTCTTGCAAAGTCAAGATAGCTATATATTCCAGTATTCTATCCTTAATTTTTTGCAGACCGTGGTGAGTGGATTCCAACACATCGCTAGCTTTTTGTAAATCAAGATTATCTTTGGAAGTTGTGCCCCATGGTAGTTTAATAACCCAGTTGAAGTAACGATGCGTGTTGTCCAACATGGCGTGATAACTCACCGATTTGGAAGACCGATGCAAGCTTTCTAACATTCGCTCGGTTTTCTCTCTTAAGCCAATTGGCATATCGGACTCTTTAAGTTGCTCGTATAGCTCCTTAATTTCGGGCAGAAGCTTTACGTCATCGAGCAAACTTGAGCTTGGCAGTTCGGAACTATCTGTTTCAATTAATTCAAGATTATTTTCATCGGTCATTAACAAATTTATAACACAAGACAATGAGGCTGTACAACTATGAGTCTGAAAAATTGAATGTGATGGTGAAATTGAGGATGGCCTAATTAGATAAGGCTCCTATAGTTTCCGCAAAACAAATTTGCATGGTTTCTTGTTGTAGCGGCTAGCCTGCCTGCTCGCCTCGATTCGGCGAGGCCGGCAGGCAGGGCTTCCACGCGATGCCAACGCTATGCAGCATTGCGTAGCGCATGGCTTCGTAGCCTAGCAACAGAAGAACGTAATCCTTCCTGAAGCGGGTCTAAAGACCCGCCGCTACAAGTGAACCTTGACTAGGTGTTAATTAAAAATGTGGTAAATTCGCTTTGCTGTTGCTATATACAAGATTTGAAAGATCAATTTGACTTGGAAGTTAAGGATTTTGCCAAAGTTTTCCATTGCTCCAGATTTATTTCCTGGGGGCGGGCGGTAGGTTCAATACCTGACTTCTCTAATAACTCGGTAGGGAAAACATTGCGAAGCATCTTGCGCGGGTGTGAGAATGCACGATGTAGAAATTTTTCCCACCTATAGATATTTTCAATCCCAGTAAATACTGGGTCTTTAGGCCGGATTTTGATGATACGCGACTGAACTTTGGGTTGAGGCCAGAAAGCCGCTGGATGAATGGGACGGCCGACTAATTCAATTTTGGCTAGCGACTGTACAAAATTGCCTAGATAAGTTGCCTGTGGTGGTTGTGCGGCAATTTTTTCGGCCACTTCGTTTTGAATAATGAGGACTATTAATTGCGGAGGGATTTCCAATTTGAGCAGTTTATGGAGCAGAGGCGAAGTAATTTGATAGGGGATGGCGCCGAGGATTTTTAGCCCCGAACCAGACTTTTCTAGTCGGTACGGGGTGAACTTCTCTAGCTTCTTAGGCTCATTAGCTTCACTAGCTTCGTTAACCCTATTAACGCCATTAACCTTGTTGTCCATTATTCCAGATTCATCATTCGTAATTCTTAATTTCAAAATGTCGGCATTAATTATCTGAACTTTATCCAGCATGCCTGCGTCTCTGATAGCATTGTTCAATATCGGTATCAGCTTCTTATCTATTTCGACTGCTATGACTTTTTTAGCGCGTCGCGCCAACTCCACGGTGATAGCGCCTGAGCCAGCGCCTATCTCCAAGATTACATTTTTTGGAGTTAGATCTGCAGTTTCTAATAGATCGCTCAGGATATGCTGATTTACCAAAAAGTTTTGTCCCAACTGTTTGTGGGGCAGGAGACCATATCGTGATAGAATTGATTTAGGGCTATTTGTTGAAAGGCTCATGCGGGTCTAATTGCTTGTGTAATCGCAAAATAAATTTTGCTACTACATAAATTCAGTTTATGTTCGGCACTATCGCTAATTTTATCATTATCCACATTATTTACCAGCCATTTTTTAATGTCTTAGTGCTGGTTTATAATTATCTCCCTTGGGGGAAGGATATGGGGTTGGCCTTGATAATTTTTACGCTGTTTATTAATCTTTGTTTACTGCCGCTTTCTCTCCAGGGTGATGACACCGAAGACGAAAGGCGTGAATTACTGTCCGACATTAGGCAGGTTGAAAGAGCCCTAGATGGTTATCCTGTAAAAATCAAGAAAGAAAAAGAGAAACTTATTAGTAGTCACCGCAAGATCGTTTGGTCAAGATTGTTCAGTTATGCGGTTTATATTTGTTATTTTATTGTTTTGTATCGGGTTTTCAAAACTGGTCTTAAGGGCGCCGATTTTGATTTACTGTATAAATTTGTTAGGCAGCCTGAATTACCTATGAACCTGAAGTTTTTTGGCTCTTTGGAATTAACCGAACCTAGTCCATGGCTTAATACTATTTCGGCCGTTTTAACTATCCCGGCAGAACTTTTGAGTATTATCTTTTCTGAACTGCCAGCTACGCGGCACGACTGGTTGGCAGTTGTTCTGGCGCCAATCGCTGCCTTTTGCATCACCTATAGTGTGCCTTCTGGTCAGGAGTTGTTTTTTACAGTGTCTTTGATTTTCATTATTGTAGTTATGTTTACGCGGGAGTTGTTTAAGATTTTCAAGAAGAAGCTGGAGAGTGCCTAACTATTGACTTGAATCTTCTTACTCAGTTACACTAACATTGTGCTTAAAGGAAAACTCGAAACTAAACTTGAAGATGAATTTAGCCGCAAAACTGAAGATGCCCCAATGGAGAGGTTTCAGCACCGTCTTATTGCATTCTGCGGCTCGTGGGCATTTCTGATTTTAAATCTGGTACTGTTTTCCGTTTGGATTGTAATGGGTTTCCATTATGAGTGGCTCACTTTTTGGGTTTCTTTGGAAGCTATTGTCTTGGCTATTCTTATCCTCATCAACGAAAATCGCGATACCGAAAGTGACCGCCAGAGGGCGATTAAGGACTACAAGGTGGACATGACAACCGCTCGAAAACTAAAGGAGATACAAAAAGAAATTGGTGAATTAAGGGGAATGTTAGAGCGAGCGGAGTCTAAACAATAGTTTTATTGGTTCCACAACGGCTCCGCGCCAGATAACTTTAAGGTTTGCGCCGGTCTGTTTTCCCTCACTACGGGGCAGGTGTGTCACTGGAATTTCAAGATAATTGAAGCCAGCTCGTTTCGCTTTTATCAAAAGTTCAGCTTCGACCATTGCCCCTTCTGAATCTAAGGGCGTAATGGTATCCACAACCTGTTTTCTAATAAGTTTAAATCCACAGTCAACATCTCTGGTTTTTAGACCAAACAGAAGCCGCATTTCCCAATTAAATAGACTTGCATTGATGCGGCGAATTATAGTATCGGCCCGCTTTTTTCTATAACCAATAATCAAGTCTGCTTGTTTGGCTTTTTCCATGAAGTGTGTAATTTCGGAAAAGTCAAACTGTCCATCAGTATCGGTAAAGGCAATCCATTCGTACTGCGCGGCATAAAGTCCAGTTTTAAACGCGCCTCCGTATCCGCGGTTGTGCTGATGATGAATGGCGCGTATGTGTGGGTCTTCAGCATCCAGCTGATCGGCAATTTTACCAGTCTGGTCAGTACTGCCATCATTGACCAGTATAATCTCGTATTCGAGCCCCAACCGCCCCAAAACCTCCTGCGCGTTGACTACAGTTGTGCGCAGATTTGCTTCTTCGTTAAAGGCGGGGAAAAAGACGGAAAGTGTAGTGAGCATGAATTTAAAAAATGCTGTCTCTCATCGGAAGGCGACGCCCTCATAGTATTGCTGGAATCTTGCCCTCCGTGTCTAAATCAACGGCCCGATCAAGGGAAGTTTTGGCTTCGCGGATTTGGCCGAGGTCGGCCATGATTTTTCCCTGACGGTAGTATAGCCATGCAGTAGGTTGTTCCTTAATTAGCTGTTCAACAATAGCTAATGCTTCCGGTGATTGTTCGTTTTTATAAAGAGCCCAGGCGTGCAGTTCTGAGTTTTTATACTCCTGGGCTAAGGACAAGCCTTCCTGCAGCTTATCTAGATGATCTAAATATAAATATGCCAGCCGCACTTTGAATTCGGATTTCTCAGTGTTTGCAAACAGCTCGGAATTTAGAATATCCCGGTAGGCGAGTTCTGCCTCAATATATTTCTCGCACTCTTCTAAAAGGTTAGTGTAAATCCTGTGGTATGTTATTTGAGAAGGCGCAAAAGTTACCGCGGCTTTATAAGTCTGCTGGGCCAAATCATTTTGCTCTTTCTGCTCGTAAATGAGTCCCAAGAGGTAGTGGGCATAGGCATAATTGGGGTCCAGATCCAGGGCCCTTTCTAAAGCATATTCAGCAGATTCATAATCTTTAATACTCAAATATGCCGCACCCAGCATCGCCTGACCATCGCGGTAATCGGGTTTCTCGTTAGCAACCTTCTGCAAGGGTATTAGGGCCAAACGGGGATATTTTTCCTGTAGAAGAGTAAACCCTATCAGAGCTCGGCCAAAGATTTCACTCTCTGCCGTTTCGACATTTTGAATGCTCACCTTTAACTGGCGATATATATCTTGCGCTGTGAAATTCTGGTTTTCAACTGCTATTTCATTAGCTAAAGTGATTTCCGACAAGGCTGATTCTGATTTCTCTGACGCGAGATGAATTATCGCGTAATAGTAGTGAGGTTTAGACCCTGTTCCTGTATTTTCCAGAACTTTGCTAAGCCATTTTTGCGCTTCTATTATGTCGCCCTGCCTTAGATATACCTCAGTTAACTTTAGCTGATTGTCCGGCTTTGTCGTATCGCTAAAAAGCAAATAGTTAGTAGCGGCGGCATAATCATTAGCTGCCAGGGCTACTTCCCCTAAGGCCAGATAAACTGCCTCCTGATCAGTATTTTGTTTAAGCGCTTGCAATAGGGTTTCTTCAGCAGTCGTAAGTTTGTTTTTAGTTACATAAATTCCTGCTTGCTGTAGATATGCTTGGGTATAGTTTGGGTGATAATCCAAAATCTGACGGTAAAGTTGTAGAGCCTCAGTGTATTTATTTTCGGCCAGAGCATTTTCCGCTTGTTGTGACAACTCATCTACTTTGTTGTTTGTAGATACGTGCAGATAATTGCGCGTACGTGTTGCCCCCCAAAACAATATGCACACTAAAGCTGTACATAAAATAAGCTTGAGCCAATAGTTCTTAAAGAAAACTCCTATTTGCCAGCGATTGGCATCTGTTACCGAATCATTGCTTTCAATCATGAAAGAATGATACTAAGCTTTGTTTCTTCTATCAAGAGCCAGTTTCTGGAGATGGGGCCAATATGTGATAAAATGGTCATTGTTAAGCGTCCGTGGCTCCTGTAGTTCAACGGATAGAACGTCTCCCTCCGGAGGAGAAGGTTAGGGGTT
The DNA here is from genome assembly GCA_018818265.1 of Patescibacteria group bacterium. Taxonomy (GTDB): domain Bacteria; phylum Patescibacteriota; class 4484-211; order 4484-211; family 4484-211; genus JAHISN01. The sequence continues at coordinate 13,947 of JAHISN010000029.1, read as the reverse complement.
CGAGTCCCTTCGGGAGCGCCAGCGCTGAGTTTCGCGTAATAACTAGCTCCGAATATCCAATATGAACAAAAATAAACTCTACACATTTTTAATATTAGCTCTGCTCTTTCTTTCTTTTAACTCACAATCTTCTCGGGCCGCTGATAAAGTAACCCTCTATTTTTTCTGGAGTAACAACTGTTCCCATTGTAAGGACGAAATGGTTTTCTTAAAAAGCATACAAGAGAAATATGAGCGGGTGGAAATTAAGGAATTCGAGGTTACAAGCAACAGGGAAAATGCTAAGTTGTTTCAAGAAGTCTGCCAGCTGTTAGGCAACCCTAGCGGTCGTGTACCCTATCTTGTTGTTGGTGATCAGCCAGTAATAGGTTATATTAACGACGAGACCACAGGAATCGTAATTGAAGGTTTAGTTACATATGCCCTTGAATATCAGTGTGTCGACGCGGTTGGTTTCCTCACTGATCCTCAACCAACTTCTACCGACGAACCCTGTCCAACCCCTTTCAATAATAGCAATAGTCAAGTAACCACGATCAATATTCCTTTCATCGGAGAATTGGATCTTAAAAACCTCTCCTTGCCGGCGCTTACCGTTATCCTGGGATTCTTGGACGGTTTTAATCCCTGCGCTATGTGGGCATTGCTTTTCCTTATTAGTCTGCTATTGAACATAAAAGATTCGTTGAGGCGCTGGGTGTTAGGTATGGCTTTTATTGTTACCTCGGCGATAGTTTATTTTCTTTTTATGACTGCCTGGCTGCAACTCTTTATATTTTTCGGATTGGTTACCTGGATTAGGATTACTATTGGTTTAGCTGCGCTCGGCATTGCCGTCTACAACTTACGTGATTATTGGGTTAACCGCTCAGCGGTGTGTAAAGTTGGTGATATAAACAGGAAACAAAAAATATTTGGCCGCCTGCGTGAAATTGCAGAGAACAGAACATTTGCAACCGCGCTAGTTGGGATTATTGCTTTGGCTTTTGCTGTTAATCTTATAGAACTGATCTGTTCTGCGGGTCTACCAGCGATTTATACTAATATTCTCAGTTTTACAGAAATGAGTACATGGAAATATTATTTTTACCTTTTAATCTATGTATTCTTTTTTATGCTAGATGATTTAGCCGTTTTTACAGTGGCAATGGCAACAATGAAAGCGGTGGGGTTAGAAAGTAAGTACGCTCGCTATTCGCGTCTTGTTGGTGGAATTCTGATTTTAATTATCGGGTTACTGTTGCTTCTCAAGCCAGAAGTACTGATGTTTGGATAGGAACAGGTAATTGGGTAACTGGGTAATTTCACCTGCCTCTGGGAGGTGGTAATCAATATTTTCGTCAATTATCAAATTGCCCTATTTTGCTTCATCTAATACCTTCTGAACCTCCTCAGCGGCCTCGTCCAGCTTTTCTTCTAACTCGCTAATATCAATATTAATCTTATCGATTAAACTACCAAAAATTTCCTTAATCTCGTCATTAAGATAAATGTCGTGTGTCCCATCGGCTAGATTCCAGGTGGTGCAGGTAGAAGCCTGGCTAATGTAAGGCCCAAGGTACCGGTGGTTAATTAATTCTTCTGCCATGTCTGGGCGCGGGTAGGCCTCGCCAAAAAGTCTTGTAGATGACGCCAAACTATAAAACTCCGCTAGGTTCTCTTTTTCTGTTAGGAATTTTAGAAACTGCCAAGCCTCTTTTTGATGCAGGCTGTTTTTTGGTACTGTTTCAACCCAATAAGTAGCCCAATTAATGTTCGCACTGGTTGGGTCTAGCTGTGGAATCGGAGCAACTGCCAACGGCAGATTGGGATTCAGGGCAAGAATATCAAAAATACGAAAAGAGGGGACGAATACCATTGCCGTCTTTGATTGCGCAAAAGAGGTTAAGGCGCTGGGCCAACTGGAATTCCAGGTTTTTCTCGATGTTGCGTAGAGGTTATAAAAGCGCAGTGCGTCAGCGCCTAAATTCTCGCTAAGTTGTGAAAAGGTTTTGTGTAAAGTTACTTTACCATCTTTATCAATAAAATCCACGCCATTTTGTGCCATAATTAGACCAACAATGTCACTAAAGTGCTCAATCCCGCCGCTGTAGCCCAGCGCCGCTCCCGCTTGGATTATTTCATTATCTTCATCGCGGTGGGTTAATATCTTGGCTGTTTCGTTAAATTCAGTCCATGTTTCCGGCGGTTTCAAGATTCCTGCTTGCTGGTACAGGGCTGTGTTGTAAACTAGGGCAAGGTTGTCAATGCCTAAAGGAACAGCATAATACTTTCCTTTTGCTAAAAGAGTTTCACGAGTCACCGGATAAAAAGTTTGTTCGTAAGCGGAAGTGGTCATTACCTCGTCCGGAATGGCCGAAAGATTTGCCAGCAGGAGGGGCACCCATGTGTTGTGTACTCGAACTATATCTGGCGCCAAATCTGTTTCTAGGTGGGAGCGCAAGGTTTTGTAGTAGTCATCAATTTCTCTCAGCTGATAGTTAATGGTAATGTGAGGATTTTCTTTCTCATACTTATCAATGAGGGGTTGGATAACCTCGGGACTTTCCCATAAACCCCAGTAAGTTAGAACAATCTCATTTGGTTCTGTAACCAGATCGCAGTTGCCACCTACCAAGGGCAACCATGCAGGGAGACAAACCTGCTTATTTATAAAGGGTATTGTGCAACCAGTTAGAGGAAGAAATGATAAGAATAACAGTAATAACAAACCCCGTCGGATGTATGGATTTTTAAGGAGAAGTTCCATATAAATAATGTAGCATACCACGTTTAAATGTGGCAAGGGGAAGTCACAATGTTTGCCTCCATCCGCCCGACGTGTGGGCGTGGGCGCTTAGCCGGCGGAGCTTCACCTTTCCAAATTTGTTTATATGCAGTAGAATATAAAATATGAATCCGAATTGTTTCCGTGCTTATGATATTCGCGGGATTGTAGGCAAAGATTTCAAAATAGAAGATGCTCTCTTGGTCGGCAAGGCTTTTGGGGCTTATCTTTTTAACCGTGGCGGGCGTAAAGTTATAGTTGGTCACGACAATCGTTTTACTTCTGATGAACTTAATGCTTATCTTGTTGATGGTCTAGTTTCTAGTGGTTGTCATGTGCTTGATTTGGGCCTTAGCTTAATTCCACTTGTTCATTATGCTGTTACTAAACACCATGCCGCTGGAGGGGTAATGATTACTGCCTCTCATAATCCTCCTGAATATAACGGGTTTAGATTTGATCTAAAAAATGCTCTTCAGCTCTATAACGAGAAGCTCCAACAAATAAGACATCTTGTGGAGTCGAAGAAATTTATTGTGGGCAAGGGCAGTGTTCGCTATGATGATGGCAACATTTTTCACTGGTATGCTAAGGATTTGCATGAGCGGTTGGATATAAGGAAACACTTGCGGTTGGTTATTGATTGCGGTAATGGCACTTCCTCTGTTTTTGCCATAAGGCTTTTTAAGTTGCTCGGCTGCCAAGTTGTGCCGCTTTATTGTCAGCTCCACGGTGGATATCCTCATCACCACAATCCGGAAGATAAAGAATCTTTGCAGGATTTAAGTCGGGAAGTTCTTGAACACAAAGCCGATTTAGGTATTGCCTTTGATCCTGATGGTGACCGACTAGGCGTTGTTGATGAGAAAGGTCAAATCTATGAAAATGACAAGACGCTAATTGTTCTAGCCAAGGAAATTTTGAAAAATAAACCCGGCTCGCGGGTGCTTTTCGATATCAAGAGTTCTTATGTTTTACGAGATGAGATAGAGAAAATGGGCGGTGTGCCTCAGATGATGAAAACCGGACACTCTTATTTCCGCGAGGTAATTGGCAGTCAGGATGATATCTTTTTAGCTGGTGAGTTGTCTGGTCACACCTTTATTAAAGATAATTACTATGGTTTTGATGATGCTTTATACGCCGCCGCGCGCTTGTTGCAAATTCTTTCTCATGTTGACCATCCCTACTCGGAGTTTTTCAAAGATGTAGAAAGAACTGCGCATACGGAGGAATTGTTGGCTCCCTGTTCAGATGAAACGAAATTTACTGTTGTCAGAAATCTTGTTAAAGAGCTTAAACAAAATTGGGAAGTAATAGATGTTGATGGCGCCCGCGTTGTTTTCTCACCCAAATCATGGGCTTTGGTACGTGCTTCGAACACAACTCCCAATTTATCACTAAGATTTGAGGCAGAGAACAAAACTGAACTTGTAAAAATAATTCGGCTTACGAGAGGATACTTAGAAAATTATCCGGAAGTGGAATTGGGATGTTTGGATGAGTGGGTGAAGTGAGTAAATCGTAAATAGCAAATTGTAATTTAGAAGGAAATTGCTCAGTAATTCTTGCCAAGATTCAATCATATCTGTAGAATGTATTCTCAAGACATTTAGTTATAATTATGCTGGGATTAAACTTTGACCAAAATAATTTAGAAAAAAATTGTCGCGACAATGATATTAGCTATTTGGGTGCTTTCGGCTCGGTGGCTCGCGGAGAGGCACAAGTATTGTAGCGGCGGCCTTTAGGCCCGCTCAGAAAAGGCCTCAGCCATTCAACTACGCTAGGCTAAAGCCTAGCCGCTACAAACTATGTCGCTATCTATATGAATGACGCCGAGGAAATAGGGCTCAACCCTGTCGTTACTTTTTTTGTCAAGCGATGACAGGGTTGAACCCTAAATCAGATTTATCACTGCCCATGCAATATACTAAACTTTTTAAAGATACTTCAAAAGATGACATTGCCCAGGTGGGTGGGAAAGCCGCCAATCTAGGAGAAATGACGCAAGCTGGTTTTCGTGTACCTTCCGGTTTTACCGTAACCTCCGATGCTTACCTTGAATTTCTCAAAGTTAGCCAGCTTACTGGTAAAATTAGGAAACTTCTTGGCGGTTTAAATTATGAGGATTCTAAAACCCTCCAGGAAGTTTCCCGCCAGATCCGCGCATTGATTGAGAAAGCAATTATGCCGCCGGATATTAAACAAGCTATTTTACAGGCATACCATAAAATGTCCCGCGATAAGAGTTTATTGGTTGCCGTGCGATCATCGGCTACCGCTGAAGATTTGCCAGAAGCGTCATTTGCTGGGCAGCAGCAGACCTTCCTTAATGTTTCTGGTGATAAGGATTTGCTCCAAGCGGTGCAAGGCTGTTGGTCATCGCTTTTTACTGCCCGTGCTATCTACTATCGTGAACATCACGGGTTTGACCACTTTCAGGTTGCTGTGGCTGTTCCGGTTCAAAAGATGATTCAATCTGATGTTTCCGGGATTATGTTTACCGTGGACCCCATTACTAATAATCCAGAAGTTCTAACAATTGAAGCCGTTTTTGGTCTTGGCGAAGGTATTGTTTCCGGCAGTATGACTCCTGACCAATATTCCCTTCAAAAGAAGCCGTTCAAAATCGCGAATAAAAGAATAGTAAACCAAGAGAAAATGCTCACTCGCAAAGGTGAAGTTGCTGTTTCTAAAGCCTGGCAAAAGAAGCAGAAATTGTCTGATAAGTTTATTAAAGAGCTGGCTCAACAGGGTTTAGCTCTGGAGAAGCATTATCAATTCCCACAAGATATTGAGTGGGGTGTAGAAAAAAAGAAGGTTTACATTTTACAAACTCGGCCAGTGACTACACTGGATATAGAAAAAGTCCAGAGAGGAGAAGAAACGATTACTCAAATTCGCGTTGATGAAACACAAATTGACACACTATTGGAAGGCATAGGCGCCAGCCCCGGCATTGCCGTCGGGAAAGTGCATAAAATCAGAAGTGCCAATGAGATAGATAAAATCAAGAAAGGCGAAATTCTGGTTACAATAATGACTACGCCGGATTTTGTGCCGGCTATGAAAAAGGCCGCCGCTATTATTACTAATGAAGGCGGAGCAACCTGTCATGCGGCTATTGTTTCCAGAGAGTTGGGCGTTCCTTGTATAGTCGGTACCGAAATAGCCACCCAAATTCTTAAGACAGGCGAAATTATAACTGCAGACGGACGCAGCGGCAAAGTTTACCAAGGAGACTTGAGCGGCAAGATTACAGATGCAGTCGTGCCTGCAATAAAGACAAATGACCCAACAAAAACAGCAACCAAGGTGTATGTTAATTTGGCTGAGCCAGATCTTGCTGAGGAAACCTCTCAGTTAGATGTAGATGGTGTGGGGTTGCTTAGGGCCGAATTTATGATCGCTCAGATTGGCAAGCACCCGGAAAAGTATATAAAAGAAGGCCAAGGGAAAATTTTTAGCCAGAAACTCTATGAGGGTATTAGCATTTTTGCTAAAGCCTTTACCCCCCGGCCTGTTATTTACCGTGCTACAGACTTTAAGACCAATGAATATAGGAATCTCAAGGGCGGGGTAGAATTTGAGTCAGTTGAGGCAAACCCAATGCTTGGGGTCCGAGGAGCGCTCCGCTACATACTAAAACCCAAGGTTTTTGAGTTGGAACTGGAAGCGATTAAGAGAGTTCGACGTTATTACAAAAATTTGTGGTTGATGTTGCCGTTTGTACGCACAGTGGATGAGCTTATCGAAATAAAGAAGTTGATGGCGGCGCACGATTTGCACCGCACCTCGTCCTTTAAACTTTTTTTAATGGTAGAAGTACCTTCCAATGTAATTCTTTTGGAGAAGTTTATTGGCACAGGAATTGATGGGGTTTCTATTGGTAGTAACGATTTAACGCAGTTAATTTTAGGTGCCGATCGAGACAATCCCAAATTAGGCGATACTTTTAATGAAATGAATCCGGCTGTTTTATGGGCGATTGAAAGGACTGTCAAAGAGTCTCAAAAACATGGTATTATGTGTTCAATCTGTGGCCAAGCTCCCAGTGTTTATCCAGAGTTGGTTGAGATGTTAGTCAGCTGGGGCATTACGTCAATATCGGTGAGTCCAGATGTGGTAGGGAAAACGAGATTGCTGGTTGCGGAAGCGGAGGAAAATGTGGTAAGAAATAGGTAAGAGTAACGTGCGTCGGGTAACGAGTGCATGCGTAAACGGTAAATCGTAATTGATAAAGGTAAAGTAACAGTAAGTCCAATTCAATTTCTTTAATTGGCGTATTTGAAGTGGGTCAGTGTGGCAAAAGGTAAATAAAAAACTATGACAGGAAACTAAGTCCTGGCGTTAATCAGCATTTAGGTGCATTAGTATTTGTATTATGAAAGGGGGTGATATTATATGGCAGAAAAACATATAGTTCCTGCTTATAAAGACGATAGTTCTATTGAAGCCGGTGAGCAGAGCAAGAACTTCGAAATTAGGGAAATTAGTGCAAGTACAGGTAGCGAGGTGTTAGATGCCTTACCTGACAAGTTTGATAGCGAGGCGGTTATTGAAGTTAAGGGTAAAGTCAGAGGCAGAGAAGAAACTCAGATTGTGCAGATTAGAATTGATGTAGAAAATGTCAGACTTGATGAGAACAATGGCTTTTGGGCACTTGTTGCTGAGTGGTCCGATGGAGATGAAGATCTTCTTATGAATGGTAATTATTTCGATAGAGACGGCGAGGATATGCGGGACTACACGACCAGTAAGGGGGAATGGGATTGGCGTGCAGAAGGTATGGGTATGATTGGTAAGTTGACGCCGTGGGATGTGTATAATATTGGTCGTTTTAACGAGGTAGAAAAGGCAGTTCTTAAACACGAAGTTACATCTGAGGTTGCGTAGTTCTTTTCTTGGGGAAGAAATATAATAACTTTCCTTGATAAAGTTTAATTCTTCCCCTAGATAAGTGGGCCAATCATAATGTTTTAAGCATAATGTTTTAAGGCTTTTAGCCTAGTGAGAGATCAACCGTTCAAATTATGCCCGAATCAGACCAAAAATCAATTTTAATTGTTGAGGATGATCTTTTCATCAAAGAGCTTTATGAGCGTCAGCTTGAAAAAGCAGGATTTTTTGTAGAGTCTGCTGAAGATGGCCCTCAGGGATTAATTAAGGCTTCGGAAAGACAGTGGGCGTTGATCCTTCTTGACATTATGCTGCCGGAGATTAACGGTCTAGATGTTTTAAGAACACTTAAAACCAAACCTGAGACGAAGGATATACCTGTGATTTTGCTTACTAATTTAGGGCAGGATTCGCTTATTAAAGAGGCTTTCGAAATTGGAGTCGAGGCGTACCTTATTAAATCCGCCTATACACCAAAACAGATTGTTGAAGAGGTAAAAGAGTTCTTTAATAAAAAGGATTCCGACTAAAGATCCCTGCCTATTCCTTAACACTTATCACACTTTTGTTATGCCTCTTGTTAAAACTCTTTCTGCCAGACAAATACTTAATTCCCGGGGCGACCCGACCGTCGAAGTTGAGGTTATTTTGGATAATGACCGGTCGTTTATTAGTTCTTGTCCTTCTGGTATTTCTCGTGGCACAAAGGAAGCCATTGAAATTACCGACAAGGATTTTTCTCGTTTCCATGGAAAAGAAATGACTAATGCTGTTAAGAAAATAGAGGAGGTTTTGCTTACAGCTGTTAAGGGTACTAACCCCATAGAACAGGGGATGATTGACCGCAAAATTACCGACCTAGATGGTACTCCCAATAAAGCCAATTTTGGTGTTAATGCTATCCTGCCTGTTTCTATGGCTGTAGCCAAAGCCGGCGCCTTCTTAGCTAAACAGCATCTGTTTGTTCATATCAACAAATACCTTAATGATTCTATTATTGAGATGGAAGATCTCAAAATAGGTATTACGGACTACAAATATAAAATGCCATTACCGGCTATGGTTTTGCTTGAGGGTGGCCAGCACGCCCAGACAAATCAACCCTTTCAGGAATTCCTTTTCATTCCTTATGGCAGTAAAGATGATACATCCTTTTGGGAAAAGCTTCGCTTTGCTTCGGAAACTTATCATAATCTTAAAGAGCTTCTCATTGCAAAAGGAATGTACTGTGGGTATGGGGAGGAAGGAGGTTTAGTGGCTGCAACTGAAAATCCGACAGACGCGCTAGATCTAATTATGCAAGCCGCAGAGCAGTTGCGTCTAAAACCGGGCCATGAATTTAGGCTGGGGTTGGATGTAGCAGGCGCTGTTCCCAATCAGGAAACCTCCTCCTTTGAAGCTCTTAGCCAATATTTTGTTGGATTGGCTAACAAATATCCTTTGGAAATTTTGGAGGATCCGTTTCCTGAGGAAAGTTTGCAGTACTGGAGTGAGCTGAATAAAGTGCTTCCTGAACAGACGTTTATTATTGGTGATGATTTAACTGTCACTAACGATAAAGTTCTTGTCGAGGCCCTACGGCATCGTGGTATTGATGGCGTGATTATTAAACCTAATCAGATTGGTACAATTACTGAAACAATACGGGTTGTTAAAATTGCCAAATCTAAAGGAATTAAAACTATCGTTTCGCACCGTGGCGGTGAGACTAACGATGACTTTATTGCCGATCTCGCTGTCGGTATTGGCGCTGATTATATCAAAACTGGAGGACCAAGCCGGGGCGAACGTGTCTCTAAATATAATAGGTTGCTGCAGATTGATAAGATGATCTCTTAAATTAAAAGTTGAAAGTTAAAAATTCATCGCCATCACCAACTTTTAAGTACAAATTGGTCCGTCACTATGTCCACCTACAAACTTACGGTACTTTTAATCATGGACGGTTGGGGAATCGCCCCACCCAGCAAAGGCAACGCCATTACTTCTGCATCTACTCCTAACTTTGATTTCCTGCAAAAAAATTACCCGCACAGTCGGCTTCTCGCATCAGAGGAATCAGTAGGATTACCCAAAGGCGAATTCGGTAATAGTGAAACAGGACATCTCAATTTAGGCGCTGGCTATATTGTCCCTCAAGATGTTGTTATTATTGACCGCGCTATCGCCGACGGTTCATTTTTTAAAAAGAAAGCGCTGGCTGATGTTTTTAGCCATGTTGAAAATTATCATTCTAACCTGCACATTATTGGTTTACTCAGTGAAGCCAAAGTGCATAGTTCTCTGAATCACATTTTGGCATTATTGCGAGCTGCTAAAGACAGAGCCTGTACGCGGGTTCATTTACACCTCTTTACCGACGGAAGAGATTCTGCACCTGATTCGGCACTTTCTTATCTTAAATTGATCGATGAGTCTCTAAAGAAATTTGGCTTTGGTCAAATAGAATCCCTTATTGGTCGCTTCTACGCAATGGACAGAGATAAAAGATGGCTGCGGACAGAACAGGCTTATAATCTTTTAACCGCAGGTGAAGGCGATAAGATTCCTGCTGTTCAAGAAGCTATTATTCGGGCTTATAAACGCAAGGAAACAGATGAATTTATTAGTCCCACTAGCATTGATTCGGAAAGAAAAAGGTTTGTTCCCATCGGCAATAACGACGGAGTTATCTTTTTTAACTTTCGTTTTGATCGGCCGAGACAGTTAACGGAGGCTTTTGTGAATCCGAGGTTTTCACATTTTAAGCGCAAGAAAAACCCGCAAAATCTGTTCTTTATCACCATGACTCCATATTCTAAGGATATGGCTGTTTCAGGAACTATTTTCCCACATTTACGAGTGGAAAATCCATTGGCGAGAGTTATTTCTCAGCACGGTTTAACTCAATTTCACTTGGCCGAATCGGAAAAGTTTCCCCATGTAACTTACTTTTTCAACGGGGGACAAGAAAACCCGTTTGACAGGGAGCAATGGATTGAAGTTCCCTCTCCAAAAGTTTCAACTTACGACCAGAAACCAGAGATGAGTGCTGTGGAAGTTACGGAGATTTTGCTCGAGAGGATAGCCACGGGAAAGTATAATTTCATCCTTGCTAACTACGCTAACCCGGATATGGTCGGACATACGGGGGATTTAAAAGCGGCGCGCAAGGCTATTTCGGTTGTGGACAAATCTTTAGGCCAAGTGATTTCAGCGGTTCTGGAGCAAAAAGGGTTCCTGCTTGTTACCTCCGATCACGGCAATGCAGAAATTATGATTAACTCACAAACAGGAGCTCCTGATACAGCGCACAACATCTCTCCGGTGCCTTGCATTGCTGTAGCGCCAGACCTCAAAGATAATAGTGATGTTCACTTAAGCGATGGAGTATTAGCCGATATTGCTCCCACGATACTTGCCGCTTTGGGCATTTCCCAACCCGCCGCCATGACAGGAAAGAATTTACTCGCTGAGGATTGAGAAACATTTATGCCCAAACAATCACCTCATACTATCGCTATTATTCGCGGGTCATCGTTAAACTTTTGGGAGATGCAAAATTTCTCTCCATTAACGGAGAGTTTTAGTATTTTCGCCCTGGCGCCTTATCATACTGTTTACGATACTCAGGAAATCGGCTTGTCCGTTAAACACTGCCGCACCGTTTCTCAGTACTACCATCGACTTGGCCGAGGTAAGGGCATACTTCACCGATTTAAACCACTAGAACGTTTCAATAGTGACCGGTTTTTAGGTCTAGAAAAATCCCTTCGCAATGTCGACTTAGTCCATACAGTAGGAATTGCCGAGGTTTTTAACGGGCAACTGGCGGAACTGAAAAAGAAAATGGGGTTTAGAATTGTTTCCACTATCTGGGAAAACATTCCTTATTTATGGGATGGTGTGGGGACCAATAGCCCCAAAGTACACCAGCGCAAAAGGCAAGTTATAAGCGCTTTTGACTATTATATTGCCATCACCAAACGAGCGAAGGCGAGTTTGTTCCTGGAAGGGGCTGACAGTAACAAAATCACTATTCAACCGATGGGTATTAATTTGGAAAGATTCAGGCCGCAAAAGAAGAATACAAACTTTTTGGGAAAGTATGAATTGACAGAGCAAGATACAATTATTTTGTCCATTGCCAATCTTTCCGGCAATAAAGGCATTCGAGAGTTAATCTTTGCCGCCGCCAGGCTCAAACAGCAAGGCGTTGTTGACCGACATAAATTGAAGTTTATTGTTGCTGGTGGGGGAGATTACCGTAAGATGCTGGAGAATCTGATTGACCGAGCTTGCGTAAACGATATCTTCCGGCTTATCGGTCAGGTGCCTTACGCAGATATTCCCGCTATTCACAATCTTGCCGATATCTTTTATTTAGGCAGTCTGCCCACGGAAATTTGGCAAGAACAGTTTGGTATGGTATTAATTGAGAGCATGGCCTGCGGCAAGGCAGGTTTAGTGGCCAACAGCGGTTCTATTGCAGAAGTTGTTGGTGATGCCGCAGTTCTTTTTCCTGCCGGCGATTTCTTCCGGTTAAGTATAGAGATAGAACAATTGGCGAAAGATATTAATCTGAGGGCGGAACTTGGCAGAAGGGGATATAATAGAGCACGTGACCTCTATGATAGTCAAAAGGTGGCCGAGAAAATCGGAAACGTTTATAATATGGTGCTAAATAAGGGATAACCCTTGTCCGTTGCCCCTCGGCTAGATTTAATCTTTAAGGAGTTACGTATCTTGTTTTAACAAGCTAGTGTAGCTAACGAAGCTAGTAAGCTAACTAAACGATGTCAATCCAAATTAAAAAACTTCCCAAAAGTCAAATAAAAGTTACCGCGCGTCCTACTAAAAAACAGGTAGAGAGAGCTTCCCAGGAAGCCTTAAGAAAGCTTTCCAAAGAAATTGATGTGCCCGGCTTTCGTCGTGGCAAGGCGCCGGTTGGGGCTGTACGGGAACGAATTAATGAAACCAAACTGGCTTTAGAAACTATCGATTTCCTGGCCGATCAAATTTTCCGACAAGCTATTAGTGAGCATTCCTTTCGTCCCTTGCATCCTCCACAAGTTGTTATTCCTAATCAAGAAAAGCTTTATCAGAACTTATCTTCTTTGGATAACTTAAGAGAATTTCTTATCTTAGAATACATTGTGGACATTAAACCCGAAATTGAGCTTAAAAACTACTCACAACTTCAAGCGAAACATCCGGAGGTTGTTGTTAAAGAAAATGAAGTTGATCAAGCAATAAACAATTTGTTTAGTGAGTGGAAAGGTAAGCAGGAGGCCAGTGCAACGGGTCAGGAATCCCAAAGAGAGCCGGAAGAAATTGTTACCGCTAAAACTCTTTCCGAGGCAGAACAAAAAGCTAAACAAGAAGATGAGGAAAAAGAGGCTCAAAGTAAGAAAAACACTCCTGATGATGAATGGGCTCAGATCATTGGCAGTCCTAGTTTAACAGCTCTTAAAACAAAAGTGCGTGACTTTCTCCGTGGCATTCGTGAAGCGGAAACAGAGAAGCAGTTTGAACAAAATATTTTCGATGCTCTCCTAACCGAGATGGGAGAAATTGATTTGCCCGAAAGTATAGTTGCGCAGGAGATGAAACGTCAGGAAACACAAGTACGCCAACAAATGGCGGGCTCGGGGACCAGTTTGGATCAAGTCTTGGAAAAACAGAAGAAAACGCTGGATGATGTTAGGACTAAATGGCGGGCGGCTGTTGAAAAACAACTAAGAATTGACTTTATATTAGACCGTATTGCTCAGGAAGAGAAGTTAACGGTAGGGGATGATGAGGTGAATCAGGAAATCGGGAGAATAAAAGAACCCAAAGTCAAGAAACAATTTGAAAATTCGGGTCCGCAAGAGTACATTAGGTTTATGCTCCGCCAGCGCAAAGCGCTGGAGTGGGTAAAGGAGAGGGTGGTTAGCTCAGCTGGCTAGAGCGTCACGTTGACATCGTGGAGGCCAGAGGTTCAAGTCCTCTACCACCCACCACGTCATGGGTAGCTATTATGACATAAATACTACTGTGCTAAAACGAGACTAGAATCTCACCCCTAATCTCAAACGGCTCGTCATCATAAGCATCGCCCCCCAACATGTAGGCTAACAAAAAAGCATCGTTGTATTGAGTGTGCTCGTATCTAACAGAACTTCCTGATGTGTTTTTGTGATAATGCCCATAGAACAACCTAATCTCACTTTGAGACCAAAACTTCTAACTACGGATAATTAATCAATCTGTGGGGTTATGGGAGGAACTTTCATACATAATGCAGACAGGATTTC
>JAHISN010000028.1 GCA_018818265.1 Patescibacteria group bacterium | reverse complement strand
GCATGTCCCCAGCGAAGAAGAAATCATTGACATTGGTGTAGTTGGGGAAAGAAGCAAGGAGAATTTTCTCCCCGCTTTCGTCAATAAAATTCGCGGCCTAAAACTACCACTTCCCGCCATTTCTTTTAAACTCCCAAAATTATTTTTTCCTGCATCCAAAATTTTTCTCAAGAGACCCTCGCTCACGAAGCGTTCGCAAAAAGTCGCGCTTACTGGTGCCTTAGGAGTATTATTGCTCGCCGCTGTCGCTTCAACTCATTTATATCGAACTCGCGCTCACGAATTCCAGCAACAAAACGCTCTCTTGGCACAGGCAAAAGAACTCTTAACTCAAGGACAAGCAGTTAGTTCCCAAGACCCACAAGCGGCCACGCAGTATTATCGCTCAGCTGGTGACATTCTGGGTCAAATAACCCAAAATAAACAAGCCCAGGAACTGTCTGACGAACTAGAGCGCACGCTCGCCTTGGCTTACAATCTTCAGACAGTTACTACTCAAAAAGCTGAGGGATGGCCGGAAATAATTTCTAAACAAATTTTTGAGTTGCAAGCAGATGGTATTCATGCTCTGGGAGACCGCGGAGCAATTCTAGCCTCGGACCCTGCTTGGCAAAGTATTACCGCCATAGATGGCTTTGGCGCCGCGTACGGCGAAAATCTATACCTTTTAGACATTCAAGCTAATCAGATTCACAAATATATCGCCCTGTCGACTGGCTACTCCAGGCGATTCGATTATTTCACAATATCTGTTGATTTAAGCCAAGCCACTGACTTAGCTATTGACGGCGCTATCTATGTTCTTTTGAACAATGGTGAGGTGCACAAATATCTTGGCGGCGAAAAACAGGATTTCCGTCTCAGTGGTTTTTACCCGCCTATTGCAAATGCACAAGCAATCTTCACCACACCAGAGATTGAGCATATTTACGTAGCCAGCGAAAATATGATTTTGGTGTTTGATAAAGGAGGAAAATACCAAAAAGGATTTGAGTTAAATGAACAGTTCGGCGGACATCTTCTCATTTCTGATAATGAGGAAGCATTATGGTTTGGGAAAGAAGATAATATATATACTGCTGATTTGAGATGAGTGATAAGAAGCAGCTTATAGCTTGTAGCTGTCAGCTCCTAGAGAGCGTAGATGTTGATAGACCAGGGCCTGGCAGGCCGAATCGCGAAATAAATTTCGCTACTACATCAACAATTAAGCTCCAGTCCTTTGTTACATGATAACTTTTCGCTAAGTCTGACTTGGTTTCACTTTTAACTTTTAACTTTGAACTTTTGACTTTCCCTATGCCAACCCTCTCCACCAACCGCAAGGCCCATAAATTCTTTAAACTCCTCGAAACTTACGAGGCCGGGATAGAACTACAGGGATGGGAAGTTAAATCCATCCGTCAAAGACGAATTAGTCTTGGCGAGAGCTACATCAAAGTTATTGGCGAGGAGGCCTATTTAATTAACGCCCATATCCCAAGCTATCAAAAGGGACAGGGAGAACTGAATAATCGCCGTTCGCGAAAACTGCTTTTGCAAAAAAAGACTCTACTCCATCTTGCCCACGAATTAAGCAAAGGTGGTTTGACAATTATACCCCTAAAAGTGTATACTAGAGGGGCCTTTATTAAACTTGAGGTTGCTTTGGCTAAGGGAAAGTATGCATTTGAAAAGAGAAAAGAAGAGAAACGGGGTAAAGTTAAAAGAAGGCTGGAAGTAGAGGTAAAAGAGGCGGAAACAACTTCGGAGTGGTAGGGTCGCTCGGTTATCAGGCTGTATTTATAGGTAATGTTTATGCCAGATTGACACGAAGAGGCCCACGACTCGAAGAACCGCTCGCCACGAAAGAAATTCGCTTCGCGAATTTCAACGTGGCATAATTCGACTGGCGAAATTGCGTAGCAATTTCGAGTCTCATTATGGGGATGTTTAGTTTCGACGGAGAGGCAGCTTAAAAATTGCAAACCGAGAATGACTTAATCTCGATAAACGAAGTCAAAAACATAACCGGCAATAATTATATTGCTCCCTCTTACGCCGCCGCTTACGCATACGCGGCCTAAGAGGCGCCAACAATTCTTTTTCTTAGCAAGGAATTGTTTGGTGTCATCTAGCTAAGAGAGGGACGTGTTGTACAGTTATCATACGTTCTTATCATTTTTATAACTGAAACTCTCGGAGTATTGAGAGACAGCGTCAACCGAGGGCCTTATTCCAGCTGTCTATGTTTGTAGAAAGTTTTTAGGCACAATTTCCGGACGGGGGTGCAACTCCCCCCATCTCCACCAGCCCGTCAAACGGGCTGGTGAGCCACGTTTGACGTGGACATTTATCTATATTTATTATAATAGTTTGCCCCGTCAGACGGGGCAATCGCTTATAGAATAATATATCTATCTTAATTAAAATTCATGACAGAAACGTATGACGTTTCAAAAACCTCACGGTATTACGTTTATGTACTCCTTTCCTCCAAAGACCACAAATTCTATTGCGGTTTCACCAACAACCTAAAGTGCCGCAGACCACTTAAGCTAATCTTCTACGAATACTTTATCAACAAATCAGACGCTAAAGCACGTAAAGTCTTTCTCAAATCCGGCTTTGGCAGACGCGAATTGCGAAAAGCCCTAAACAAAACACTTTCCACTATACTTTGAGGCCAATACAACAACGATTCAAAAAACAGCTACCGCCTATAGCGCGAGTTAGTTCGCCGAGAATACAATGGCCCTGTGCTACAATAAGGTTAATGTCTCCCCAGATGGCTGAAACTTCAGCCCCAATGGAAGCCGTGTGCTTGATGTTGGTTGTGGTTACGGTAAGTTAGGGGCAGACATAAAGGAGGGCGTTAATTCGGATGTCATAGTGGAGGGGCTTGATGTTCGTGCGCAGGAGGGGCAGGAAAGATTATCAAAGATGCATTATGGGGGTGTTGATAAGCTATCCCCGTTAATGTTGGGCGATAAGACCAATAAAGTGGCGCTAGTGACTAGCGCAGCTTTAATGTATCACCTTCAGGATCCTTGGGGCGCTGTCTTAAGAATGAGTAGTGTTTTAAGAAAGGATGGTTTGTTATTAATTTCCACCATGCCACGTGTGGTTAACCGCGGCGTGCCCAGGCCATTGGACCAACACGCTTACGGTGATGAAAGAGGTTATCTGTTAAATCAAGCTAAAATCGGTGGGGGGCCTCAATATTACACATATAAGAATGTTTTTGATACCGAAGGTCAAGTAGTCGGTCCAGGTGAAGTCGTCGATATCATTAATGCCGATAACCCCTTCTTCCCATTGGAGTATGGGGTAGATAGTTCGCAAACACGTGGAAGTATGCTGCACGGGGGACAAATCTCAGGTTGGCGCGCAAGTGAGAAAGGCTTAGATCTGTCATGTTTATTCTACTGTAAACAGATGGCGTCTCCTTATGAGGATATGGAGAAAGGTGAAATTGGTTATATTCTGGCGAAAAATAAAAAAGAGAAAGCGATGCTCAGACAAATGGGCTACCTTGACGTGCAAACGCGATTTTATCAGGGCAATTTACGCAGATTAGAAAAGCATGCTTCTCAACCAGAGGTGCAAATATAAAATTATCCAAACTGCAACAACGCTACTACGTATATGTTCTTTGTTCTCCGAATAGGCAGAGATTACAGCAACACGCCCGTGGAGAAGTTGCCCCGACCAAACACCGCAGACCCCTTAAACTAATCTTCTACAAATACTTCATCAAGCCAACATGATAAAATATGACCATGATTCCCAACTCTCTAATTCAAAAAGCGAGGGATTTCGCTTACTCGCAAGCAGAAAAACACGAGGCGCCGTCGCCAAACAACTTTGATTACATCAATAGTGTGGACCAGCGGCTAGCTAACGAGCTTCACGCCAGCAAAGACATTGTGTTGATTGCTACGACGCTATCAGACTGTATGTTGGGCCCAGCCTTCAAGGTGGGTGATCTTTCCCAGCATATCAATATGGCGATAGAGGAAGCGGGATGCCTTAACTCTAGATATTTGCAAAAATGAACTAAAGATGTCACATTATAAGAATGCACTAGAGACATCTTTAGTTTGCGTACGTACTTTAGTAGGCTAACCTGGTATAATCTAACCAATTACGGGAACAATGTTTAACCGCTTCCGCAGTTTTTTAAAACAACCAATCGCGCTATTTTGCGGCTTGGGTTATTTTGCTGTT
Source organism: Patescibacteria group bacterium (assembly GCA_018818265.1). Classification (GTDB taxonomy): domain Bacteria; phylum Patescibacteriota; class 4484-211; order 4484-211; family 4484-211; genus JAHISN01. The sequence goes on along the minus strand of JAHISN010000028.1, from coordinate 5 downwards.
GTTTT
>JAHISN010000027.1 GCA_018818265.1 Patescibacteria group bacterium | reverse complement strand
TAAACATCAGCACAACCTCATACCAGGGTTTACTGCTAGATATTTATGCCATAAACTTGTATATTGTGAAACTTTTGATGAAATTATGCAGGCAATTGTCCGTGAAAAACAAATCAAGAATATGAACCGAGATGATAAACTAGGATTAATCAGAAGAATGAACCCAAAGATGGAAGATTTATCATATACGATTCTGGAGTCCGCCCCAATGGGGCTTCCCCAGAATGACGGCGAGGATTAATAATATAAACCCCGTTAGAGATAACTAACAATAACTATTTTCCACTAAGCTATGTATAAACTATCAAGCAATCTTATCAAGAAATTATTATTAACTTGCGGAAGCGTTGGCGATTCCTATCTCTAATGGGGTGAAAATAATTACTACCAACAAATATGCCAGAAGTAGTTACGATGTTATCGATAAGTTCGAGGCAGGTTTAGTATTAACTGGCCCCGAAATCAAATCTATTCGCGCTGGTCAGATCAGCTTAAAGGGTAGCTACGGCAGATTGCGCAATGGCGAACTTTGGTTGACTGGCGCCCATATCGCCCCCTACCACCAAGGGACACCCGCGAATTATGACCCATTGCGTCCGCGCAAATTATTACTACACAAGCGCGAAGCTAATAAATTGCTGGGCAAAATTAATGAACAGCGCTTAACTCTGTTACCTTTGGCAATTTACCTCAAACACAATGTGGCCAAACTGGAAATTGCTCTGGCACGAGGCTTAAAGAAATACGACAAACGCGCCAAGATTAAAGCCAAAGAAACCGATAGGGATATCCAGCGCAAGATGAGAAGCAAAAAATAAAAGCAGTTGCTCTTATGTCTATCGGGTGAATAGACATACTGGAGGGAAGCAACTGCTTTGCACACATAAAAGGTACAACATCTGGAGAATTTAACTACAAGCACCCATAAGGAAGACGTGAATCAATTGTAATATATCACAATACCTTAATTTAGTAATACGCTTGTACAAAAGGGGTGAATGCGCTATCATAGCAAAGCTATGGGACTGTCTAGCTTTGGTCTGCATAAGCAGACCACCCCGCGAACCTGTCCCGCGTATGCTGGGATGCTGGGGCGACCCCTTCTTTCCCCTGTTCCTATGAATTGCGACAGGAAAGCCCTTCTGTGCCCATCATCCTTTTTACATTTTACATTTTTCATTATTAATTTACCTGGGGCTGTATAGCTTCGACAGTGAATCTTGATTTTTAGAAGTAGCATGTCATTAGTGTTCGGAAATGTAAAACTGAACAAATCACAAATGCCAAAAACGCATTTAGCGGACTTAGGTTCGCACCAGTATTTGCCTAATTGCGAATACCGCTTCTGATTGCTTTGCTCAAGTGTGATCAAGAAGTGTCATAAGTTTGAGCTGCTGTGCTAGTGGTTACGGCTAGCACTTAAGATTAATGTAACTAGCTTATTATTGTCTTTGTTGGTTTGTGGATAATAAGTAAAACTAAATAAACCAACTAAACATGTAGCGATTTCTAAAAATTGTTCTCTGGACGGGGGTGCAAATCCCCCCAGCTCCACCAGTCTCCGTTCCGGCAAAGCCGGAACTTCGCCTGGCTTCGCCAGCGAACTCGGAGACTGTCCGGCGTAACTCGAAGAGTGAAGACGGACCCTACGCCTGGCTCCCGCCGGATTTATATATAAACAAAAGCAAAGACTGCCTCGGCATAGTCCGTGAGGACGACGCGGGGCTATAATTAAAATATGTTTTATGTCTATATCATCAAAAGCGAACAAGATGGCCGATTTTATGTTGGGTTTAGCACAGAACTTAAGGGTAGAATAAAGGCACATAATTTTGGACAATCTATTCACACTGCTAAATATAAACCATGGAAATTAATTTGTTATTTAGCTTTCGAAGACATAGATACCGCCAAGCAATTCGAAAAATATCTCAAGTCTCATTCTGGCCGTATTTTTCTCAAAAAAAGACTGATTAAGTGATGAGATTGAATGTAGGAGGGTTCCCACCAACTCAATTTATTCTTTTCCAGATTATAAAACTCTTGACTAAAGAATTGTTTTTTGATATTATATTCGTTGCTAGACAATAATTTGTCAGAACATTGAGTATTTATTCTTAAGAAATTTCTTACTTATCTTATAAAAAGGAGGCACAAAAAAATGTGTCAAAGTAAAGACGATACAGATAAGGATGTGACTACTGACACCGCCGAAACACTTCCCGAGGAACCTGTTGTCGAACCTGCTGCCGCTGAGAAACCCGCCGACACCGAAACACTTCCCGAGGAACCTGTTGTCGAACCTGCTGCCGCTGAGAAACCCGCCGACACCGAAACACTTCCCGAGGAACCTGTTGTCGAACCTGCTGCCGAATTGGAGTCCAGTGGTTCTGGTTGCGGTGAATAAACAGCCAGGCAAAGAAAAGAGAAGAAGTAAGATTAACCGCCGTTCCAATGATTAGGAACGGCTTTTTTAATACTTGGATTTCTTCATGGATTCCCGAATAGTTATGATTACCTGTTGGTAATCATGTCGAGAATGACAGAAACAATGGAACGGCTCAACGGAGGCTGCCGTTGAGCCGTTCATTGAGCCGTTTAATAAAAACTCTTTACCAGAGCTGATTTTGTGGTATATT
>JAHISN010000026.1 GCA_018818265.1 Patescibacteria group bacterium | reverse complement strand
TTGCGGCCGATTTCTAAGCCGAGTTCGTTGCGAAACTTCACGGGAATAGTAATTTGTCCCTTGCGGGTAATAGTAGTGGCCAACTGCATGGTAGTACTACTGTAGTTTGTCGGAGCCTGTTTGTCAAGTAGTACTAATTCAGGGCTTGTGTTTTGACAATTATCTTACGAGAAGGTAAAATCAAGTTACTATGGTTAATGAAAATATCGACTTAGACAATATAAAAAAGGCTCTATCTTCCGAAGAGGATGTGGTGGCGGCGTATTTAACCGGCTCTCAGGCGCGCGGTGATGCTTGTGAAGGTTCAGATGTGGATATCGCTCTATTGCTGAAAAATAAGGAGGTTCTTAAAGAAGAGCGTTTGGAGACGCATTTGCGCTTTTATGCGTTGCTGTCGCCGTTTACCGAGAGTTTACAGAAAAAGCAGGGGTTGGACTTGGTCTTTTTACAGGAGCTGCCGATTTACCATCAATTTCATGTTTTATATGACGGAAAACTGATTTTTACCCGTGATCCGAAACAAGCGCTTGATTATGAGGAATACATCGCCCGGCGTTATTCGGATATTAAGCCGCAGATGGATATAATTGGCGGTGATTATTTACGTGCCGTATCCGCTTAGAAACTAGTACCTTATTCGCAAAATTATGATTAGCGCGTAGTACTCCATAGCCCCGACCTTGGGTCGTGGGCGACGGAGTATTAGCAATATGTCAGATATAAAACTACTTCATCCATTAAATATCGAGATGCTTCGCGATCGGTTTCAAGAGATCGAGGATAGTGTGTTGCTGATGAAGGAATTGCAGGAAAAACCAAAAGGAGAGTTTGTTCAAAAAAACAGCTTGATAAAAGCAGCGACAGAAAACTACTTGCGGCGTTCCTTGCAGGCTTTGCTGGATATTGCCGCACATCTTTTGTCCAGGATTTCTAGTGTTAAGCCCTCTTATGCGCGAGAAGATATGTATCAATTAGGAAAATGTGGTGTTATCGACAAGGATTTTGTAGAAACGGCCCAAAATATGGCAGGGTATCGAAATAGAATAGTTCATCACTATTTGGAAATTGATGGAGAAGAACTCTATAAAATTATCTGTGATGAATTAGATGATATCCAGACTTTGAAGAAGTTTTTATCTCGGTTTGTTGAGAAGCACGAACACGACAAAGACTTTCTGCTGGTCTAGTACCTTATTCACAAAATTATGATTGGCGCGCAGTACTCCATAGCTCCGACCCGCCTGCCGGCGGGGCAGGTGTTCATCGGAGCGACGGAGTACTAGCCCTTTTTCCCACAACAGTTTTTGTATTTTACAGAAGTTCCATCTGGTTTCTTCGTTCCACATGGGCAGGGGGCATTGCGGCCGATTTTAGTAGAAGTGAGTGATTGTTTCTTTTGTTCCTGCGGTGGAGTGGATGTAATATTTGGCGGGGATGATGTAGTTCTGCGCGAAATTTTAAAATCTTCGTGTTTTTGCTGGATATCGGCAAGTTTTACTTGCGGCTGTAGCTGAGGGATCATTTCCACTTTTAAAATTCTATCAATTGCTTCGTTATCCAGTTTTTCCATTAACTGCTTAAACATGCCGTAAGCATCGTTTTTAAATTCAACCAGAGGGTCTTTTTGGGCGTAGCCTCTAAGTTGAATACCCTGCCTAAGTTCGTCCAGAGCGTCAATATGATCCATCCAGAGACGATCCAAAGTCATTAGATAGACGGCTCTTTCCAGTTGGCGAAGGGTGGCTTCTCCTAGTTGCTGTTCTTTGTTTTCGTAATTCTCGCGGAAAGAGGGATCAATTGGGAAAGATGTCTCAGGCGCAAGTTCTTCTAAAATTCGTGTTTTTAATGATTCTCCTTCTAATATCTTGCGACGGAACTGGTAAATAATTTCTCTTTGTTTGTTAATGACATCGTCGTATTCTACTAGATGCTTGCGGATGTCAAAGTTATAGCCCTCAACTTTCTTTTGGGCGCTCTCAATAGACTTGGTAATAAGAGCGTGCTCAATGGGCATATCTTCGGGAAAGTTAAATCTTTCCATGAGGCGGGCAATGCGGTCGCCGCCAAAGATGCGCATTAAGTCATCGTCCAAGGATACATAAAATCGTGATGAACCCGGATCTCCCTGCCGCCCGCCGCGTCCCCTTAACTGATTATCTATTCTTCGGGCTTCGTGTCTTTCTGTGCCGATAACATGTAGTCCCCCGAGTTCAACAACTTCCGCAGACAACTTTATGTCGGTTCCTCGTCCTGCCAGATTGGTAGCCACAGTAACGCTGCCTTTTTGCCCCGCCGCGGTAATAATTTGAGCTTCCTGCTGGTGATTTTTGGCGTTTAGGATTTGATGGGGTATTTTTCGCCGCTTGAGCAGTTGGGATACAAGTTCGTTTTTCTCTACGGAAGTGGTTCCGACTAGTACGGGTTGGCCTTTGGCGTGTTTTTCCTGGATTTCTTTAACAATGGCGGCATATTTGACCCGCTGGTGTTTGTAGATCTGGTCGGCATAGTCGTGACGAATAATTGGCTTGTTAGTGGGGATAGCCGCGGTATCCAAGTTGTAAATTTTGTTAAATTCTTCCGCTTCGGTTAACGCCGTGCCGGTCATCCCCGCCAGTTTATCATACATCCTAAAGTAGTTTTGAAAGGAGATTGTTGCCAGAGTTTTGGATTCTTTCTGAATAGGCACATTTTCTTTAGCTTCAATAGCCTGATGCAGACCTTCGGAATAACGACGTCCGGGCATCAGTCGTCCGGTAAATTCGTCCACAATTACAACCTGTCCGTCCTTAACGATATAATTGCGATCTTTTGTAAATATTTTAGAGGCTTTAATAGCCTGTTCCAGATGATGGGCTAAAGAAAAGTCCTGATACAAATTCTTAACTCCGAGAAGTTTTTCAATTTTAGCTGTGCCTAATTCGGTTAAGTGCACTGTTTTGCGCTTTTCATCAATTTCGTAGTAGTTACTTGGTAATTGCGGGACAATCTTGGAAAATTTAACATAAAGTTCATTGGATTCTTCCATGGGAGCGGAAATGATTAGGGGAGTGCGGGCCTGGTCAATGAGCAAAAAGTCTACTTCGTCAACAATGGCGAAGTGATGGCTTCCTGCATCGCCATTAGGATTTGTTTGCGCCATTTGGGAGAGGTCGCGGACCATGTTATCTCTTAAATAATCAAAACCGAACTCGTTATTTGTGCCGTAGGTGACATCGGCGAGGTAGGTTTCTCTGCGGGTGACTGGCCGCAAGCGGGATAGGCGATCGTCCAATTGGGAAGGATTGATGTAGTCGGGATCCAAAAGATAGGACGTTTGTTGCTGACAGATACAGCCGATAGATAAGCCCAAAAAGTGCAGGGCTTTGCCATACCAGCCGGCATCGCGTTTAGCGAGGTAGTCGTTTACGGTAACTAGATGTGTTCCTTTACCGGTTAGTGCGTTTAGGTATAGAGTCAGGGCGGCGGCATGGGTTTTACCTTCCCCAGTTTTTTGCTCGGCAATTTTCCCCTGATGTAGGATAATAGCCGCTATGAGCTGAACATCGTAAGCTCTTTCACCAACGGTGCGTTTAATAGCTTCGCGGGCTACAGCAAATGCTTCTGGTAGTATTTCATCTAGGGACTTTCCTTGTTTAAGTAGTTCTTTCAACTCCGGCGTCTTAGCCTTCAATTCCTCATCGCTTAATTTCTCAATTGCCGCTTCCAGGGCATTGATTTGTTCCACCACAGGGCCTAGTATTTTTAATTGTCGTTCGCTGGGATTAAAGAGGTTTTTTAGAATATTCATAACAAGGATTGTAACATGAGGCGGTAACAAAGGGATGTGCTAGAATGAGTGGAATATGCCTTTACTTTGGGACTACGACATCAACGAACTTAAAAGAAGTAAGAGCGACCGAGCCAAAATTCTGCTTTTGGAACGGCAGATAAACTATGGCGTTGACAAAGGAGAAAAGATTAAACTTGCGGCAGTAAAGAAATATTGGGACAAATTAAACCTCTTTCCCCGCCATCGTCGCTTGTTTGAATATTTAATATGGGAGAAGTAGATTTTACGCCGATTCTGGTTGGCGCGGATATGATGAAAACAGAGGAGTTTGATTTTATACCGCGAATGAATGTGCCGTTAGCGCTCACGGAGCTTCAGGAATTTTTTAAAAAGGCGGCTAGAGAAATGACGGGTGAGCTTGTAGAGTAATCTTTGTTAAATAATCTCGTACTTTTTAATTTCTCCTCTAAGAAACTCTTTTACTTTTTCCCATTCTGCAGGCTTAAGCATATATGGCATCGGCGTATCTTCGGCTTCTTCAAAGTAGGCTAAAGATTTTAAATAGTGATAGAGTTCGAAGTTAATGTTTTTATATTTGAGCTTGAAATTTTCCAGCAGGTCCTCAAAGCTAATGCTTTGACAGATAAAATACAGGTCAATAAAGTCTTTTTTTACACTGCGGTCGGCAATAGCGGTAATTTTCATACTTCCAATGTCTTTAATGCTGGCGATTTTGGTTCCCTCAAAGTCAGTAAAGTTTTCAAGTAGGGGATAGTCATAAGTGAAGAAACTAACCATGGTTCTGTTGTTAAAAAACTTTAGCGTGCCCCAGCTCTGGTTAACATTTTGAGTTTCAAAGTCGGGTAGATCTTTTTTAATGCGGCTTAATAGTTGTAAGGGTTGGAATTCCCCGGGACTGAAAAAGTCCAAATCTTCCGAAACACGGTGGCCCAATTGCAAGGCTAACGCGGTACCGCCGGCCAGATAAAAGTTTTTTACCGGCGCAGCCGTTTTTAAAACTTCCAGAGTTTGTTGGGTTTGAGGGGCGAGCGTTTCTGCAAACATATGATTTCTTCGTTTATGTCTAGTTTTAGCGCCCAGAAATTGGCTGTCTTTGGATCGATTCGCGTGGAATTTATAATTACTTGTTTTATTTTTTCCTGCTCTAGATTATCAAAAAGCCATAAAATATCGTTAGGTGTGCCGTGATCTAAAACCTTTTCGATAACAAGGGCCGCATGTTTGTTAATGTCTACTTGTCCTTGATATTCCCACAAGAGCTGTTTAATGGAGTTGGGGAGAGGGACGCTGTCGCTCACAAATTGATTATACTATATTGGAGAGACGGTATATGAATTAGGGTTCAACCCTGTCACTCTCTTAGCAATATATAATGTTGACAGGGTTGAACCCTATTATGATGTGGTCTCGGAGTAGCTTTTTAGTTTAGGTGTATAATTAAAGATGTCACAATGTAAAAATGTACGAGTGACATCTTTTTAAGAATAACATTTTACTATTTCTAGTGTGAAGGTAAAATGTTATGTCTACATTTCATGAGATTTTGTAAAAAACGACTTTTCTTTCTTTTAGTTCTTTTTACCTGTGGTGTTGGGCTGACAGCGACAGCGCGGGCGAAGAGTTTTTATTATCCCCGAATTGATGTTTTGGCGCAGATGAATGCTGATGGCTCGGTAGATTTTACCGAGAGTCGGACTTATGATTTTGACGGTAGCTTTTCCTGGGCGACGCGTTCAATTCCTGAATATATTACTCGTCAGGGTTTGGTTTACCAAACGACGGTTCAGGATTTTATGGTTACTGAAAATGGGAAAGAGCTATCAGCAACAAGTTATCGCCAAAATAATATGTTTGAAGCGCGCTGGACTTATGAGGCTCGCGATGAACAGCGCACTTTTAGCCTTTCTTATACAATAACAGATGTTATTACTGAGTACTCTGATGTCGCAGAATTTTACTGGCAGTTAATTGAGCCGGATCGCAGTGAAAAAGTAAGCAATGTCTTGCTTACGGTTAAACTTCCTCGACTTGCTGATTCTAAGGACGAGATCAAAGTCTTTGGGCACGGGCCCTTGAGTGGAGTAGTGGACATAATTGACAGTCAAACAGTACGATTAACGGCTGATAATGTGTCCGCTAACCAATTTGTAGAATTGCGGGTGTTGTTTCCGCAGGAAATGGTTGCTGGTCGGTATTCTTCTTTGCGTACGCTGGAGTCGATTTTAGAAGAGGAAAGAATTTATGTGGAGGAAACGGTCGCCCGTCTTAAGCGCCAGCAGTTAATTGGCAGGATTATATTATTTGCTCTTTTGGGGTATGTGCCGCTTAGCATAACCGTTTGGTTAGTGATGTGGTACCGTTCTTGGAAGAAAGTGGGTAAAGATTACCAAACGCCAGATGTCCCCAAGCACTCCTTTGAATTACCCTCGGATTTACCGCCAGTGCTGGTACAATCGTTAATTGGCCAGGCGGGAAAACCAGACCCCAAGGCATTTACAGCAACTATCTTTGATCTGGCGCGGCGGGGATTTATTAAAATTGACTCGCGGGCTAAGGCCCAAAGTGGTCTTTTTGGTTCTCGCACTAAATATATTAATCGGCTTAAGCTAACTAAAGAAGTTGGAGAGATGAGGCTATTTGAAAGAGAAGTCTTGGATTTTCTACGCTGGCGTATACCAGATCCTTATGAGTGGTATGATTTTGACGAACTCAAAAAGTGGCTCAAGCGTCATCCGCAGAAGTTTCAGCAATGGTTTCAAGGTTGGCAGAAACAGGTGGTGAGCGAAGCTAAGAAACTGGGCTTTATGGAGGCGGAGGGAGAAAAAGCATACGCTCGCTTTTGGGTTTTTGCAATTATTTGTGCTTTGGGCTTTGTTAATATCCCACTGATAATTTTAGCGGCGATGATGAATCCATATTTAAAGAGGCGCACACGGGAGTGGCAGAAAGAGTGTGATTTGTGGAAGTCGGTGAAATGCTTTTTAGATGAATTTTCTAACTTTAAAGAACTGCCGCCGGAAGCTTATAAATTGTGGGAAAGTTATCTGGTTTTTGGTATTTTATTTGGCAATGCCGAAAAAATAATTAAGCTCCTGCCGGTAATTTTGCGAGATGACCGTGCCGTACATGCGGCTTGGTATTCAGGAGTAGGATTTGAGAGTGGGATGGTTAATGCCGCTTCAATTAGCAATATGACTTCGGCGATTAGTGGCTTTAGCAGTGCTTTGACTTCAGCGGCGCACTATTCTTCGGGTAGCGGAGGAGGAGTATCCGGCGGCGGCGGTGGTGGCGGTGGAGGAGGAGGCAGTGGCGCGGGGTGAGTTTCAAGTTAAAAGTTCAAAATTAAAAGTGAAAAGTCAAAAATCAAGTCACGATCGTCTGTTAAGTTATACCTGACCCTGAAAACGTAGTGCGTGTGGTAAAGAGTTAAAAGCCTGCCCCGTGGCGAGGCCTTGTCTGACGGGGAAATTATGGTAAAGCAACACTCCGATTCGGCCACTGGTGGTAACGGTTATCTTACTTCTTTAAAGTTTGCTTAATCCTGTTTAGTTTGGATTTTAATACCTTGCCTTTCGGCACGGTCGTGATGAGCTTTCTGCAATTCGGGCCTGTCTACAAGCTCTGCGTCAGTAGAGGCTGCCACGCTGCGTTCAGCTTCTTGCATTCTTGCGCGTGCGGTTGAATCTAGCGTTGGGTATGGGGGTAAGCTTGGTGTGGATGTTGCCATTCGTTCTCACCTCCTGTGGGGGGTTTGCTAGCCGATCTTGCAAGTTATTCTCGATGCTAGATGATACTAACCGCAAGGACCAACAATCCTAAAATAATTCGATACCAAACAAAAGGCTTAAAACTCTTTGTCTGTAGATACTTTATTAACCAATGTATAGCTATTGAACCAAAGACAAAAGCTAATGTCAAGCCAAGTAAAGCTTGGGGCCAGTTGATGGCGGTTGAAGAGCTAAGGGTCTGATAGGATTCCAGGGTAACCGCGCCAGCGATTACGGGAATAGCGGCTAAAAACGAGAATTCGGCGGCTTCCTTGCGTTTAAGTCCTACGAGCAAGCCTCCGGCGATGGTCATTCCCGCCCGTGAAGCCCCGGGGATAAGTGCCAGCGATTGAAAAAGGCCGATAAGCAAGGCTTTTTTGGGGGGGAGGTTGTTAAAAACGACTGGCGGAGTGTTGGTCCTTTTATAAGCCCAATTGGTCGTATTAGACCTATCTCCAAGCCACAAAATTATAGCGCCAGCAGTCAATGCCCCGGCAATGACTAGCGGTGAACGTAGGGTTTTTTCTATGTAAGCTTCTCCCAGAAAGCCAAAAACTATGGCTGGCAGGGTACAGATGATTAGATTAATTAAAAGCTGGCGATTGGTAAGATATTTAATCCACAGTCTGCGAAAGTAGACAATTATTGCCAAAAGTGTTCCCAGGTGTAGTACAGTATCAAAAAAAAGATCGGGCTTAATTCCGGGTAAAAAATGTTCGGCTAGAACCAAATGCCCTGTGGACGAAACAGGTAGGAATTCAGTGATACCTTGAATTAGTGGAAGTAGAATTGGGTAGGCGATTTTCATGAAGGCTTGTGGAGGGTTTCCTTTAATTTTTCTTTTCCTGTTCCATTTCTAGGGTCCCAGGCCACAATATTTGGATTATTAATTTCCGGTGGCATGGGGTTTTTATTCTCGTCAGACTCCATCAGCCTAGCAGCAAACTCAACAGCACATTTGCCACAGATTATGCCGCGCGAATGTGTGTCGCGATATTTATTGGCATTTGTTTCATCTATTGGTTCTCCGCAATTGACGCATTTTTGCATGATCAGTAATTATCTTAGTGGTCAAACAGTTGTCAGTTCAGGGCTTGTAAACTAATAATCTCAATCGCCTTACTGTCAGCGGATGAGTTGTTGCCTGAAAGCTGTTAGCTGATTAACTGTCCGCTACTAACTGACAGCTGACGTCGTTACCCTTCCAATTGTTTCTAAGATATAAATTTTAATAAATAATAGAATTATGCTGACGGCGAGTAGAATACCAAAGGTGACTCCCTTAGTAATAGCCCATGCGGCTAAGGAGGCGACAATACCTAATCCCAGAAAGCTGTTGCCGAGAGCAAAAGTCAGGTTTTTAATAAAATAGTATAGTTTCTGTTTGGGGTTATGCGGATCGATCTTTTCAATGGGTTGTAATTCTAGGTTGCTTTGGGGCGAATTCGCCGGAAGCTGCGAAACAGCAATTGGTTGAGTGTAGGATTCTTTGATTTCCACTAGCTGTAGGTTTTCCGGGTCGAGCAGAGAAGGGCTTTGGTAGTAATTCTTTATTGCTCGTAGATAATACTTGCCTGAGGTTGGCTTGAAGCCAAACTGTCCCAGACGATTAGAGTAGGTTAAATAAGCCCGCTCTTTGGTGTCGGGATTTATCAATTCCACGGCGGCGACAGGGATAATTTGCTTACTTTCACGGTCGAGGCAGTAGCCCCAAACGGGCGTTTTTCTACTTAGCCCGAGTCCTTCCAGTAGAGAAAAAAGGGCGTGTGTCGGCAGGTTCCAATAATACTGTAGCGGCAGGTGTAGTTCGATAAGTAAAGTGATAAATCCGAAAAGCAGGCTGATGAGAATCCATGCCATTAAGTCCCGCTCAATAAATTTGAGCAAGACGGGATTTTGGCTAGCCCAGGAGAGGAAGTCGGATATTTTTTCGACCATATGTTGATATCTTATCATTAGTTAGTGACGAAGCCAAGTGTTTGAGTGAGGGTTTGAGCGAGGAATGTCAAAATGAACTTGCAACATAAGCATTAATTTGACATTTAGTCATTAGAATTTTGTTTGGCATTAGTCATTCAGAGCTGTGTTTAGGATTTTATTTAATGTTATAAGAGTTCTAGTCACGGGCAAAGGTTGCCCCCCACACTTTATTAGCTCCGTTTTGCTTTAAAAGCCGCGCGCATTTCTTTAGTGTAGCTCCAGTAGTAGTAACATCATCAACTAGGATAAACCGTTTGCCCCTAAGGGATTCTTCCGTTTGTGGATTAATGCGGTATAAACCATGAACGTTTTTAATACGTTCTTTGCGGGATAAAGAAGTTTGGTCTACGCCTTGCCTAGTGCGTTGCAGAAGGTCTTTTTGGATAGGAAGTTTCCAGATACTGCTAAGGGTTTGTGCAACAAATTCCGCTTGATTAAATCCGCGCTTTTGGAGTTTTTTAGGGTGCAGGGGAATGGGGATCAAGATGGCATTATTGGGAAAAAGTTGTTCCGGTTCGGTAAAGTATCGGCGCAGGATTAGATCGATTTCTTCGTAAGCCTTGATAGCGTAAGGTTTGTATTTCAGTTTTTTAACTAGTGAGCGTACAGAGCCTTGATATTTAGCGGCGCTCATAATCGCGTCAATTCCCCAGTTTGTTAGGCAGGTAGCGTGAGTGAAGCCGTCGATAGCTGGCCTGCGGCAGGCGGGACAACAATGCTCACTAATAAATTCAATTTTGTTGTAGCAATCTTGGCAAAGGTAGTGGCCGAATTTGCCGCAGTGAACGCAGAAGCGGGGGAGCAGAAAGTTGAGAAGCTGATTGAAGATTTGGCTAGGTGAAAACATACTACTTTTTACTAGTAACACATTCTTAGATAAGCAATCTCGAGTGGCGCAAAACACGTCAGCTTGGCAACTATCGCATTGGTAGTCGCGCTAGATATGAATAGTTGGGTAACTGGGTAATTAGGTAATTCAGTTGTTAGTTACAGTTTAATTTTAGCACCTGTGTGTGGTCAATTCGAAGTTTCGTGCTGTAAACATGCTAGAATCTCATTACAAAATGCAAAAGCTATTTACCAAACAAAACATGTTCCTGTTCTCTATCATTATTCTCGGACTTAGTTTGCGGCTTTTCGGGTTAAACTGGGACCAAAATCAGCACCTACATCCTGACGAAAGATTTCTCACCATGGTGCTGGAAAGAATTGAAATACCCGCTTCCTTTTCCAGTTATCTTAATTCTCATACATCACTTTTTAACCCGCACAATCACGGATTTGCCTTTTTTGTCTATGGCACTTTTCCACTCTTTCTAAACAAATTTCTCGCCGTAGCATTTAAAATGGACTCCTATCACGGCTACGCTATTCTTGGCCGGATCATTTCCGCGTTTTTTGATACAGGCGTTATTATTCTGGTCTTTTTAATCGGGAAAAAGCTATATCCGAAACAGAAATCTCTACCCCTCTGGGCCGCCTTCTTCTATGCTGTAGCGGTACTGCCTATCCAGCTAGCTCACTTTTACACAGTGGATCCTTTCCTGAATTTCTTTTTGGCGGGATCTTTCTTATCCCTTATTGTTCTTGTTCAGAGATCGAATGGTGCAGTTCGTTTCCCAGTCTGGCCGCCCGCAATACTAGGATTGTGTTTCGGCTTAGCATTAGCCTGTAAAGTATCGGCATTACTGTTCGCGCCACTTGTCGGGGCGACTTTCTTGTACTTGGCAAAACGAGACTTGAAAAAAACCTGCTTACAAGTCTCTATTTTCATTTTAGTAGGCTTCTTGGTTTTTAGAGTTACTCAGCCCTACGCTTTTGATACTAATAATCTTTTGAACCCATCTCTCAACACTGCTTTTATTAACGATCTCAGGGAGTTGCGCGGTCACTCTAATCCGGACAGTACGCCGCCGCCCGGTGTTCAGTGGATCAAAACTACTCCAATTCTTTTTCCGCTAGTGAATATGCTTTCTTGGGGGCTGGGCTTACCAATAGGAATTCTGAGTTTAATTGGTTTCGCTTATGCTGCCTACGGGCTGGCTAAAGGCAATTCCGACTTTGGTGTTTTTTTGATGTTGTTCTGGGTTTCGCTCCTGGTCGCCTATCAGGGAACTCAGTTTGTTAAAACTATGCGATATTTCCTGCCACTATACCCTTATCTATGTTTACTAGCCGCCTATCTGATTTTATCAGTTAAACTTAAACACCGGACATTCTGTTCCGGCAGTGTCATGCTGATTGTTCTTGTTTGGCCGATTAGCTTTATTAGCATTTACACTCACCGGCACTCGCGGATATCTGCTTCCGAGTGGATCTACGAGAATATACCTGCGGGGTCATATCTTGTTAATGAACACTGGGACGATGCTCTACCCCTATCTTTGGGAGGGCATAATCGCCGCAATTACACCATTAAACAGCTTCCCTTTTACGATCGGGACACCAGAGATAAGTGGGTAAAAATCACTACTGAGCTGGAAAAGGCGGATTATATTATTATTACAAGCAGTCGCTTGTATGATTCCATACCCTACGACAAGGAGCGCTATCCTGTGACCAGCAGGTACTATCAATTATTATTTAGCGGCAACTTGGGTTTTATTCCAACCTATGTGCAAACTTCCTACCCAAAACTTTCTTTGCCTTTTCTCAACAAGTGCTTGACTATCAAAATTCCTCAAAACACCTCCCTTGATGAAACTAAAATATTTAATCTCGGGAATCAAAACGCCTGCGAAAACTTTTCCGGCATCGTTATTAACGATGACGCTTCCGAGGAAGCCTTTACTGTTCATGACCACCCCAAAGTGATTATTTTTGAGAGAAAAAGTGAGATAAGCAGTCAAGAATTATTGGGGCTGCTACTGACAGAGGAAGATAAGCGCTGAAAGAGATTGTCATAAAAAGAAAAGACTTTTTCGGGCGGAAAGAGGCTTTTCACTTTCTGCCTATTCTCTCGATAGTATTGCGGTGACAGTATAACTTGCGCAATAGATTTTGCCAAATAATCAACATCACCCGGAGGAACTAGGATGCCCATTCCGGTTTTGTTTACCGGCACTCGTGCTCCAGGCAGGTCCGAAGCTACTACGGGCGTCCCCATTAGCATCGCCTCTACCTGTACTTGCCCGAATGATTCTGCACGATGCGTGCTAGGTAAAACCAAGCAGTCAATGAACTCATAAAAAGCTCCCAACTGCCCGCCATGGAGATAACCCAAAAATGCTAATCGATTGCTAAACTTTTTTACTAGGGGTTCTAATTCTTCCTTGTGCCGCTCTCCAATAATTTCCCGTGTCGGCCCAGCAAAAAGGATTATAAAATCACCTGGTAATTTCTGTTCCAATGAGGAAATTGCTTCCAGGAGAACGGTGATGCCTTTTTGTCGAGAAACTCTGCCGGAAAAGCCAATTTTATATTTAAACCGTCCGAATCTTTGTCGCAGTTTAGTTAGTGATAGCTTATCCACCGGTAGTTTATAAATAGCCGGATAACAATAGTTCAGTTTATGGTGGAAGTGTCGGAGCAAAAACGAGCTTGGCACATAATCCTCAGTGCGCGGAATAATTACATGCGCGACCTTAGCCGTTAGCCAATAGGAAATGAATAGGGCGAACCGAGCAAACAGTCTGGGAAGCCAATGCAACATAGAAAAATCTGGCTCATCAGTATGGTGAGTGACCACCAAGGGTTTTCTTAAGAGCCAGCAAATAATGGACACCCAAAACGATTCCGCGTAAGGCCAATGGATATTAACAACATCGGCCTGGTGGATATAGCGTACTGACTGCCAAAGTAAAGAAGGCGTTACTGCCCACTTACCCAGGAAGCAAGCTACAGGAAGACGGACTATTGTCACTCCGTCAATTTTCTCTTCTCTATCTAAATCTGGCTGATGTTGCGCAGTAAGTACAGATATTTCGTATCCTCGCTTAACTAACACCTTGCTCACTCGCTGGGTTTCTATGGTAATCCCAGAGATATTGGGAAGATAATAAGAGAGAAGTTTTAGAATTTTCATGTCAATTAGCTTATTAGCTTCACTAGCCTTCTAGCTTCATTAGAACGTTAGCTTTATAAAGAATAGCGTAAAATGCAAAACCACCATTTTATTACCATATCAATTTTGCGATAATAAATCTTCATATTCCTCCGCCGTCAAATTTCCCACTTTCCCAAAAATCAACACGGTTGGATTGTCAAAGACATTGTAGGTTTCTTCGGGGGAGAAGAAGTGACCAAGTGATTGAGCGATTGAGCGATCGAACCCTTTGACAAGTTCAGGGTAGGCTAGCGATTGAGCGAACAAGCGATTTGCCAGAGACAGATTTTCGGTTTCATAAATCTTACTGAACCCTAAGTTCCCGTTAAACAATGCCTCGTAATACCGCTTGCCATTAGGAAAACATTCCGGGAGACGGAGGCGGGTGGCGTAAATGCGGCGGCTTGGGATAATAATATAATCTATTTTCGCCAAACTTTTAGCTAATTCCGAAATTTTTCTTTGGATTGAGGATGCCGATACTGTTTGTTCGTTACATTTCCCAAATGGACCGTCTATGTCGTAGAAGTTAAAAAGTTCTATTTGTTGCGCTCCGAAAACATTATTAAACGGAAGGATTCCCAGATCGTGAACTTCAGAAAGAATTTGAGCATCAGATGGTATGTTTTGCTCCGCCCACTCAGCCGCAGTGACGCGAGGGTCGGGGCGAAGGTAGCGGAGAAAGAAAGTCAACCCAGAGACAACTGTTATTAGTACAACCACTATCGCAATAATTTTTGCTAACCGCTCGCTGACTATGGACAACTGATTACTGGCCGCTATAAAGGCAATGATCAAGAACGGTACTATTGGTACCATATATCGGGTCCATTTAACATACATAAATCCGTGCGATATCCAATAAGTAAAGATGAAAAACAACAGCATAGCGACTGTTGACTCTCTTTGCAACAGGCCCTTGCATAT
The DNA here is from genome assembly GCA_018818265.1 of Patescibacteria group bacterium. Lineage (GTDB taxonomy): Bacteria > Patescibacteriota > 4484-211 > 4484-211 > 4484-211 > JAHISN01. Next base: position 8,915 of record JAHISN010000026.1, on the reverse strand, counting down.
GGGAAAAAGACAGAATGCCTTGTCCTTTAGTGTGAGGTTCTTCCGTGATTTGACAAGGGTGGCTATGAGGTAAATGTTTCCCACAAATACTCCTGCCCATAACGCCAGCCCGAGTAGGTGGGGGAAAACATGGAAGGACTGAAAAATGAGGGGCGTGGTTTTTAGAAAACCAGCAGTGTAGAAAACTGGGAGTGTGCCTACCGCAAGTCCACCATCGTACTTTATTGCCGCTTTAAAGCTGTTGTAATCAAGAAGTACATAAGGGAAGAGTGCGACAAATATAATAGCCGCCAGCAGTAATGCTGAGAATAATTTCTGCCAATGGACAAATACCTGCTTCAGTAGTTTCTCTTGCCCAAAGCCGTTTTTAGTTAATTTGTTCCCCAAAGTCCAAAAGTGGGAGGCTATAAGAATTGGGAAAAGCGCCAAACTGGTTACCTTGGTTGCTAATGTCACGCCTAAAACTAGGCCTGCTATTAGATAATGTTTCCATTGTTCCCGCCGAATAATTTTGAGACAAATGATAAAGAAAATTAAATATAGAAAGGTTAGGATTGTTTCGAAGGTCATAAAATGGGAAAATTGCAGCAACCCAGGGGTAAAGGTCACTAGGAGAACTGCTAATATCTGCCACAATACGGGTTTCTGGCTTGTGTACTCTGAGTCTTTCACGACCAGGCAGTCTTTAGCTAGGATATACGCGGGCCAAATAGTTAGACAAGAAAGGATTGCCGAAACATACCTCCCAATAAGGATTGCTTGGGCAAAATCTACTGCCCAGACATTCGCCTTTTGTACAATTAAATTACCCAGAACCCCCGAGAAATATATTAGATAGATGGGGAATGTGCCGTAGGCAAAGCAATTAACAACCCAATGTTTAGGAAATCGCACCTGAGAAACTGCGTAGGCGATATTTTGCTCATCAGGGTGGAAATAATAAGGAGAACCCCAGTTGAGGTTGTAGAATCGTAGGAAAATGCCAACCGCAACAATTATTAATAAAATTATTTTGTGTTTTTGATTAAGCATTTCTCTAAACTTCAAAACGAAGAGCTAAATTCCTAATTTCTAATATCAAATTTCTAATAAAGCTCATCCTTCCTAAAAATTTAATATTGGAAATTGGACATTTGAAATTTCATTAGGAATTAGACATTAGAAATTCTAATTCAAGTTTTAACTATAGTACTCGCAACTCTTTCGCCCAACTCAACCGCATAATTCATCCCCCTATCCCACGGATAGACCTGCCACATAGATGCATAATATAAACCATCAATAGGAGTTTTAAGAGAGGGCATTAACTGTGAAAAACTCGGGACAAAGACAGGTTGGGCAAAATGATTGGAAAAGAGCCATTTTTTTTCAATCCAATCTCTGTCAAATGCCGGGTTCAGTTTTTTCAAATAGGGCAGGAAATCAGCAATTAGCTTATCGGGCGTCTTGTCCTGATAAACGTCTGGTTGGTCGTAATAGTCGCCTATGTAGGCGATGTGATGGCCACCATAACGTGCTGTTGGTTGAAAATTTGTGTGCTCAACAACTGCCAGGAAGGGAAATTCTTGATTGTTGACATTAAGCCAGTAAGTCCCGTCGGTTAATAAAGACTTTTTTAACGCCAAAACCAAGCTCAACGCCCCCAAAGACGGCAATTTCCTCAATTTTTGATAATAATCATCTTTGGAAGTAGGACCTGTCCTGCGACCTGTCCCGCGAAGCCCGAAGGGCGGAGAGGGAAGTTCTGATGAACATCGGAACGAAGCAGGATAGAGCAGAGAGAACTGGGAAGGAGCTACTGTTGCAATAATAATATCGAAAATACCCGTCAGCTCCTTTCCGCTGTAGAGTCTAAAGTTTCTCTTTATTATCTGTTTTTCGCTTACGCTCCCTTCGGCGGAGTTTATCCCGAGTAGAGTCGAGGGGGTCGGGGTGAACTCCATTCGTGTAATCGGTGTGTTCAGATTGATTGTCCCTCCTCCCCCCTCAATCTCTTCTGCCAGTCTATCAACTAAAACCTGGAACCCTCCCTCTAAATAACCTAGCTTCTTACTGCGCTTTTTAAGGCGTGCCCACAACCAGGCCATATTGACATTGGAATAAAGTTGACCAAATTTTTTACGCAAAAGCGGTTCCCAGAGCTTTCCGTAAGTGCTTGGACCAAATAGTCGCAATGCTTTGTCTGCCACCATATCTTTTTCTAATTTTTTCCAATCCGCCAGATGTTTTAACCAACCTACTGCCAAGCCAGCCCGGAATTTATCCGCTAGACTCAAGTTTGGGAATTTTAGCAGAGCCAGTGGGGAGTCAAACGGGGAAACCCTATCACCTGACAGCACTGATGTCTTTACAGCTTTAAACTTAAGCTTATTTTTCAAGCCAAGCTTGTTGATTAAATCAATCGCAAACCTATCGGAAACAAACAAATGCCGATAGAAAGCATCCAAATCATCCCAATCGTCAGGATAATCATTAACCAAACCCTTAATGCCCTTAGCTAAACCACCGGCAACTGGCCCTTTCTCAAAGACGGTTACCTGGTGGCCTTTTTGGGATAATTCGTAGGCAGCAGCGAGACCAGTCAAACCCGCCCCGATAATTGCTGTTCGCATGGGATTATTTTAACATGGGGGGATGATAGAATAAGATAAGAACACTTAACCCTTGACAATTAACATTCTTGCCACGTTAACTTGCCAAATCGGCAAGTTTTACGTGGAGACCTTTGGCAATTAACATTTGACAACCCATTAACCATTCATTACCAGTTCATTAACTATGTAACCATGTAGCTATGCAACCATTTAGCCATTCAACCATTCTGACCATTTCGAATATTCGAGTATTCGAACATTTAGTCTAGTCATGTCCCTCACAAAAAAATTCCTCACTATCATCATATTCACAGCCACTCTCGGCTATCTTCTCCTCACAATTTCTCATTTCCAGTGGCGAACAGATGGGGGAATTGCCGTTGTGGGAGCACAGAGGATCCTAAATGGAGAAATGCTCTATAGAGATTTCTTTGAGTTTTGGATGCCGGGGACGTTTTATCTACTGGCATTAGTTTTTAAACTTTTTGGACAAGGCCTTTTGGTTATTCGTTCCTTTATATTTTTTAACTTCTTGACTATTTTTGTCTTAGTCTTTCTCATCGGAAGAAAAATCAATCAGAGTAGCTGGGGCGGGGCACTATCGCTGGCAGTTTTTGTCTGCGCTTCAGGCGCGGCTGCACTTAATCATAACTGGCTGGGGCTGCTTTTTGTTTGTCTGGGCGTGTGGGGTTTGCTTTATCTAAGAGAATCTTGGGTCAAATTGGCCATGATAGGACTAATAACTGGACTAACCATTGGTTTTAACCAGTGGCAAGGGACTGCGATGTTTATAGCAGTGTCGCTAACTTTATTAAAAATAGGGGCGGCCCCGGTATCGGGGCCGCCCCTATGTCCCGCATGGAATTTAAACCTCAAAGAATTTAAAAAGTTCGTTATCTATGCTCTCTCCACCACCCTGATTCCTCTTTTCTGGTGTTTGTATTTCTGGCAACAGAGCACTCTAAATGAAATGCTCTACGCTACTATTATCTTCCCCTTAACCCGCTACCACGAAGGCAACATACATGGCTGGCCTTATCAGATCTGGTGGATTACCACAATTTTCTATCTGTGGTTTCTAATTAAATGCCGACCCCTACACAAAGACAAAAAGATTGTTTTGTTATTTGGATTAACCATTCATCTCTTTACTCTCATCTCCGCCGGCGGCGGCCACACTGCCCTAAGTTATCCTTTCACCGCTTCATTAATCATTTACTTTATCCAATACCATGTTCCTGATTTAATTAAAAGTCAGCCCGTACCGGCGCCATCTTTTAAGTCTATGTTTAGTAGTAAGAAGTGGCAAAAACAAACTGTAAACAAAATCATTACCTGCGTATTAACAGCTTCAATTGTCATCAAAGTCGCTTACAATATGACCGGTAAAATCGGCTATTTTCTCCAAGTTGAAAATACCAGACTAACAACCGCTAAAGGCACTTTGTACGCTCCAGTAGAACTAGCCGAAATCATTAAAGGTATTGATCACTATTTTAATACCAGTCCCGACTCTAGCCAAAGCATTTATATCGCCCCGTGGTCGCCTTTCCTGTATTATCTTTTTGACATTAAAGACCCTACCCGTTATAGCCACCTTGGACCCGAACATTACAACAAACCTGTCCTAACGGAAATAATCAATGACCTTGAAAGAAAGAGAATTAATACAATCGTCTTCTCGCCGCAAGAAACGCATTTTGACACATATAAGCCAGAGTTGTATCAGCCAAGTGTTCTGACGCAGTACATTACTCAGAATTATGAGCCAGTGGAATTTTTAAACTCTGATAGAGCAGAGCCGTTAGAATTAAATAATCTTATTTGGGAAAGGGAGTAGAATTGGCAAGTATTAATTTTGTAATTATCCCAAAATATGCATCGCACGAAAAAGGTCGCAACTATATTAATACTCTTGCTAATAATTGTTTATGTTCTCCTCGCCTCTGACCATTTCCAGTGGGGCACCGATGGCGGCATTCCCATTGAAGGCGCAAGAAGAATATTGAGCGGCGAGGTTTTATATCGAGACTTTTTTGAATTCTGGATGCCGGGGACTTTTTATTTCTTGGCTCTTTTAATACAACTTTTGGGGTTTTCTTTCGGTCTAATCCGCACAATCGCTTTTGTTAATATCAGCGCCATCTGTGCGCTCACTTTTCTAATCGCCCGCAAGCTAAATCTTTCAACTCTGCTCAGCTTACTCTCGACACTTCTTTTTCTTCTTCCTTCAGCCGTTTTTTGCTATAATCACAACTGGCTGGGATTGCTATTTATCTGTTTGGGGTGCTGGGTACTGCTTTGGCCGCCGAAGTCATGGACTAAATGGATTATAATGGGCCTGATAAATGGGGTGGCTATTAGCTTTAACCAGTGGCAGGGAGCGGCAATGTTTGTAGCCGTGTCGCTAACTGTATTAAAAATAGGGGCGGCCCCGGTATCGGGGCCGCCTCTATGTCCCGTATGGAATTTAAACCTCAAAGAATTTAAAAAGTTCGTTATCTATGCTCTCTCCACCACACTGATTCCTCTTTTCTGGTGTTTGTATTTCTGGCAACAGAGCACTCTAAGAGAGCTGCTCTACGCCACAATTATCTTTCCGCTCACACATTATCCTACTGGCAATATGCATCAGATTCCTAGTAATTTGTGGTGGCTAACAACCATTTTTTATCTTGTTTTCTTTTGGAGAGAACGGTACAGCGAGAAAGGAAAAGAGGATAAAGAAGTTCTAAGAAAATTAAGAGTGATTTCTATTTTTGGCTTTATTGCTCATGTTCTCGCCATTGTTTCACCGAATACCGGTCATACCGCCTTAAGTTATCCTTTTACCGCCCCATTGGTTGTGTGTTTTACTAAGCACAAAATTTCTCAATTTAGAAAGCAGTCAATACCTAACCTTTCCTCCGTCACTAGCCTTTTGACAAGTTCCATTTTTATTAAGCAGGCTGTTCGAAAAGCTCTCTTTCTACTCTTCATTTGCCTCTTTGCAACCGTCAGCTTTTTCCATTTTGCAAGTAAGATAAACTATTTCTTGTTTAAAGAAGCCGAAACACTCCAAACAAATTATGGAGACTTGAAAACAACAGCCCGAGTGAAAACCGTTATTAGTCAGATGCAAGACTGTCTAGCCGAAAGTGCTGACAGAAAAGAATACATTTATATTGCCCCTTGGTTTCCTTCACTTTACACGATTTTGGACACTAGCAACCCCACACGTCACGCTCATTTGGGATTTGAGCACTACACTCAAGAAATTATTAATGGAGTTATTTCTGATCTGAAGGAAAAGAGTGTTGAGACTATCATCTTTCTTCCTTCGTTAAGCTATGCCTATGAACGGCAACCAGAATATTTTTCCCAATTTCTGGAAAATAACTTTGAATTATCTTGCCAGTTTGAATTAGGGGAATTGGAGAACCGAACATATCCGAGGGATGGAGTTTGGACAAAGATTGCGAGGTGAACATGGCTTGCTGTCTGTTGTATATTATGAATGATGAGTAGTCTTAAATCCTTCTTTCAATATTATCTTGCAATCCAGTTTCTCGGCTTAGCCGTTTGGCCGTTGACGAGGCGAATTTTTGGAAAATTTTTTGATCGGGGATGGGGATTTTCTAAAATTTTGGGAATTGTTTTAACCACTTATGTAATTTGGATGCTGGGCAGTATTCGCCTGGTACCGTTCACACGTTTAAGCTCAACCTTGATTGTTTTGGGGATGGGAATAATTGTGTGGGGGATTGATTTTCTGAAGCTCAAAGCTACCCACCCGCATCGCTTAAGCTCAGCTTTGGCGGGCACGGCAACTCAAAGTTCAAAGTTAGGGGAATTCAAGGGAGAATCGAGCGAGGAAGGGAAAGTCAGAAAGATTGAAGCGGCGGAGCAGGTAGGTACTAGATGGAAACTAATTGTAATTGAGGAATTCCTGTTTCTTCTTGCCTTTGGTGGTTGGGCCTGGGTGCGGGCGAGTAACCCGGATATTCGTGGCTTAGAGAAGTTTATGGATTACGGTTTTATGCTCTCGGCATTGCGGGGAAATTTTTTCCCGCCGCTGGATCATTTTCTGGCTGGCGAAACGATTAACTATTATTATTTTGGGCATCTCATCTCAGCGGTTTTAACCCGCTTGTCCGGAGTGGCCCCGGCGGCGGGTTATAATTTGCAGATTGCCAACCTGTTCGCCCTGACTTTTTTGGAGAGTTTTATAATTGGATATGTTCTTTTCTATAAGAGCGTAGTAACAAATCTTAGTTCGCGCCTGTGGGGTATTGCAAGCGGGTTGCTCGCGAGTTTATTTGTGACCGTAATTGGCAACTTGCATTTGGCCTGGGAGTATATCTTGGGACGGTCGGAGAATTACTGGTACGCCGCGGCCAGTCGGGTTATTCCCTATACGATCAATGAGTTCCCTGTGTATTCTTTTATTGTCGCCGATTTACACGGACACGTGAGTGACCTTCCGATAGTTTTGTTGTTTCTTGGAGTCCTTATTTCATTTTTTATTGAATGGCTTGGAAGTGAAGCTTGTTTAGCTCAAAGCTCAATGTTCAAAGCTCCCGCCCGCCTCGAAGCAGCCGCTTCTGCGGCGAATCGGGCGCGGCAAAGCCACAGCGAAAAGCGAAAAGCTTTTAGTTTTAAACTGTCGTTTTGCCCGCCTGCTCGCCTCGCTGAGTCGAAGCGGGTCGGCGAGGCAGGTGCTTTGCGTTTTGCGCTTTGCGCCTTCTTATTAGGAACAATGTATGTTACTAACTCTTGGGACTTTGCTATCTACGGTATGGTTCTAGGAATCGTGATGTTCTTCCTATATTATCGTGAGAGGCTGAATCTGTGGCGTACTATTTGGGATCTAATTTTGCCTCTGGGCAGCATAGTTGGCTTGTCAGTTATATTTTTCCTGCCTTTCTGGCTTACGGTTAAGCCTATATCGCAGGGAATTGGTTTAGTTCGTAATCTTTCATCTCCCAAACATATTTTAATCTTGTGGGGGTTTTACCTGTTTTTGTCTTTAGTTTATGGTTGGTGGTTATTTAGGGAGAAAATCAAGAAGTTTTTGCGTGTCGAATCGGTAGTCACAGCAATTGCCGGTCTATTGGGAGTGAGGGTAAAGGTTGTGGGGGGAGAAGATGAGGTATTGGAGGAAAGTCAAAAGCATGCCCTGCGTAGCTCACTGAGCGAAGCAGGGTCAATGGTCAATGGTCACCACGTCAAACGTGGTTCATTGTCCGACGCCATCGCCCTCCTCTTCCTCCTCTGTGCCCTCATCTTACTAATCCTTCCCGAAATCGTTTATCTTAAAGACATTTATCAACCGGACTATTATCGGGCGAACACAATGTTTAAACTTTATTATCAGGCGTGGGTTTTATTTGCCCTGGCAACGGCTTACGGGACAACGAGGGTTATTTACTGGCTGGCGCGCCGGCGGATTTCTGTGGCAAAGATAATGTTATTTTCGTTTTATCTTTTGTTATTTACTGTTGTAATTTGTTATCCCTATGTTGCAGTGAAGACCGTGGCGGGAGGCGTTAAGGCTTACCGCGGACTGGATGGCAATTATTTTTTGCAGGAGGCCTTTCCCGACGATGCCGAGGCAATTGTTTGGTTTAATGAGAATATTAAGGGCCAGCCGGTTATTCTGGAGGCGGTAGGAGAGTCATATACTGACTATTCCCGTATCTGCGGCAATACTGGCCTGCCGGCGGTTTTGGGGTGGCCGATACATGAGTGGCTCTGGCGCGGGGGATGGGATATTCCCGGTCAGCGGCAGGAAGATGTGCGGCAAATTTATGAGGGTGGCGATGATGGGCGTGCTCGTGAACTTTTGGTTCAATATGAGGTTGAATATGTCTATGTGGGAAAGATGGAGCGAGAGAAATACCCACAGCTTAAACAAGAGCGATTTGCCGATTGGGGCGAGATTGTTTTTGAGAATGGAGAAGCGAGGATTTACAGAAGGGGAGGGGATGTGGAATAATGAAGGGGGAAAGACCTGATTGTAGTAGCGCAATTTATTGTGCGCTTGGGCTGGAGGATATCTGCCCGCAGTGTTGCGCCTGAACAAATGATAAAGAAATTTATACCCATTATTTTCGTTTTGTTTTTGTTCCCACTTCTTTTCCCTAACTCTGCGCGGGCGCAGTCATGCATATCCTCTACGGGTTTGTGTGATAGTACGCCCAACAATCCATATGTCTGTCTTACAGAGAGTGGGGGGTATCAATGTTGCCCTACTTCAGGTTGTAATAGTTCTGGGGCAGTTATGGAACTTGTGGGCTGTGCGCCTGGTTCATGTTCGGGGGAAATGTGTCAGATTATTGC
>JAHISN010000025.1 GCA_018818265.1 Patescibacteria group bacterium | reverse complement strand
CTGTATGCACAAGAAACAGGCAAAGATTCACTGCGCGAAATAGAGACTGGTTTACGGGTTCAGGGGCATTGTTGGTATCACCTTGGCATTACCAACGTAGCAAGAAATACATTAGCCCATGCAAACAAAAATCGACCATACGAAATCTTTGAATCTATGTTCTATTCTCTCCTTGAAAAATGCCAAAAGCTCACATTTGGGACAGCATTTGCTAAGAGTTTAGTGCTAAGAGTTTAGGTGATTGACGTCCGTGCCAAAAAATGTTATAATAACCTCAAGCACAATGAACACTAACGCACAACCTCAACAACCAGACACACCCGAAGACAATAACTCTCAAAGAGGGGAATTGAAATCAATGTTGGTATCTGAATGGAAACAAGTACTCAGCATAGACCACGGCGATCCTGATGCAGCCTCAAAAGCACAGAAATTCGGAGAACTACTGGAAGACTCTGGATTTTTAGACGGAAATATACCGGAAAAACTCGGGGTGGAGGAAGCATTCGCAGCAGATCAAGAAATAGATATACCGTTAACACAGATATCTCCTGATGGCGTTATAGGATTTCAAATTAAAGGGTTGAAGGTTTCTGGAGGAGCTCCATTACAAACAAGCATACAGGCGATTTACGGCATGCTCCTCCAAAAACAAGAAGAAGAAAAACAAAAAACCCAAGAAGAGTCAGCCAAAACTGAACAAGAGAGAGCTGAGCAAGTAAACGCAATGCTAACAAAATTTGAACAACAATATAAAAATTTGAGTAGCGGGATAGATTCACTGCCGCCATGGGAAGAAGCAAAAGCGATTTTATCAGAAAATAGTCAAGAATTACTTGGATTAAACTCCCCTAAAATATCGAAAATAGATGAAAGAGGTAATCTGTTTATTACCCCTGAAACTCTTCCAGAAAACACAGATAGGGAAAATTATTCCCAGCAAAGAGAAAGGACATTAGGAAGCGGATATGGAGTGTTTACAGAAGAAATGTACAAAGAATTCAACCCTGACGGAGAATTCGACACAGATCGTGCCGTATTTTTAGAGTACGGAGAAAACCCTACTCGCGTACCAGTTGCATTTGGAAGTGGGGGCAACATACATCCAGAAAACCCAAAGGAAGACCGTGAACACTTTGTAGTAAGGCCTTTTCTTACAGTAAATGTCTTCGGGAACACATTATCCTCAACATCAGCCGCAACACAAGAAGCTGCAAACAATGTAGTTGAGACTCCTTCAGAACTCCAATCAGTAAGATCTGAATACGAAAAAATGACAGAAGGAAACTACGGACACTCTAAATGGTCAGAATTAATGGCTAACATGACCCCGGAAACTACTGAAAGAATAAAAGGGTTAAAAAGTCCAAGACTATTAAGTGTAGATAAACTTGGGAAGAAAATAACTGTAATTGATGGAGAATATTACATGCCAGACATGAGCGAATTCGGAGCGACATTAGGTGTAGACATAGATCCTGAAACCCTCGACTACCCTACTATCAAAAGAATCTACCAAGAAAATGGATTTAGATTAGCAACACCATCAGAGTGGGGAGGCGAAACTAAATGGCTCGGCGAAGGTGAAGTTTATCACACATCACATACCCTTCTCGATACAGGAGATGATCCGCAAGAATACAAGTACGGTTACATCCAAGCATGGGAAGCAAAAGACCCATTGAAAACAACAATTATATACAAAAGCGATAAGTTCAAACTAAGCCATGTAGATAAAATGCCTCGCAGATGCGTGGATATTGAATGGTAAATTATTAATTAACATGACCGTATCACTAGCTCAACAAGAATCATACCCAGGAAGATACCTTCACCTGCCAGGTTATGTTGCCTGTGAAATAACAAGTGCTTATGAGCGAGGAACAAGAGGTTTTGAATAAACTGACAGAAGATACAATTAAAATCTTGGGTGACTCTTTAGATCAGCTAGAAAAGTAATCGTCAAACTTTGTTAAGTCAATTTTTGGGTGCTCGCCAAGACCGTTTTCGCAAACACATTGAACTGTGTATGATTAGCCTCGATCGCGGTTCTAACGTCGTCCACGACTCCCCGCCATTTCACGCCCTACCGGCCTTACCGCCAAGCTTTTTTCTCAAAACCGTCAAAGCCTTCTGAATCTTGGCAAGTTTTTCCCGAGCCTCACCGGAAACAGCCCTGGGGAAAATTTTCTTGCAAATAATCGACTGCGTATAAAGCTCCGCCGCAGAAGCATCCGCATACCCCAGAAAATCCAGGTATTCCGAAGTCCGCCGCCGCTTATACCCCTCCGCAATATTTGACACAATAGAAACCGAAGCCCTCCTCATCTGCGACTGCAGACCAAAACGCTCTCCTGCCGGCAATGCCTCGGTATCCCGATAGACAATCCCTACAAGATCCAAGGCATCCCGCCACACCCTAAGTTTTTCAAACGGTTGTACATACATACTTCAGTTAATACCATGCCCACATTAAATTTAGATTAAAAAACAGGGGGGCAACTTTAAAACCACGACATAGCTTGCAAAAAGGCCATTAAATGCTCTGACCAACAGGAATAGGTTGACTTTTCATAATCACCACAAAAAAATCCCATGCCCCATGCCCCATGCCCCATGCCCCATGCCCCATGCCCCATGCCCCATGCCCCATGCCCCATG
>JAHISN010000024.1 GCA_018818265.1 Patescibacteria group bacterium | reverse complement strand
TTCTCGATTGGGCAACGTGGTTACGTTGGTTGATTTAGTGGGAGAGGCAAAGGGGAAGATAGTTGAGTATCTAGAGAGTAGTGGAAAGAAGTATCCCTCGGCTCAAAAAGATAGGATTGTTGAAAAAGTCGCTGTGGGGGCGCTGAAGTACTCAATGCTCAAAGTTGAGCCGGAGAAGTCAATTGTTTTCGATTTAGACAAAAGTGTTTCTTTTACGGGTGATTCGGGGCCATATTTGCAATATACTTACGCCCGAGCTAGGTCTATTTTGCGCAAAGCGGATTTTAACAGAGGTGTAGTAGCGCAATTTATTGCGCGTTCAAGGGGAGGGGAGCGCGAACTAACCCCAGCACCATTCGATGTGGGGAGTGAGTTCGCCATTACAGAAGAAGGCCAGTCTCTTTTGCGGCTGTTTTACAAGTTTCCGGAGGTGGTTAATGAGGCGATGCGATTCTTGGAACCGCATCGGTTATGTCCGTTTCTCATTGAGCTGGCCCAGCGGTTTAATACTTTTTATCAAAAAGTGCCAGTTCTAAAAGCAAAGAGTGATAATGAGCGCGATTTAAGATTATTATTGACAGCCTCCGCGGCGCAAATTATCAGAAATGGTCTATATTTGTTAGGAATTGAGGTGCTTGAGGGGATGTAACAGTGAGGAAAACTCGAATATCCGAATGACCGAAATTCGAAACAGAAACCCTAATAGTTTTATTGGAACTATTTTAGAGAATTGGAGTTGGAATTCTGATTCTGTCGCCGCATTGGACTTTTAGCGAAAGAGGTTTCGAGCATTCGAATATTCGAAAATTCGGATTTAAGAATATTGTTATTATTGAATTTTTAACAGATATTTTTCAAGAATACAGGCTATCATAGCACCCACATAAGGTATCGGTGGGTATCGTAACATATCATGCTTTGGAAAAAGAGGGGGCGGGGGAGACCTTCGAAAAATGCCTCGAAAAAAGCTATTTTAATACGGATCACGGTGCTGGCCTTCTTGGGTTTGGTGGGGATTGGTTTACTATTTAAGTTTGGTGTGGTGACTAAGGAGAGTGTAGTCGGGCTAGGAAAGGATGTCCTAGGGACTGTATCCTCGGTGAAGGTTGAAGAACGGGGCAGTCTGGAAGATAGGTTCTTGGTGGCAGCAAGGACGCTTTTAGATCGTGCTAAAAATTCTATTTTACGTAGTATAAGCAAGTCCTTAGGGACTGAAAATGAAGCGGCAGGGCAAACGAGAGAGTTCGCGTTTGCCGTAGTAGCCGACTCGCACGAAGATTCGGTGTATTTCCCCCGGATATTAGAAAAAGTCAAAAATTTAGAAACCGATTTTTTAATTCATCTGGGGGATTTAAGCAATAGCGGTGGACTAGATAAACTGGGGCAGGCCAAAACATTCTTGGATGACAGCGAAGTGGATTACTATGTAATTCCCGGGGATCACGATTATAATTGGGTTCCTGATCATGACCTGAGAAATTTCAAAACGGTGTTTGGTGAGCCTGCTTATAAATCATTTTCTTATGATAATATATCTTTTATCTTTCTAGATAACAGTGATTTGGAGTTTGGATTGTCTGCACAACAGGAAAAGTGGTTGGAAGAAACACTTATGGATGTAAAGAGAGAGGGGGCGGAAACTATTTTGGTTTTTACGCATGTGCCCTTGTATAATGATAACGGATTTTTCCCCGATAAAGTAATGGGAAAGCATTCTTCCAGCGGGGTGGTTGAGGAACAAAGACAGAGATTATTGGGACTTTTTGAAGATTTTGAAGTGGATTATATTTTTTCGGGTGATGTGCACTATTTTTCTCAGTATTTTGAGCCGGAGACAAAGCTTAAAATGGTTACCGTGGGGGCAGGTTGTGGCGGGGATTGCATGAATACTCTGCCCCAGTTCGCTATTGTGACAGTTTACAAGGATGGTAAAATTGAGATTGTTCCGAAACCTTATAAAGAGTTGGAGGAAATACAAAAGTGATTAGTTGTTAGTGCTTAGCGAATGGTGGTTACTGTTACTAAAGACTAGCAACTGAAAATTACAAACTATAAACTAAAAGCCGTAACCTAAAACCTAAAACCTAGAAACTAATCACTAGAAACTGAAAACTATAAGTTATTATGTCATTACGCAAAGAAAGAACTTTTATCGCTGTTAAATCTGATGGAATTCAAAGGCATCTGATTGGCGAAGTTATTCAGCGTTTTGAGCAACGTGGAATGAAGCTGGCGGCCTGTAAAATGGTTGTGCCGCAAGCTGAGCATCTGACTAGGCAGTACCCGGATGAAGAATGGTGGTATCGGAATGTGGGAGAGAAAACACTCAAGAGTCGCCACGCTAATGGAGTGGAGGATAGTCGTGATCCTGTTGAGATTGGCAAATGGGTTCGCCAGATGATAATTGATGATGTTCGGGGCAAGCCGATGCTGGCGATGATTTGGGAGGGTGCTCATGCTGTAGCTTTGGGTCGCAAAACGGCAGGGTCAACAAATCCCTTGGATGCGGATGTTGGGACTATTCGGGGTGATTATACAGTAGAGTCTTACGAAGTGGCGGATTGTTTGGAGCATCCCATTCGTAACATTTTGCATGCCTCGGGTTCGGTAGAGGAAGCGGAGAAAGAAATTGCTATTTACTTCGACAGTGATGAAATTGTGGACTACCCGTTACTTACGGAGGAGGTGCTTTATGGCAGGGGCTGGGGCAAAGTAGGGGAGTGTCTTAAATAAAGATATGTCTAATAGGCTGAATAAGACCAATGTTGCAATTCTTCCTCATGGCGGTTAGCAAACCTTTTCCGCTAGGTGTTTGATAATTTCTACTACTCCTCCTTTCGGCGAAAGCGAATATACTTTCTTGCCTTGCCAGTTTGCTATTAATGGTTCTCTTTTAGTGATAATATTTCCTTCGGCGTCAAGAGAGTGTTCAACGGAAAGATTAAGATCTTCATTGCTACCTTCAAATTCATTTACTGACACATCTGTACGTAGATAAATTAATTGTTCCGGTGGTAGCTGCTCACGTAGCAGGCGCATTGTTTTTTCGGTTTTCTCGCGCCGCTCGTAGATTTCTTTGGAGAGTTGATCTCCTTTCTTGCGTACCATTCTTACCTGACATTTTGGGCAGACAAGATAGAATTTGTTATCTCCGCTATCGTGCTCAACAGTGTTAATAATAGGAGTGAGTGTGCCATCAACAAACCCGCACTTAGGGCAAATACGTCGGGCTTCAATCCGGGCGTCCAGAATGTCATCAGCCAAGTCAATTACAAGCACTATCACATTATAGCCCTCCCTGCCGAGGCGGGCGCTTTTGTCCGTGACCATGGGGACTTGGTCTATCTCGCGAGGGAGGCCGTCGAGCAAAACGGATTTTCCTTCTGGCAGACTGTCGGAGAGATTGTCAAAGAGCGCCTTAGTGGTTCCTAGGGGGGGGAGTTGCTTAACTGAGCAGGATTTCAGGCTCTCGACAATCTCTTTATTCCATTTTTTGATTACTTGCTGCTCATTGATTTCTATTTCGCTCTGTAGGTTTCTAACAACTTGCCCAAGGCTGATATTGACGAATTTA
>JAHISN010000001.1 GCA_018818265.1 Patescibacteria group bacterium | reverse complement strand
GCAAGCAGTCGGACCAACTACAGAAACAGTTATTTGCAACGGTAATTTGGAGAAACGTCTGACGTTTCGAGGAAAAACATTATGGCCTAACAAGCTGCCCAAACTGCCCATTTCGAGGAATTTGACTTTTGGCCTAATACGGGGCTTATTTAATAATGCACAGATCACAAAACATTTTCAATCTGCTGCCTACTAATCGGCCCCTCGCGAATAATTTTAAATGGCGCCACTGTTAAATCTACAACAGTCGACGGTAGCGTCTGCGGCAAAGAACCGGCATCAATAACCAGATCAATTTCGTTACCCGTGAACTGACTGAAAACATCCTCGGTACTATAAGGCGCGGGCCTGCCGCTAAAATTAGCAGATGTGGCGGTAAAGGGAAAACTGACTATATTTGAGATAGCAATAACGACAGGGTGATTCGGAATACGGATTCCGATAGTATCTAATCCGCCAGTTAGAACATCTGGAATAATGAATTTCTTCTTAAAGATCAAAGTTAAGGGACCAGGAAAAAATCTTCTTGCCAGCCTAATCCCTTCTTTAGTAACTTCGGCATAATTTTTTGCCTCTTGAATATCTTTAACTATAATGTGAATTGGTTTATTTAGAGGTCGCTGTTTAATGGCAAAAACATTTTTGATGACAGTCTCATCCAGCGCCTTTCCTCCTAAACCATAAGCTGTTTCCGTGGGATAGACAATTATACCGCCAGAGCCGAGAACCTCAGCAGCTTGATGGGCAATAAATTTGAGACTGGAGTTGCTGGTAAGGTTTAGAATTTGCACAGTAATACAAACAGCTATTCGCCAAATCCCGGCCGCTGACTGCCTGAACACCTTGATGCCTAAGAAATAGGCTTCTACTTGCCCTTCAACAACCTTAATTGCCGCGTCTTTGGAAATTTGTAAGTAATCATCTGTTTATCAATATCAACTTTAACATTCACAGGATCGCCCGCCCTTATACCCAAACACTCCCTTACTGGCGCGGGAACAGTTACTACCAGCGCCCTGCCGGAACGAAAAACTTTGTGGCTGGAAGAATTTTTCTTTTTAGTAACACTCTTTGAGCCTTGCGATCTTGTTTTCATATATATTTGCTAAAAACACTATAAATGTGTAGGCGCGCAATGAATTGCGCTACTACGGTCGGGCAGTAGCAGAATTTACCCGCCCAGACTCGCGTCTACGCGAGGCTGGTTCTGCGCCTTAGAGCCCTACCGAAGCAGGCAGAGCGCGCAATAACTGCAGTACCATTCTGGACACGTAGAGAAGCTTTTACGTATCGGCACACGGCGAGATTGCGCTACTACAATCGGAAGATTAATTTGCGTCTCATCATCAGTTAATTACAACTGAAAACTACCTACTAACCACTGATCAACTCTCATTAAAACTCCCCTCATCGCCAATCAACATCACCTGGGGCTGGGCAAGGACCTGACGGATAAAGTTGTCTTGACGCTTTTTTCTGAAATCAAATTCCGCGAGAGTCATTACTGAGTAGTTCACTTCGCGACCATATTCTTTTTCCGCGTTTTGCATGATTTGTTTAAGCAATCTCAACCGGACACGCCCGACAATAAAAACATCCACTTCTTGCTTACTGCTTGTGCGGCCTTTACAAAAGGATAATGCGAGCATTGCATAAGTAATATTTCCCAGGTCTTCGGAACGCTCAATAATCACTTTTCCTAGTCCCGTGGATTTAACAACTAATCGCGCCAGTTCAGGGTAAAAAACAAACATATTGTCCAGTCTGTAGAAAAGTTTATTGCCTTTGGGCTTTGATTTTAGCAATCCAATCTTGTGCATCCGATTCAACTCTCTGCGTACGGCATTAATCTCTTCGCTAACTGCCCGGCAAATCTGCCGAACATACAATGGCTTGCGGGAAGTGAAAAAGAGCGTCAGTATCTTGATACGAACGCGAGATGTGAAGAGTTTTAGGAGTTTATCGTTCATGGTAATTTGCTCCCCCTCGGCGGAGCTCGGGCTCGCGGTAATTAAAATGCATTAACTACTTCATTAACTGCCACATTAACTACTGCATCAACTATGCATTAACTATCACATTAACAATTTAATCCCCACCTAGTTACCTGTCAAATGTCGCTTGTCCCTATTCATAATTAACTTCCGACCCCGTCGGCGCCATCATAATCCAGCTTCTACCTCGGTTAAGTTTAATCTCATTTCCCTCGCCATCATAATATTTGGTTCGATCTGCTCGAGTATTCTTGTGCCAGCTTCCAGAGATCACCTGTCCATCCCTAAAAATATAAACATCGCCATTACCAGTAGTCTGGTACAAAATATGATTTAACGAATCGCCCGCCAGGGTTTGCTGAGAAAATTCAATAACGATATTCTTTGCCCAGATTTGCTCGCCGGTGTCAGAATCAATGGACTTCTGGCCGCCGCATTCCCGCAAATAATAATTGTTTTCCCGATTATAAACCCACTTAACCGAGTAGCTTGTCTGCCCCCAGCCATTCCAGTTCAAAGCTATTTCCTGTGTTTCCGGCCGTTCATCAAACGGAATGTCAGTCTGGTACGACCACTTATCAATTTCTTTTAAGCCCATCCAGCCGTTTTCTTCAGCTTTTTGCCACAATCGCGCAGTGGATGAAAAGGCGTTGTGAGGGCTAACTTTATCCTGCACACGCCAAAAGTTGGTGCCGTTGTTAATACCCAGGCTTAAAATATCACCGTGTTTGCGCATATATGCCAACACATCAGCCCGAAAATCACTTTGCGGCGCAGGCGGAGCATAACCAATGTGCATTATTAAAGGTTCATTATAACCAGCCAGCCAGTCTAGAAAATATGTTCGCAGTGACCGAATTGGCCCAATTTTATCCGTTTCATTACGCAAATAAATAGGCATAAAGCGAGTGATACCTCCTTCTACCAAAGCCTCATAAACAATATCGGCCTGATTAAGCCCATAAACTGGACGCGCCGCAGGATGGTTTTCAACAATAACAGCCAGTGGCCGGCGCGCGTTTAACTGCTCCATCTCCTGCACAGTAATCAAAACCCCATCCAGCGGACTCTCTTGATCACGGATTCCCTCTGGAGTAATTAAAGCAATATCTCCTAAATTTTCGCCTCTTTGGATAACCGAGGCAACATTTGTCAAAAATACGCCCGATGGACAACCAAGCCAAAAGATTAAAAAACCAATAATCAATACCAAAAGCGCGCTTCCAGCGCTAATAAGAATCTTTTGCTTTAAAGGCAATTTGCGCCACATTTCTCTCAAAGAGCGGATCTTCTTTTGAATCACTTGAAGAAAATGCGGGGTTGTCTTTGATTCGGAGAGATCAATGGTAATTTCGTCAGACATGGGTTATTAGCTTATAGCCCCGAACCAGACTCCTCGAGTCGGTACGGGGTAAACTTAGTTAGCACGCCTTGCGGCGGCCCGCCTCACTTATTGCCTTCTTTTCTTCTCCGGAAAATGGATACTTGCCCGGCTGACCGCGAATGATTGGTTTGGCATAAAGGCGCGTTCTTTCGCGGCTATGCAAAGCGCTGATAACCAGACCGTTATCCTCAGCATCTAAAATTGCAATGGCAAAACTCTGATCCGAACCGGTATCGTCAAAAGGGTTAAAGCGCACCACTCCAACTTTCTGTACATGCGTTAAGCTAGCCTTTTGCACATCTCTTAACATATTTTCCACATCATTAAGTTTAATTTGAACAACGCCAACTCGTTCAAGATGTTCCTGCAAAATATCTTTTAGGTTTTCTTTGCTGGAATTACCAAACAATCGCTTCATCCACCGACGGTTAGTAATAGAAAAAACAAGCACTATTATAACAAGAATGGAAATAACAAACACCGCTCCGGTTAGTACTGCCAACCAGAGAGTAATATCAATTCTTTCAGCAAATGATAATAGGCTAGACATTTGAGTAAGTTTATTATACAAGGAGCGTGGATTATGTCAATGAGTTGATTGAAGCCTTGCATCTTTTGCCCTCTGGACTGTTTGTTTTAATGAACTTAATTTTCAAATCACAAATTCCAAATAACAAACAATACCAAAATCCCAAATTTCAATGACCAAAACACATAATAAATACCTTTATGCTTTATTAGAAATAAATTGTCAGTTTGGTATTTTGAACATTGTGATTTAGACCTTGTTTGGAATTTGATGCTTGGTCATTGGAATTTTATTAAAAAAGAAGCCGAATCCCAAAAAGTGCAAATCTTTAGTATTGACTAACTTGATAGAATAGAAGTAATGTCAAGTCTTAAAGATTTACCCGCCGGAAAAAATGCGCCCCAGGAAGTTAATATAGTTATTGAAATCCCCCAAGGCTCAAGTATTAAATATGAAATAGACGAGGAAACTGGGGCTATTTTCGTAGACCGCTTTTTGCACACGGCAATGTACTACCCCTTTAACTATGGCTTTATTCCTAACACCAAGGCCGACGATGGTGATCCCCTAGATGTTTTGGTTGTTTCCAAACATCCCGTAGCTCCCGGTTCAGTTATTATTGCCAAGCCCATTGGTATGTTAGACATGGAAGATGAAGCCGGACAAGACGAAAAAATTGTTGCCGTACCCAGAGAAAAAGTAGATCCCGAATATGGGATTATTGAGAGCATTGACGAACTCCCCAGCTCAATCAAAAATAAAATCGCCCACTTTTTTGAGCATTACAAAGATTTAGAAAAAGACAAATGGGTTAAAGTTAGAGAGTGGCAGGATAAAAAAACGGCCCTGGAGGTAATTAAAAAGAGCATTTTGAGACAATAACAAGGATAATGCGAAGATGCCACATTGTGAAGAACCCCGCGCTAAAGCCTGCCTGCGGGCAGGTAGGCGCGGGGTTCTTCACTTTCCCCAAGAAATCGGACGATCTTACGTCCCCATTACTCAATCTCGTCAGCCACCTCTTCTACTTCTTCCTTGCCATCGTCATCGTCATCGTCATCCCAGTCAGCATCCCAATCGCCGAGAAGATCGTCATCATCGTCACCTAGGCCTAAAACGTCATCCTCATCGTCCGCTATTTCCTCTTCTTCCACAACTTCAACTTCTTCCAATCCTTCATCATCGGTAGGTAGAGTGTTATCTATATCAGTCATTCTTATCACCTCCCTAATGACAGTCCCAGTAGTAATTACTACTGGGTTGCTAGAATTAAGCCACGTTAAAATCCACTGAGCCACGTCTGCCCACATAAAATGTGGCGCGCGGGGTTCTTCACCTACTAACTACAAGTGACTTTGCTTAATCTGCCCCATTATGACACACCTTGTCAAGGAGTAAAATATATCATAGAATCAGTGTTACCATGAACGAGAAACAGGTTATTCTGGGTGTTGATCCGGGACTGGCAACAACAGGAATTGGCGTGTTGATTAAAAATAAAACCCTTCGGCATAAAGGCTTAGGGCAAGAATTACAAGCGGCAAATTGGCAAACAATTGATACTTCCCCAACAATGTCGTTGGGTTGCAGATTAGAAAAAATTTATGCGGAGATCACTAATATAATAAATAAAATCAAACCAGACTTAGCTGCCGTGGAGAAGTTGTACTTCGGTAAAAACGCCAAAACAGCCATGCTGGTAGGACAGGCAAGAGGAGTCATTATATTAGCCTGTCAGCAGAAAAATCTAAATATTAGAGAATACACCCCACTGGAAATTAAAGTCGCTACTTGCGGTTATGGGCGTGCGGATAAACGCCAAGTTCAGAGGATGATCAAACAACTTTTGAACTTAAAAGAAATTCCAAAGCCCGATGATGCCGCCGACGCGCTAGCTGTGGCATATACCGCCGCGGTAGCAGCGAATTCAAAGTTAATAGTGCCGTGCCTGCCGGCAGGCAGGAAAAGTTAAAAGTCTGAATTTAAAATTCAAAATTACTTTTAAAATAATTCAACTTAGGCAGAAATTATTCACTGGATAGACGAATCGATAATTAAAAGCCGAAAACACTAGGTGTCTTTTCTAACTTTTAACTTTTGACTTTTAATTTTTCCGCCATAGGCGGATCAGCCTTTGGCTGAAACTTAGAACCATGCTATTCTCAATCTCCGGTACAATTAAACAGAAAACGGCTGATCACCTAGTGGTTCAAACCGGGCCCGTAAGCTGGGAAATTGCTGTTCCCAAACCTCTGATCTCCCATTCAGAAAAAGCCTCGGCTATTGATTTGTTTACTTACTTACACGTGCGAGAGAACAGCATGGAATTGTTTGGTTTTGACACCTACGAACAACGACACCTATTTAAACTCTTAATTGACATCAGCGGGGTGGGCCCTAAGAGCGCCCTGGGTATTCTTTCTCAGGCCGTGGTTGATGAAATTAAGAAGGCCGTGCAAACAAACAATACACTAGTTTTTACCTCTGTTTCCGGCATTGGGCAAAAAGGCGCCAACCGTATCATTTTGGAACTCAAATCTAAGCTAGAAAAAGATGATAGCTTTGATATCTCTCAATTAACTGAGGATAAAGAAACCTCTAATGTTATTGCCGCTCTTGTTGGTTTAGGTTATACAAAAAATGAAGCACGGAGGGCGGTGAGGGAAGCAGACCCGAAGCTTGGATTACAGGAAAAAGTAAGAGCATGCCTAAAAATATTAGGCAGAGCCTAAAAATATTAGGAAGGGTTAGTTAGCAGAGACAAATGCAAAAACAAAACGACAAACCACAAAATAAAAATAACGAACAACTCAATGGTTCCTTAAGGCCGAAAACGCTTGAGGACTATTTTTTTGGCGGTGCAATTAAAAATAAGCTTTTTTCATCTTTAAAGATCTTCTTGCAAGCGGCCCGGGAACGAAAAGAGGCGCTGGATCATGTATTATTTTACGGTCCGCCTGGACTAGGTAAAACAACATTAGCTCATATCCTGGCTCAGGAAATGAATGTACAGATTAAAATCACCTCTGGTCCGGCCATCGAGAGGACCGGCGACCTGGCTTCTATCCTAACCAATCTGGAAGAAGGGGATATCTTATTTATCGACGAAATCCACCGTCTCAACAAGGCAGTAGAAGAAACCATGTATCCTGCCATGGAAGACTTTTGCCTGGATATCATCCTGGGCAAAGGCCCCTCTGCCCAAACAATCAGGCTCGACCTTCCCCGTTTTACTATCGTAGGCGCCACAACGCGCGCGGGCCTTCTTAGCGCTCCTCTGCGCGGCCGATTTGGCGTAACTCACCGACTGGATTTTTTTAACAAGGACGACTTGACCAGAATTGCAAAACGCTCTGTTGGCCTTCTGGATTTGCATGT
Organism: Patescibacteria group bacterium; assembly: GCA_018818265.1. GTDB lineage: Bacteria > Patescibacteriota > 4484-211 > 4484-211 > 4484-211 > JAHISN01. Next base: position 7,098 of record JAHISN010000001.1, on the reverse strand, counting down.
TACCCCTTCTGCCTGCGAAGAAATTGCTAAATGCTGCCGCGGTACCCCGCGGATTGTTAATCATCTTATCAAGCGCGTCCGCGATTACTCACAGGTTAAAAAACAGGAAAACATTACTTCGGAAATTGTTCGTGAAGCACTTAAAATGTTAGAAGTGGATGACATGGGCCTAAACAAAATTGATCAGATGTATCTTGATATCCTAATTAGGAAATTCCAGGGCGGACCCGTGGGACTCAGTACTCTATGTTCGGCCATGGCTGAGGACCCAGGCACTCTGGAAGATGTCATAGAACCATTTCTACTACAAAAAGGACTAATAAAGAAAACTACCCAGGGCCGCGTGGCTGCGATAAAGGCATATGAGCATTTAGGAGTTCATTTCCCAAATCAGGGGTCAATCCTGTGAAAATCCACTTGTCTTGTTATTAACCCTGTGCTATGATTTTCTTTAGATATACTCAGCATGACTAATAAGGGTAAGCAAACACAACCTACGCCAAAGGAAAAAACTAGTTTCTTCAGCCCCGATGATAAAAGGGAGATAAAGAAAAAAAGCAGATTTGAAAAACCCGAAGTCTTACTCACTTGGAAAGCGCCATCCCGCGAGTTCCACAGTAAACCAGCAACCTATTTTGCCACCCTTACAGCACTAACTCTACTCGTAATAGTCCTTTTAGCCTTGGGTAGAGAGTACACATTATCTTTAGTCGTACTTGCCGTTGCATTTGTACTTTTTAGTTTAAATCGCTACGAGCCCTCAGAACTTAAATACGAACTTCTCAATACCGGGCTAAAAATTGAGGATCACGAATTTGGCTGGGAAAAATTTCTCTCATTTTTTATCGAAGACAAAAACCCATTCTGCATCTTGTACTTACGCACAACTATGTCAATGCCGCGGGTCTTAAAAATTTTATTTCCTCAAAAACACAACAAACAAATCGAAGAGGCGATTCTCAACTATCTTAGTTATCGACAATTTAAAACAAGTGACGCGGCCGCGATACTGGATGACATTGTTGAAGCTTTCCCCTATGACCCCGATGCTCCCATTCCTCGAACTGTCCGCTCACTAAAAAAAAGAGTTTTCAAGCGGGAGAAGTGAAGTTCTCATGACTGGTACCCCGGAGTTTGCTTGCGAAGGTGGATGAAGAAAACCCGACACTGTAGCATTGGCAGTAGTGGTGTTCTGGTGCGTGAATCAGCAGAATCGCGGTTAATAGAGAGCCTTCTTAACATACTCCTGTACTTCGGAAAAATTATTGCTTCCTGCCGTAGGAATGAGTACCCAGGCATTACCATATAGAGAAATATCCGCTGGCGTGGTCAGCAAGCGAGATTCTTGGTCTGTTAAACTGTAAGTTTTTATTTCTTCCAACGCCAAATCCTGCGCTAGTGAGAAAAAATACGGGATTTCTGAAAGTTCGATGTCCGTCTTTAAATTATTTGCCACTGCCCCGTACAGCGCCTTAATCTTAGTCACACTAAAAAGTGTCTCCGAAGAAATAACTTTGTTTTTTAATGCGATGATAACATTCTGCTGTCTTTGGGCACGAGCAAAATCAGTTCCTTCTGGCCCATAAGCATGACGTGAGCGAGCATACTTGAGGGCGGTTGCCCCATCCATGTGCTGAACTCCGGTATCAAAATGGACATACTCCCAACGCTGTTCCCAAGCCGCATTTTCAAAACCGAGGCGGGGAAACATATAATCATCAAAACTTCTTTCTACCAAAATATCCACTCCTTCTACAGCATCAACGCCTTTTTCAAAACCTTCAAAATCAATGCGGGCCCAGTAATGAATGGGAATATCCGCAATTTCTTCAACAACTTCTTTAACCAGCAGAATGCCTCCATTTTCCTCGTTACTAAAGCGGTCTCCCAGAGCGTGAGCGGCATTTATCTTGGAATATTGTTTTTGTAAATCGCCGTAGGCCGGAATAGTTACCCATAGATCCCGAGGTAGGGAAAGTAAACTAACCCGATGCGCAGCACTATTTACCGAAGCAACCATAATTGTGTCTGCCAAAAAGCCATTGTGCACCACCGCGCCGTCTATTCCCTGATAAGTGTAAGGCACACTTGAACGACGATCAATTCCAATTAGCAAAATATTCGTTACTCCATCTTCCTGCTTAAGTCGTGGCGAACCGGGAAGCATATGAGATATAACCGAACCGGAAGCCGCTCTGAACTTTCCCAACACTGTCCCTGCCGGCGCTCGCAACCAGAAGAAGGTGAAGAAAACAACGCACGCTAGTGGAAACAGCAGGAGCAATCTCTTGAGCAACTTCGTCAGCTTCGGCAATTTTAGAGACGACCTTCTTCCCCGTGAATTGTTAGTTGAGTATGTTCCAAGATCAATGTAGGACATAGTTTCAAGTTAAAAGCTTGCCCCGCACCGCATGGTGCTAGGGTTATCGCTTACTCGCCTGACACCTCAATCGCTTTATTCCTATTTCGGAAATCCAAAAATTCGGATTTTCAATCCTTGTTGAATCTTACCTCTTTTGATGATATACTGTCCAGCATAGTATATTGTGTTTAGATTTACGGACACAGGAAGTTTATTATGCCTCAAATCAAGTCTGCTGCCAAGGCTCTTCGCAGCTCACAACGAAAACAAGTCTATAACCTGCGAACTAAAAGGAAGTTCAAACAGGCAGTTAAAGCTGTTCGTGAAGCGGCCAAAGCCAAGGACAAGAAAAAGGCTCAAGAAATTCTCCCCCAAGCTTATCGCGAGTTGGACATCGCCGCCAAGAAACATATTATCCACCGCAATAAAGCTTCGCGCTTAAAATCAAGACTAGCAAAGTCGGTTGAGAAAACTGCAACATAAAAAACCCTCAGGTCAGAAAATAGATAGCCATTTATCGAAATAGAAGCCCCATATGTCTTTCCATATCTCTCAGAGATATAGTGGCCATTCATCTGGCCTGTCTATCATTGCGAGAAGATTGCGGCGTGATCCGATAAAATCACTAGCAGGGATTCTCTTTTTGGGAGGAATCCCTGCCAGAAGTTAGAGGTTGCTACTTATTGCATTCGCTAGGTCTGCAGAGGGCGCGTAGAAATGCCGGCGAAGGCTGCGTGGGAGAAACTTGAATATTTTCGTCGGATTCCTCGAGATAGGATCCAAAACAAGAATTCGCTTTAGCCTTGGAAGCTGGCGCCGGGAAATCATCCTGCCGATTGCCTGCATACTAGCAGTGTTACCTCCTGAGTTAAAGGTAATGATGATGTCAGCCTTCTCAACCTCAGTGACAATCACAAGCTCCAGTTCCCTTAAGGCCGACTTGACGTTGTCTTCATAGATCATCCAAGAACCAACAATGTAGACCTTTCGATTACGCAACACTTTCATTCTCCTTCTGAGAAACTTTTTTTTCGTTTGTTCAGACGCAAGTATTCACTTTATATCAAACACAAAGGTTTTTCAATAGCCACTTCGTCTAGCCGCCAAAATTTACCTCTGGTAAAATAAGTTTAGCCTTGATGATTATTATTACCTTCTCTATACTTTTTATTGTTCTGATAATTGATTGCCTCTTTTTCTTTATTCTCATCTCAAATGTTGTTTCTGAAATTCATGGTGCACCTTTTGTCCCCACGCCTTACAACACCAGCGGAAAGTCTTTACAACTTGCCAACGTGGGAAATACCGACATAGTCTTTGATTTGGGATGCGGCGACGGCAGACTACTACTTTTGGCAATTAGAGAATTTAATGCTAAAAAAGCTATCGGTTATGAGATTGCTCCCTGGCCATATTTCAAGGCCAGATTCCTCACTCGTCGTTTTAAGAACAAAATTCGCATCTATCGCAGAAATTTATTAAAGGCTGATTTAAGTGAAGCCACGGTAGTCGTGCTCTATTTAATGCAGGGATTACTGGAAAATCTGCGGTCTAAATTGGAAAAAGAGTTACCCAAAAACACGCGGGTAGTATCAGTCGGATTCCGCATCCCCGGCTGGCAAGAAGATTCAAAAGACAATTCAACAGGACGTCCAATCTGGCTGTATAAAATTAAAAGAAGTGAAATGTTATAATCCTAGTCAGTTAGCAAGAAGCTCAAAATTCACATTCTGGAAAGCGATTAAAATGATTAGGCAGGGGAGGTTAAAGGAATGTTCATAGCGTTGCTATGCATATTGCCAGGAATTGTCCTGGCCAAAGTTGGAGGGGATATCTATAAACATGGCTGGATTTTAAATAACGGCTGGCGCATTCACGATTATGGCGCAGTAGTCATTGGAGCAGTAATCTGGCTAATCGGGGTTATTGCTCTGCTAAGTGGATGGGTCTTGGCCTGGGGCCTGGGCGGGTAATAAATAGGGCAGCAGGAATACTTATCCAAAAAATCCTGCTGCCTCATTTTCCTCATTCTCACGAAGTACTCCCTAAAAATAACTCGCCATCGGTATTGATATTTTCGGCATAGACATTTTTCTACTACTCCTCATTAGAGGATCTGCAGATTCGTGGATGTACGTAAACGGCGAGTAGGTTAAACACGCCGCCCCAATGCCAAATAAGCCCTGCAAATCATCATTGACTCAACGAGTAAAAAATACCCCCTGCAGGCCATCGCGAAGTGGGGCACCGCAACTATCTGCTACAATTACTTTGTGCCAGGAAGAAAGTACTTCTCCACCTTTATCACCGGATTTGACACGGTAGTGGAAAAAGCAGTCAAAAATTCGCTTGCGGATGTGCACACAGAAACCTTGCTCGATGGACTAATCATCTACTCGACTACCAATTCGATTAGTAAGATACAACAATTAAGATTTTTTAACAACAGCTATTTTTTTCTTGAATCCTTAAGACTCAAAGACAATCAAGATATAGAAAGTTTAATAAAACACGCTATCAAGCACGTCAACTTAAAAGAAAGACTCAGCACTTATTTACCCTGGAGGGAAAAATCATTTAAAATCATTGCTTCGGTAGAAAATCAATTTGTATCCATTGACCGAAACCTACTAGAGAGAGTCGAAAATATAATCCAAAGAGAATTTAAGTCAAAGGTTGACCGAAGTGGAGCCCCGCGGGCTTACTCCCGCGGCACCACTTAGTGCAGGTTTCCACCGCGGGGCGGAACCCTGAACCGTAGGCCATTCATCACGTCGTTCGCGAGCGACGTGATTCATCCACCGCCTTACAGCGGTGGCCTTCTGGTTCATGGGTAACCCAGAGATCGAATTCTGGTTCTTGCTAAGAAGAAATGGCTTGGGATTATTTGGCTTGAGGTTAACCCGTCACCCCGACAATATCAAATCGTTACCTAGGGGAGAATTGAGACCAGAACTTGCCCACCTACTCTGCCTTATCTCCGAGCCTCAGAGAAATGATATCTTTCTAGACCCTTTTGCCGGCCACGGGGCGATTCCCGTCGAAAGGGCCACTTGTTTTCCATACAGGAAAATTCTGTCCAGTGATAATAATCTGCAGATGATTAACAAACTAAGAAAAAGAATTCGAGAACTCAAACTAGATATTCAAGTTGAAAAGTGGGGTGCCCTAAAACTAGAAAGCCTGAGCGATCAATCGATAAATAAAATTGTCACCGACCCACCATGGGGTCATTTTCTGGGAAAAGGTCTAAATCTTGAGCAGTTTTATACTCAAATGTTCGATTCATTTTATCGAATTTTGAAAAGTCAGGGAATAGTAGTACTGATAGTTGAGAAGAAAGAATTAATGGAAGGTGTAATTAATAATTTTCCCGATAAATTCAAACTTAGGCAAAAATTAAACACCTTGGTATCTGGCAGAAAGGCTGGCGTGTACAAGCTGATTAAAACCTAAAATCGGCAATCTCCAATAAGATTTTCTTAAGAGCTGTTAGATCATCATCACTCAGATCTAACTCAACATCTTCACTAATTAACCATCTGCGTGGGGAGCTTTACGGCTTCAAAGTGGCGGTCGAAAGTAAAAATTATGTCCATTCGGTATTTTTCAAAGTTCGCAATGATAGTTGCGTCAGTAAAAGAGAGTTTATGGTCCGAAAATTTCCGAAGGATTTCCCAAGCTTGATTTCTGTCCATAGAGTTAACTTCTATTAGGGTTAAATTGCCTTTGTTTGAGCCAGCAATAACTTTTTGTCGGAGAACTCTCGCCGCTTCTAAATTAACATCATAGATTAGACGCGTATAAGCTTCGCTTAAAACGAAACTGTTGGTAAATAAATGCGCCCTTCTCCCCTCCAATTTCTGGGAAAATTTTCTCGCGGCGTGATGATGTAGGTCGTTTTTTATTTGCAGAGCCAGCCAGGCTCCCGTATCAACGAAAACTTTCATCGGTAATAAATCTCATCAATATTTTCTGAAAGATTTACCTGCTTCTTACCTTCAACCTCAAATGTACCGGTAAGTTCGCGAAGCCATTTATAAGAATCCTTATCGGGAGCTTTTAAATGAGACAACAACACTCCTACCCGCGCGGCTACGGCATCAACTGCCTCACGAATAAGCTCAGAGCGGGTTACCTCACTGACAGAAGCCACTTCATCCAAAATGCCCACACTGTGGGGATTTAAGTAAATTTGATATCTTTTCATGATATACATCATATACTAGGTGTATATTTCCCGTCAAGTTTCAAAACATCCTCCCTGCCACATGAGTTTTATAGGAAAAATACAGAATATCCCACCCTCCCATCTTGCGCCCGCCCCGCTGAAGCTCCGGCAAAGCAGGTCGAGACGGGTCGCCGCAAGCGAGGCAGGTCAGGGCGGAGATAAATCTGTTTCTTCGCTTTTGCTCTCCCAATTGACGATTTACCAATCTCCGAGTAGAATAATTGTAACGTTAAAAGAGTGCAGTTTCCCAATCGCTTGATTGCTCAATCGCTTGCCATTTTATGTTCCGTAAACTTATAACTACCACAATTTTACTAACCCTCTTGCTCTCGTTTACGCCAAGCACCGTTTTCTCCGACGATCTTGATGACGCTCTAAACGACACCTCGCAGGAAATAGAACAAACTGAAGAAGAAAAAATTCAAGCCCAGAGCGAACTCGAAAAAACTGAAGAGGGTGAAAAACAGTTGGCCGGCTCTATTGTTTACTACGAGTTTCAACTCAG
>JAHISN010000023.1 GCA_018818265.1 Patescibacteria group bacterium | reverse complement strand
TCACCCATGTTTTACAAAAGAAAAAGAAATCTGTACACACCCAACTCTTCCGAACCCTACCGTATTAGCCGCTCAAAAATTGACCTTTTCTCACAATGTCCCCGTTGTTTCTATCTGGACCGGCGCCTGGGGATAAAAAGGCCCGACTTTCCCGCCTTTACACTTAATGCCGCCGTGGATACCCTGCTAAAAAATGAATTTGACCTGCTCCGTAAAAATGGCGAGAAACATGAACTAATGAAAGAATACGACATTGATGCCATTCCTTTTGATCATCCCGACCTGCGTGTATGGCGCGATGATATGTACAATTATAAAGGGACATCCTGTTTGCACCAAAAAACCAACCTGGAAATCTGCGGCATTATTGATGATGTTTGGCAAAATCCAACCAAGGAATTAATTATTGTAGATTATAAATCTACCAGCACCAACAAAAAGATTTCTCTAGACGATCAATATAAACAGGGATATAAAAGGCAAATAGAAATTTATCAGTGGATTTTCCGCCAGAATGGCTTTAAAGTTTCCGATACTGGCTACTTTGTTTACGCCAATGCCGGACGCAACCGCCCCAAATTCGATGCAAGATTAGAATTCAAATTACTACTTATTCCCTATAAGGGGGACGATTCTTGGGTAGAACCCATAATTATAAAACTTAAAAAATGCTTGGACTCCGACCAAATCCCACAAGAAAACATGGATTGCGAATACTGCGGGTATCGTAAAGGCGCGCTTTCTTCAATAATTAAACAACAGGGCAAAGCTCATTCAATTGATTAACCTTAGAGAAGATAAGGAAGTATATGGCAGGCCGCGGCGTTCGCGAACCCACGTCGTTCGCGAACGACAGTGGGAACGACATGGTGGGCCCGGCGCGAGTCGAACCTGCCTCGCCGTAGCGACGCAAGGCGGGCGCGCAACAAATCATTGAATTTCCTGGTGCTCCGTGCAGGATTTGAACCTGCGGCCAATTGCTTAAGAGGCAACTGCTCTACCACTGAGCTAACGGAGCAACTGCCCTGCCTGCCCTCCAGAGGCGGGTAAACCGGCAGGCAGGTCTACCATTGAGCTACGGACCCGCCGCTTCATTTTACCACAGCACTTTTTTCTGTTAAAATTGGAGGGTGCGTACAGGGTTCGTAGCTCAGTTGGCTAGAGCATCTGGCTTACATCCAGGAGGTCGGAGGTTCAAGTCCTCCCGAACCCACCAGCACTGTACTAAAACAAAATCAGCAAAGCGAAGCTTTGCAGATAGTTCTGGGGTTGGTAGAACAGTCTAATGGCTTCAGACAGGTGCAATACGAGCCGATTTGGTTTTTTGCGGCGGTAGTTCAGTTGGTAGAACGTCTGCTTGCCAAGCAGAAGGTCAGGGGTTCGAGCCCCCTTCGCCGCTCCACGTTACCTTCTCTGAAACAGACGTTTTAGGGAAAGTTTTTGGCTGTATTCCAGTGAGCCAAATTCGAAGAGTTTGAAGGAAAAATAAAACCCAGCGGCAACATACCCTAAAAGGATAACACTGCTTACAAAAGTCTCCCATAAAGACAAAGCCCCTAAGGCGTTGCGGATCAACAAAATCAGCGGGGCAGTAAAGGGAAAATAACTGGTAACCATAGCGATTGGCCCATTTGGTTCCTGTAAGATAAGAGCAGCAAAATATATAGGGAAAATTGACAGCATTATAAAGAATGACGAAAAACTTTGGGCCTCTTTATAAGTTGGCATTGCCGAACCCACACCCACCATTGCAGTGGCAATAGTTAAAAAGCCGCAGATAATATAAAAACAACTGATAAGTATTTGAACGGGATCAATCGGAATTAGGGACCAGTCAATAGAAAACGGCAGACTGTCGCGTGAAAACCAAAAAATTGCTCCCCCTAAAATTAAAAGCACGATCACTTGCGTGAAAATAACTCCCAGCAACCCGACTATTTTCCCCCAGATGATCTCCCTGTGACTCATAATGGAAAGTATAATTTCGATAACGCGGTTTTCTTTCTCTTCGGAAACACTCATCAACAAAAAGTTGCTTCCCAGAAAAGCAAGGACAAAATACAAGATTACAGAAGCTGCCGGAACAATAAAGTCCTCCAACCTATCACTAATTTCTTGACCATCTTTAAAGTGCGTTGATTGAATCTTGAGCTCTTGGTTAAAAAGATTAATTTTGTTTGCATCTTCCAATCCAAGTAAAAGGCTTTGTTTTAACAGTTGGCGTGCGGTATCGTTGTATTTGCCGCGATTTATTAACCCATCATCCTGAGCATAAATTGAAATCACTTGAGATTGCTGGATGTCCTCAGGAAAAACAAATAGGGCATCGGCCTCGTTGGTTTTTACCCTGTCTATCCCAAACTCCAGCTTGTCTAGTTCTATCTGCTCAAAAGGAGGCAGAAGAATCTGCATATCAATAATCCGGGATTTATCGACTATCAAAATAAGTTTTGCCTCTTTAGCTTCTTGTTTAATTTTCTCTTCCACTCTCTGCGCCGAATATCCGGAAACAAAACTAACAATGAGAATAAGAATAGGAAATGCTAAAGTGGCAATCCAAAAGGAAGGTTTGCGAACAGTTTTAATATATTCTCTCTTGGCTACGAGTAAAATTGTATTTCTTTTCATTTAATAATCACAAACAAATTTGCTATATTCCCAATTAACATCCCGTCCATGAGCACTTGTAGCGGCGGGTCTTTAGACCCGCATCAGGAGAGATCACATTATTAAGTCGCTAGGCTACGACAGCCATGCGGCATCGCGTGGAAGTCTAGCCGCTACATTAGAATACTAGACAAATTTGATTAGCGAGTGCTACGATCCTACGAGACTTTTATAAAAATCTCCTGTAATGACGGAGCAGCAATTTGAAATTTACTAATTTTAATATCTTTCTCTAAAAGAAATCTTATTATTGCTTCTGAGGTAATATTTTTCTGCGGGGTAATTTCGGCAAAATGATTTTGAGTAGTAAAAGTGTAAAGTTGACTGTTCTCTGGTAAATCCCCGCGGTAGTTGAGGTGAATCGTATTAATACCAAACTGACGTTTGACTTCGTCAACATTACCATACAGGATGCCTCTGCCTTCTTTAATCATAACCAAGCGATCGGCAATTTTCTCCACCTCTTCCATCTGATGCGTAATAAAGACAACTGTAGAACCGGCTTTATTCAACTCCGTTAGCATATTCATAAGCAAAGAGCGGTTAACCGGATCCAGTCCTTTAGTTGGCTCATCAAGAATAAGTAACCGAGGGCGGTTGATAATGGTAATACCAAGTTGAATCTTTTGCTGTTGCCCAGAAGAAAGTTTCTTAATTTCAGTATTTGATTTATCTAGTAAGTCCACCCGTTCCAGGTATTCATATGCACGCTTGGTTGCTTCTTTTCTGTTTAGCCCTTTGATTTCGCCAAAATATACCATTGTTTCCAAAACCCGCGAAGTAGTATACAAACCTCGTTCTTCCGGAAGATATCCGAGCATAGAGGTTAAAGAGTAATCAAAAGGCTGATTATCAATTAGAAGCTCTCCACTGGAAGCCTTACATATCCCCAGCAAACAACGAATTGTCGTGGTTTTCCCGGAACCATTAGCTCCCAGGAAAGCAAAGATTTCTCCTTCTTCCACTTCAAAAGACAGATCATGAAGAACTTCTGTAGAACCAAAAGATTTATAGAGATTGGAAATTGAAATAATATTATGCGACATAATCCCTCAAGTAATAGGGCTGCTCGCTGTTTCAGGGTTAACTTCTATCTTACACGAGAATTCGTCATAATGAGGTCGCCAATAAACATCCAGTGTTTGTTCAATGTGAGCGCGAAAGCGCAACAATCACGCTTCGTTTTCTGGGACCATCAAGTTCAACTAAGAATATCTGCTGCCACGTACCTCGGATCAGCTTGCCTTTTTCAATCGCTAAAGTTTTCCCCTGCCCCAAAAGACCGGAAAGTATATGTGAGTCGGCGTTGTTGTCAATCCGATCATGAAGGAAAGCGAATCCGGAAACGAGTCTTTTTAAGACCGCCAACCAATCATTTTTTAAACCCTCCTCGCTCTCCGTTAGAATAACCGCCGCCGTGGAATGCGGCACAAAAACCAAACACAAACCATTGTCAACTTTACTCTCCACAACAATTTTCTCCACTTGGGGAGTAATATCAATCAGCTGATAGCGGTTTTGACTGGAAACACAGAATTTCTTATTCATCAAAAGATCAACTAGCAGGTTAATTTTATCACGAAATCCAGTCATAATTGCTACTTCTATTGTTTTGATAATTATGACTTTGCAATAAAGTTCCCGCAAAACAGATTCGACACGTTTTTTATAGCGCTTCCATGAATGTCTGTAGCGGCGGCGCTTCAGCGCCGCGCCACGTCTACCATGACCGCGGCAAAGAGTGCTGCATCAAGGGATTACCGAAATATATTTTCGGTCACTATAGCTATATTTCAATAATCCCAGATAAAATATGCTTATACCTCTTTACGAAGCCTCTTTTAAAATCTTCTGAAAGAAAAATTTGCGGTGGGTGTATTAGATATAGAGCCCCTGATACCAGCCCGGCAGTAGCCGCTGCCGATCGGTACAGGGCTCAATTCGGCTGACCCAGCAGTAATTACTGCTGGGAGCCTCATTGAGGGGGTGATAAAGATGAAGACAAAAAAAACAATAATTGCCATAGCGGCGATTTCGGTTCTAACAGTTGGCGGTCTATGGGCCACTACTGCAAAAGCGCAGACTGATAATTTAGGCCTGTCCCTTACTGACAGAGTTGCCGATCAGTTTGGTCTTAATGCCGATGAAGTCCAGGGAGTTATGGACAATTTCCGTCAAGAACGTTTTCAGAAACGTCAGGAATTAATGAGAGAAAAGATGGAAGAAAATCTCGGCGAGGCGGTAGCTGACGGAGTCATAACCGAAGATCAGAGGCAAACGCTTATGGAGAAGAAACAAGAAATGAGGGAAAGGCACCAGCAATTGAGGGAAGAATGGCAGGGCTGGGCCGAGGAAAGCGGCATTGACTTTGATGCCTTACGCGAATATGGTGTACGCGGCATGGACATGGGATTTAAAAGCCGAGAGAAAATTCGCGGCGGCGGTTGTATGCGGTAATGTTCCCCCTCAATGACGCTAATCTTATTAGGGTTCAACCCTCTTTGAGGGTTGAACCCTATTTGAGGGTTGAACCCTATTTGAAGCTTCTTAGAAATTCTGCCGCTTGACATTGGCTTTGTATATCCGTACAATTAAGTACAATTATGTATAATAACCTTGGTTTGGAGCCCATTGTTGATATTTCCAGCGTCAGGAAAGAACTTTCCAAGCTTGTGGATAGCGTGTATTTCAATAATAAATCTTTTATTATCGCAAAAAGAAATATCCCCGTCGCCAAAGTTGTTAAGTTTTACCCCGCAAAAGAAAAGGTATTACCTGGTAAGAAAAAACTAAATCTATCCTTATTTGGTCTATTGAAAAACGAGAGAAAGACCGCCGCGGCGTTAGCCGCAGATTATAGAAAAACCTCCTGGGCTCGCAAATAGACCAAATCATTATGCTTGTTGACACCAACCTCTTTATAGATTTTCTTAAAGGTAATCCCAAAGCAAAAGATTTTTTTCAAAACAAAACGGAATTAGTAACATCAGTATTAGTCGTCATGGAAATTATTGCCGGTCTGCCAAAGAAACGGGATATTCCCAAGCTGGAAAAGTTTTTAGAAAGTGCCGAGGTTAAAATAATGCCGGTTACCCAAGAGATTTCTGATCAGGCTTACATGCTGTATGGCAAGTATTTTCACAAGTCGCGCCTAGGAATTCCCGATGCGTTTATTGCCGCCACGGCACTAGTTTTAGGGCAAGACCTAGCCACGCTTAATATTAAACACTTCAAAGATATTAAAGAGATTTCCACTATCCGTCCGTACTAAGTTCACCCTCCATGCACAAGTCCGATAGGGTTGCAAGTGGGTGGTTTTTAGGGTATAATAAAAATCCTGAAGCACGTAGGATTCACTAGAAAATCTTGCACCTAGAACAAAACTCAAAGGAGAGGCATAATGCCAAAATGCATTGGTTATGATGGCTTGAAAGATCTGAAAGTCGGCGACGATGTCGAGTACGAAGGAGGGCGAGGTGACTATTATGTAAAAGCCATGGCTACCGTTAGCAGGCCGCCCGGCTCAACAGGTTGCTTTGTCCGTATTACCAAGATCGTCCGACAGGGTAGTAAGTCAACCAGATTTGTCGGTGAAGAAGTGGTCGCCGGAGCGCAGGAATTGTACAAAGAGAGCAAGCCGTGGTGGCAGTTCTGGCGTTAAGAATAAACTACTAATAAGTGCAAAGGAAATAAGCGCCCAAAGGTGCGGAGAACAAACGACAGGTTGGTTGCAGTACACAGCTGTGTGCAAGTGACTCGTCATATTCTTCCGCGCCCGAGGGTGCTATTTTTTTGACTCCCCGCCCGATAGGGAAGGGCACGCCTGACTGCTCCTAGAGACACCGACACCTGCATACAAATATGATACAAATGTCGGTCCAAAGAGTTAACTTAATATCAAAGACTTTGAAGTTATTAAATAAATCATCACCGCTGGATCATATATGAACTCACTACCCACCCCAAATTGCTATCCGAGTGGCTTTATGCTATTATCGGGCCACAGGATAGTACAATGCCCGTAAAGCTACATGGGATGTATTAGATTTCTGAGTTTATAATCCTAGCACACACACAAAGAAAAGGAGAAGTTCGTGAGAAAAAGCCTGAGAGTTATCGTGTACCTGGTTGCTTTAATGCTGATTCTGGGTTGTGAATTTTTTTCACCTCCCGAAACAGAACCATCCGCCTGGGCGGCTGAGGATTTAGGCGAGCAAGAACGGCTCGCCCTGGTCCGCGAGGAATACCCGGAAGCAACGATAATTACTGTCATTGCTTTAACTTGGGAATGTCGCGTTGAGTATGACCGCGGTATTTTTAAAGGCGGGGATGGCGTGGCCAGTTCCTGGGGGGAGAAAGGGCAAGTGATCAATTGTCCTCAGCCCCAGGGGTCTGTCAAGGTGACCCACCGCCTGTTTTTCTATCAATGGGAAACAACTGACGAGCAGACGGGCACATACCGTACGAGTGAGTCTGCCTGGCAGGAAACGAAGATTGGTGACCGCTTTATTGTATCACCAGCAGGGGCGATTATTTCCATAGAATGGGGCCTAAACTGGCTAATGCACTATAAGCTTGGGCAGTAGTGTTGAATACTAGACACAAAAAAGTTTTACAGAACACCACCCCGCAACAGGGTGGTGTTTTCTTACTCCAAACCCAAAGGCACTATTTCATTGCGAACAGATTATAACCCCGCCTTTGAAGAGGCCCGCCCCTACGAATGTGATTAATGTCAGCTCGACGGGTTGATTTGAAAGAAAACAGCAGCTGGTATTGTATTATTGATGTCGTGAACAAACTGATTAGAGTGGAAAATCTTACAAAAATATATGGAAAGGGTAATACCCAAACCATTGTCTTAAAAGATCTCTCTTTTGACTTGGATAATGGGGAAAGCCTTTGCGTGATTGGTCCTTCGGGTTCGGGCAAATCAACTTTACTCCATATTCTGGGAGGATTAGATAATCCTACCTCCGGTAAAGTTTCTATTAATGGGCAGTTATTAAATGAATTAAATGATAAAGAACTTTCCGCTTTCCGAAACAAAACTATTGGTTTTGTTTTTCAGTTCTTTTATCTACAAGACTATCTTACCGCCTTGGAAAATGTTATCCTGCCAGCGAAAATATCCAGCGAAACCCCGAAAGATATAGAAAAAAGAGCAATGGAACTATTGGGAATGGTTGGCTTGAAACATCGCATGAAGCATTATCCCAACGAAATGTCGGGAGGAGAAATGCAGAGGGTGGCTATTGCTAGGGCCTTAGTCAATAATCCTCAACTACTTCTTGCCGATGAACCCACCGGTAATTTGGATAAAGATAATGCCAATAAGGTTATTGAAATATTTGATGCTGTACATGAACGCGGGGTAAATATTATTTTAGTCACTCATGATGAGAAGTTAGGCAAAAAATTTGATACATCTTTTCATGTTGACAAGGGCGCCTTGGTAAATAACCATAGATAGAATTGGGCCTGCCAGCCCCGCTAAGCGAGGGGCTTCATTGAATGAAACTCAACTACAACATCCAAATCAATTTTAAAAAACTAAAGAGGCATCGCTCCAGGGCTTTGTTTTTGATAGTCCCCATCGCTCTGCTTGTATCTTTAATCATTGTTATTTCTAGCCAGGTATCCAATATCCATGAGGCCGCGAAGATTAGTATCTTTGGCACCATAGAAGAACAGAACACCCTCATTGAGCTAAAGAAAGATACCGAGCAGTTTTCATCCCATGGTTTTGGTTTTAGCCCTGAAGACCTATATTACACAGAAAATGACATTGCCGTTATCGAAGCAATAGACAATGTCGCCGATACGCAAATATTAGCTCCTGCGCCAATAAATGACGCTGTGACGACAGACTTGGTAGAAAATCTCTTATTGGCAATTAGTCGCCTAACTCCCTTGGATAGCGAGGTAGCCGGCCTGTATACCGATCAGAATTTCTCCTATATTCCTGATGAACCCATACCAATAGTTTTAAACGCTAACAGCTTTATAGAAGTGTATGAGGACTGGGGCGGCCAGGATGAAATTGCTATTGCTCGAAGCTCAATGGGACGAGGAGACCCCGCGGCTATGCAAAACTCTTCTCCCATTAAAAGCAGAAGTATTGAATATGACAAAAACCAACTGCTGGGGAAAGAAATAATTATTCGCTTTAGCGATTTGCCCAAAATGCAAAGTTACGAGACAGAAATGACACAGGCCGGAATGGTTTTTAGAAAACTAACCCAAGAAGCAATAGACGAAAAAGAAAGAGAGCGGCAAGATGAAATTTCCCAATATTGGAACTACGAAAAAATAACTACCCCTCTTGAATATACTTTTAAAATCGTAGGAATTATCGAATCCGAATCAAACCGCAATGTCTTTGTCCCCAAAGATTTTGTTGATGAGCTAATGCGGCAGTATATCCAGCGTCAGATTAACGCCCGCACTGAAGTAGCTCTGCCTTTGGATATTTTGGGTAGTACTTTTTCCGGCCTGGAATATGATGGCTTAGAATTAACTGGCGGCGCGGGCGCAACTGCGTTAGGGCGGTTTGGCGGCGGCATAAGAATATCGAGAGATACTCAACAAGGCGATAGTTACACAATCCCGGGTTTGGTTATAGAGATAGCGAGAGAAGAAACTGAGGAATCAGTAATGCCATTTGGGGAGGGTAGTTCCGATGTAATTGGTGAATATCAAGATCCCAATGTATATGAATTTAGTGTTCAAAATGGTGAGATCCTCTTGATCAAAATTAACAAGATAGATGCCCGTGGACAGGTAATCGGAGATTTAAATAAACTGGGTTATGCCTATCACGATTTGAGCGATATGGATGTTTTTGAAGAACTAAAATCTACACTTAATATAGTTTCAACTGCTTCGGTAGTCGCGTATATAGCGCTAAGCATAATCATTGTTATTTTTACTATGGGCAAATTCATTGCCGAGAGTAAAAAGGAAATTGGGATTCTTAGAGCCATTGGAGCAACAAAAAACGATATTAAACTGGTGTTTATAATCCAGGCAGTACTTTATACTGTTGTTGGATATTTAGCAGGTGTTTTGGGCGGGGTGCTAATGAATTTAGCCCTGGCAAAACCGCTGAGTGTTTGGTTCAACTCATTTATCAGCAAAACTATTCAGGAATCATTTAGTGTTGTTAATCCGACAGAATTAAGTGTTTTCTCCAATATCAACTGGTCCGCTTTGGCTATCTACAGTGTTGTTCTTTTTATAATAACGACTATAACTTCTATTATCCCCGCAACCAATGCCTCTAACATCAGCCCTGTAGAAGCTATCCGCGGAGAGTAGTTAGTTAAGAAGCCCCGCGCTACGTAATACTACATAGCTCTAGCATCAATCTCATCCGCCTTGCGTCGCCGCAGGCGAGGCAGGTCAGCTCCGCCAAAGCAAGAGAAGACACCGCGGGTGTGCCTAGACTCGCTAGGCGAGGCTGGTAAGCCCGCGGTGCTTCATTTTCTCTCCAAGTCCACACTCATAAGATAAGTCATTGCCGAACCTACGGCGGCAAGCAGGAACAACCACTGCCAGTGTGGCAGCAAAAATAGAAGCAAGATGCAAAAGCCGGCGGTTATGGCCATGGGGAAGTGAATACTCAGCTCTCGATAGATAATAAAGTCAGAAGTTCCTAATTCTCGGGCTCTCTCGTAGGCTATCGACATAAAAGGCAAGCCATATAAGGTTCCGTTTAAACGGTCAAAAATGTCCAGGGTATAAACTACCGGGGCGGTGGTTAGGAACATCCGCGGCAGATAGAACAGGGTGTTAAAAAAGACGCCGATTCTATGAATCAGCTTAGGTCCTTTTCGATCGGTCAATTTACCTACCCAGAGTACAGCTAAGGAAGAAATTAAAATAGACAAAGAGGTAAGAGCACCAATTTTGGTAAAGTTTTCCAAAACGATATATACGAGAATAGGCCAAAGCGCCGCATAGATAACTGCCTCAATACCACTTCCGGTAAAAGCAAGAGTCGTTTTACGAAAACGGCGACTTAATATATATTCTTTAATAATATGTACGGGGTTGTGTTCGTGGTGCTGGCGCTCGTCAATACTAATCAAGGCTGGGATGGCGGAGATAATCAACAGAAGAATACTGGAAATAAGGAGAGGGTCATACCCGAAATGTGAAATAATCAGCCCGCCCGCAAGTGGCCCGGCCACACTAGCCATTTGGTTGACCACATAGCGCAGACTTGTCTCTCGTCCAAACTTTTTATCCCCGGTATCAGCCTTGCGGGCAAAAAAGATATGAAAAGGTATCCAGTAAAAAAATACAGCCGTGCCGTTGATAATGCCGGCTAGGAGAACTACTAAGCTCCATGTTGATGGGCCGGTGTCTAAGAAATGTTCTACAGAGATGAGTGAAAGCAGTTGCAGTGATGCTAAAAATACGCTGACAAGAATTGATTTTTTAAGATGCAGTTTGAGAAACATTAAGCGGCTGAAAAGGAATGTGGCTATGCATGCAGTTAAGGATCGGATTCCAAAAAAAAGCAGGACCCAGATAATGTTGTTGAGTATTGTATCTGAAATGAAAATTATTTTATTTGGCAGAGTAAAAATAAAGATAGGTATAAAGATACCAACGAGAGAAAGAGCAAAGCTGCGGATGGCATGGGTCAGATAGAGAGCGCCTGACTCGGTGAGCTTAAAGTGATGCTCGGAAATTGTGTGGTGTTTGGAATAAGCTCTAAATGGCATAAGATGGAGCCGCCCATCGGAATTGAACCGATAACCTATGGTTTACGATACCATTGCTCTACCAGTTGAGCTAGGGCGGCGAGTTCCAAACTTATTTTACCAAACAGGTCTGAAAATTTCTATAGAGTCGTAAAGAGTTAGAAACAGGGTTTAACCCTGAATAGGGTTAAACCCTATTTAAGAGCATTCAGGGTTAAAATCTATAGAGTGGTAAAATGGGAGACAGCATGAAGCTAGAAAAGTTGTTACTATACATTCTTATCTTAGTCTTGCCTCTAGGCCAATTCTCCAAGATTCCTCTGGGATTGGTAAATCTGCCTGACATAACCGTTTATTATAACGATTTGCTTATCCCCTTCTTAATTTTTATCTGGCTCACACGGCAATTGGCGATTAGAAAGAAATTAGACCTTCCTCCATTTAGCGGTTTGATCCTGCTATTTACGGCAATAAGTTTCTTAAGTTTATTGAATAGTTTTCGCTGGCTAGGTATAGCCGAGTTTATTGTTAGCGGTCTCTATTGGTGGCGATGGGTGCAGTATGCCTTTCTGTACCCGATTGTGTTTTCTGTAGTTAAGGAAGGAAATGAAACGAAATTGAGTGCGGGTGAAACTGCTTTAGATAAAAACGAAGCGCGAATTATGAGTAATGAATTACGAATTACGAATTACGCTTTACGGATTTCGAGTTATCTTCTTCTTTCCATAACAATCTTCTCTCTCCTCGGGCTTGTCCAATTTCTCCTCTTTCCAGATTTTTCTAAATACATCCAGCACGGCTGGGACCCGCACTATTACCGTTTGCTTTCTACATTTTTTGATCCCAACTTTGCAGGGATTTTTCTGATTTTAGGTTTTGTTCTGGCGGTGTCATTGCTGCTTACCCGAAATAGTAACAAGCTGCGACGCCATGCGGCATCGCGTGGAAGCCATGGGACGTTTGACGTCCTTGTCAGTCCAGTCTGGGAGAAGCTGGCCTGTACTGACAGACTTCAGTCTGTTACCCAAGAAGATAACACGCTGAAGCGTGTCAGTACAGTGTCAATGGTCAAAGGTCACCACGTAAAATCCGCTGCTGGCGGATTAACGTGGCAAGATGGTCAATGGTTACTCGTCAGCTGCCTACTGTCAGCTGTCTGCTGTCTTCTCACTTTCTCTCGCAGTACCTATTTGGCATTCGCTGTTGCTGTTATCAGCCTGGGAATACTTAAATCTCGCAAGTTACTGGTTGTGTTTTTCGTGCTTGCTGTTCTAGCATTTCTTTTTGTCCCCCGCGTACGGACGAGGGTTGTGGGCGCTTTGGAATTAGATATTACGGCAAGGGCTCGCGTTGAAGATTGGCTGAAGACAGGTGAAATTGTTAAAGATAACTGGCTCACCGGAGTTGGCTTCAATTCCTTTAGGTACGCCCAAGAACATTATGGCTACTTTCGCAATGCGAAGGGACTGTCCGAAGTTAGCGGGCATGCAGGCGCCGGCGCGGACTCATCACTGCTCTTTGTTTGGGCAACGACGGGTATTTTTGGGCTTATTTCATACCTACTACTATATAGTTCTATTTGGCTGGAGTCGGTGTTGCGGTTACGCAAGTTAAAAGTTAAAAGCATGCCACGTAGCGAAGCTTTTCGTGGTGAAAAGCTCGTCTCGCCGCTAGGCGGGTTAAAAGTGAAAATCAAAAATTCAAAATCGATTAGTTTGTCTCAAGCCTTATTATTAACAATCGTTGTTTCCATCCCCACATTATTTGTCCACTCGCTGTTTGTTAATTCTCTATTTTACCCGTGGGTGATGGAGTGGATGTGGATCGTCTTGGGAATTACGTATGGCTTAGATAGCAGTTTCTCCTAGAAATATTATTGTTCGATTGCTCTATGAATATCAAATGCAAAACCAGCCTCACCCCGCGAGTCGGAGCGGGTCGAAGCGGGCCTAGGCGGGTGTCTAAAAAAACCCTAATGACTAATGACAAATAGCTTCCAGAACCGCTCGTTTGACATTAGGATTTTGGCATTGTTTTGGCATTAGACATTTTTAATTTGACATTTCTGAAAACAATCCAGAGATTAAATAAATGAAAACACTATCGCAATTACTAAAAATCTCAATTTTCACGACTATATTCCTCTCCCCCCTCTATATCATTCGCTGGTCATACTGGGGGTTGCCGACGACGCTGTTGGAACATTTGATCGGATTAACAGTATTGATTTGGTTGGTTTTTAGAATGGGGAAGGGAAAGTCTTTCTCGGACTCGGCTGAAACAGGGTTAAACCCTTTTCAGGGTTTAACCCTATTTTTGCTTCTTGCTTGTATCATCTCGCTTTTCAAAACCCCCGACTTACGTGCGGGCTTGGGAATTTTTAAGGCTTACTTTATTGAGCCGATTATTTTCTTTTATGTTCTGACCGATTGTTTGAAACGTGGAATAATTAAGAGAAAAGAAATTATCTGGGCATTAACTTGTGCAGCTTTATGGTTATCTCTAATAGGTATCTCGCAGATTTTGTTTAAATGGCCAGTTTTTGCTATACACGAAGCCACTGGTGGCCGCGCCCACGCCACGTTCAATAGCGGGAATGCCCTTGCACTGTATATAGGGCCGATAATTGCGCTTCTACTAGCACTAGAAATAGGGGCGGCCCCTTCAAAGGGGCCGCCCCTATGTGCGGTACGAAGTTCTGCCAAGAATAGAAAGATTATCAGGAAAGGCAAGCCTCGGATATTTGAAGGCCTAGTGTTGATTTTAATAACCTTCGTTTTAATTCTCACCAAATCCACCGGAGGATTAGTTGGATTGGGTGTTAGTATAGCCTTTTTGGTTTCGGCCAGATTCTTGTCTCTTAAACTACTTCGCAAGCTGATTATTACTGGCGCAATGCTCTATCTGATCAGCCATTTTGTCCTGCTCTCTATAATTCCCAAACTAACCCCTCAGGTTGCCAATCCCTGGGTGCGGCCGGGAGGAACAGGGTTGACGCGCCTGTGTGTGTGGGAAGGAACAGTTAATCTTCTCAAAGACAATCCTATGCTGGGGGCTGGTCTTTCAGGATTCAAAGAGCTATACAGCACGCAGTACTATACCTGTGACGCCGAGCCGCTGGAATATCCGCACAATTTTGTTCTCAATTTCTGGACGGAAACGGGAATACTGGGACTAACAGCCATAATTGGAATCATTGCGCTGGTTTTTTATAGAGAATTGAAAAAGGGAAATAAGAGTAAAATTAACTGGGGGATTCTAGCCGCTCTAATTTACTGCCTGGCGCACGGACTAGTTGATGTTCCGTATTTTAAGAACGATTTGGCCCTGGTGTTTTGGGTGATAATTGCCCTGGTTGAGACAGGTCGCGCCTGTCCGCCTACAGACAATACTTGTCAAGGGACAACTTTTATTGCGGTTAAAGGGAATTGCCTTCTGGATTAAATAGGGTTTAACCCTATTAACATTTGATATTTCAAGTAGTAATAGGGTTAAACCCTATATCGCATGAATTTTCCATAATTCAATGCGCTCAAAAACGCGCAATAAATTGCGCTACTACACCCTAGAAGCTAACGAAGCTACCAAGCTATCTAGCTGTCCTCTCCCTCAAATATCACCACCCTCTCCACTTCCGTCTCATGACCAACTTCATCTTTGGCAACAACTTTAATCTGATTTTCATCGTCAGCTAACGATAAGGCGTAGGAAAAATTACCTTCAAGGTCAACAATGGCGCGATAGCCGTTCACAGTTACGGTAATCTTTGACGACTCGGTATGGCCGCGAATCCTAATAACATTATTTTTCTGATTAATAATTTCCTGGTCCTGCGGGTATTCTAGTTCCAATTCCGGTGGACGGGTATCCAAAGCTACGATTTGAACTGGAGACGGGTGGCTGTAATTATCCTGATTATCAGTACTAAAAGCACTAATTATATTTTCCCCTTCTTTAAGTTCGTCTTCAATAGTAACCTCGAAGTTTCCTTGCGCATCGGCTAATAGATAGGCTGTTTCCGTATCGTTAACAGTAATCACCACCTTGGTTCCCGCTGTTGCGGTCCCGCTGATTCTAAGGGACTGATCTTCCTTGATTGCCGAAGGTAGCGCATAAACCTCTGGGATTAAAAGATGCGATACTGGCGCCGGAGTTATTGGAATCTCTGTTTCCGGTCGCCAAAAAGCGCTATAGAGCGCAATGAAATCAATGCCCTTGAGATAAATCAAGACGGAAAAAGCGACTAAGGAAACAAATGCCAGTACCAGTTTGGAGTAGGCTTTCTTCTCCCGTTCGCTCACCTTAGATTTAACAGCAGGAGATTTAAATTGATATTTCTTGTTGGATTTGCGAAATTTGCGCATAGAGTAGCCACACACCTGTCCGCCCCTGGCGGAGCCGCACACCTGTCCGCCTTTGGCGGAGCCAGTCGACAGCTAGTCTGTAACTAATTTTATCATAGAATTGTGTTGGCTTTACAAATTGGGTTGTACAGAGTAGAATGTAAGGGATTAAGAATATAGCTAACAAGCTTCGTTAGCTTTCTAGCTTCATTAGCTTATTAGCTGGCTCGGGACTAGAAACTAACAGCTATAGGCCGATTGCTTATGTTTGATAAACTGGTAGTTTCCATTTTAGTTGACGAGGTTGTAGGCGGATTTTTTATTTCCGTACCTCCCGGGCATGTGGCTTGTGTTTATGATCGTGGTCGGGGAGTATTACCAAAGGTCTGGGGTCCCGGATTACACCTCAAGATTCCTTTTTGGCAAGTTGCCAAATTGTTTAACGCCCAAACTTTGGAATATAACATCTCCAAGGAAATAGATTTATCACACGCCGAAATGTTTGGGGACGAGGCAATTAATGCTGTTACAAGGGACAATAAACTTATTACAGTTGAAGGAACAATCCTTTTTAAAATCAACAAAAATATGCTTCCTGTTTTGTGGGAAAACGTGGGGGAACGATTTGTTTCTAAGATCGTGCGGCCAGTATCGCGCTCACGTACTCGTTCCGTTATTGCCAATCACACTTTTAGTGAGGTAACTACTAACCACCGTAAAGCAATCGAAAAGGAAATAGAAACAGAATTAGAAACAATCTTTAGACCCAAAGGACTCATTACCGAAGGTGTTTTGCTCTCCGAAGTTGACCCCATTGGCCGGAAGTGATTATAGCCCATTCGCCTCACTCACAGGAAAAACACCGGTTTGGAAAAACTCGTCGACCTTATCGACAATCTCGCGTGGCAACAAACGGGCTTTAAGCATATAGCCCCGGGCGCCAATATCAAACGCTTCTTTAATAATTGATTCCTGCCCTAAATTTGTAATCAAAACCACGGTAAATTTCTTTGTTAAACCGTCTTCGACTAGTTTCTTTAGAACCTCAATCCCATTTACTTTAGGCAGCATAATATCAAGCAATACCAGTTCTATTTCGTCAGCACGAGCATGAGCCGCTTCCAGACCCATTTCTCCATCTTCTGCCACTATAACCCGATAACCACGGCGCTTGAGTGTGCGCTCATAAAGATCTTTAACAAAAACATCGTCTTCAATGAGAAGAATGGTTCTCTTACTGGGAGTATTTGGTGGCATAGTGAACTTTGAATTTTAAACTTTAAACTTCCCTACTCACAACTTCCTGCAGGAGCGGCTTGCGCATTATTCTCCAATTGGGCTTCGCATTCCTGCGGGCGAGTGATAAAAGCCGAGCAAATCGCATTTTTATAATCTTCTGGCGTACGAGCGCCTTCATAAATAACCCCGTTTATAAGTAAGACTGGCGAACCGCTGATTGCATATTCCTCGTTAAGGGATTTGTCAGCTTGAGAAAATTGCTCACCCTTATTTTGAGCACAACTGGAAATTGCTGTAGTATCAAGCCCTTGACTTTTAGCCACACCTTCCCAGCAGGTCTCTACGTTATTAACACTACATTGTTGGTTAATCTGGAAAAGAAAATCCCAAAATTTAGCTTTGCTAAGTTCATAAACACAAGATTCACGGATGTTTTGGTTAAGTTCGTTAATACCGTGCATAGAACAAAGTTGATTAGCTTCATCCAAACAATAGTCCGGATAGCCAGTTGCATAATCACTGTAAATTACATAATGCGGTTCAATTTCTACGACATTGCCAAGGGCTTCAGCTACGGGCTTAATCGCATCTTCGGCGACATTACCGTAAGGGCAAAACGACATAGTAAAAAGCATTACTTCAGGGTTAGCGCTCTTGGGAATATCCTGCGGGGTCGAAGATGAAGCTTCTGTCTCCGTACCGGCAACTTGCGATTCTTGGATATCGTAAGCATAGGGGAAGAAAAGCTTTCCGTCTGCAGTTAAGTAGCTTTCTGCATCTTGCCCTTGGACCTTGAGACTAAGTTTATAAAGGCCATTTTCCTCTTTAACTTCTGAAACCGAAATATCATCTTGGGGAATATTAAAATTTGCCACCGCATAGGCGATAACTTTTTCCTTGGCTTCATCGTAGGAAATATTTCTATTAAATAATTTATCTCCCACTGAACCAAATCCTTTGGTATAAATTGACCCCGCGAGCAAACCAGCCAAGATTATAATTGTAACGCCAAAGAATTTTTCTGTCTTATTTACCATGAAACCTATTTTATCATAAAGAAACTCCAAGTCAACTGCGACAATGTTGTTATTTAACCTCTGAATTGTCCGCCCCCAGTATGGCCCTAATTCTTCCCCGATACCGATGCCCTTGCCTCTTGCTCAGCCTTTTCAGCTATTTCCAGCAATTCAGCCCACTCCTCTTCGCCATAAACCGCTCTTCGGTTAACCGCCCAGACTTGACGAGATAATTTGGTGTCGCTCACATCCACTTCATGATAAACCTGCCCGCTCTCTCTCAGCTCCCTAAGCCATCTAAGAGTTTGCGCTATCGGCAGGTACGATGTTTGAGTAGGAAAATCGCTCACGCTGGATTCTAAACAAACGGCTAAAATCATCTCTGTAAACTTCACTCCCAAAATAACACTTTTACCGTCCGGATACTTTAGTTTTAGGACCACAGCTTTCTCGTCACGCATTTCGTCTAAAAGCCTATGTTCTGTCTTCTGGCAAGATTCATAACCGCGAAAACTTCCTAAGACCGTTACTGCTTTATCATGCCCTCGTTGACTAAGAAATACATCCCTGTCCTCATGAACAACTAAAGATGCTAAAATAGCATCAGTTACACCGGCTGTAATTTGTTCTTTGGGGACCTTTAAAATTAATGCCAGAACATCGGGAGTAAACGCTTCTGCATGACCGAGAACGAAATCGCTTATTTCTCCAACAATGCTATCTTCTGACACAATGCCATCACCAATATAAAGTTTGTCTTCTTGTACCTCAGGGATAAGGTTAGGCCCCATTCTCCCAATAAAGCTTAAAACCTCCACTCTGTTTATTAGCGAAAGATTTTCCACAGCAAGCTGAGAAAGCTCAGGCGGCCAAAAGACATCTAAATCCGTCGGGGAAACTTCTTTGCCTAAAAGTCTGGAAGCACAGATAAGCGCCCTCCCTTCAGTAGCTTCTAATAACTCTAAAATGTCGTCCCGATGTTCTGTGATTGCTTCTTCCGAAACACTTTCAGCAGTATCTAAGTCATAGGCCCTAAGAAATGGCGGCCTGCTGTCCCCGCGAATTAACAAAAGCTTCCGTTTTGTTTGAGGACTTTCAATCCTTTCTATAAAACCAACCACTTCTGGATATTGTTCTCTGAGCTTATCCGCATATTTAATAATAAACTCTCGAGCTTGCACATCGAACATAGGACTACAAAATCTTTTATCGTACACTGCCTCATCCATGTCGTAACCCACTATTTCCCATTCATAGACTGGGGATAGAGCGCTAAATTCACTCAAAGCGAATTTGAAAAGGCTGGAATGAGATAAATCTCTGTCTATTAAGATATCCGCCCCCTCAAAGCCAGACGGCTCCGTTTCGCCGCTTTGCGAAAGTACATAACGGGCAAGATAAGAAATATGGTCGTTGTTGCCCCTAGCTTCAAGCATCCGTTCCACATCGCGGCGAAGTACAACTTCTCGAGAAACAGAAGCTTCAATTGATGTGTTTGGCGTAGTTGTCTTTTCACCAGACATTACAACCATTTTAACCCGAAACGACTATTCTGCACAAGGTGATTTTTGGCTTACGCTATAATTTGACCCTCTACTAAAGATTGTTTATAATTTCACTAATGCATGAGAAATTAGCTCCCAAGACTACGGAAACACAAACAGCAAGTTATTCTCCAGAACAAGGTGAACTCTTACAGTCACGAGAGGATGCTGAAAAATTTCCCAAAGGAATTGACATATTTCATGAAACTTTGATTGATTCAACCGATGAGGTGCAGAGAAGGGAAATATATCCAGGGCTTGCCCCACATGTCTACGTTTCCACAAATGAATTCGTAGCAGTTGCAGAAGCCTTCTCAGTACATCTGCCGCCAGGACTACAGGCACATCCGGGAGAAGAGATTTCCCCGGGAAGGAGGGCAACATTACCGAAACATGCAACTTTTGTCGTCTATCGCGCGCGAGTTGAAGCACAAAGCCTCCACCCGGATGATGAGGATACCGGGCATTATGATCCGCAGAGGCCAGCATATAACTGGATTATTCCCAAAATTGAATCAGACAAAATCCTCTCGGCTAAAAAAGTTAAAGTTACCCATGCTGACGGTAAGGTTCAAGTGGAAACTCTTGAGGAAGTTTCAGAATTTGAATATCTATGTTGAAATTACCCGTTTTAAGACGAGCGGAAACTAACCCACCGGATAAAATCGAGAACAAGGAAAGTGAGCCTGTAGGCAAAATGCGGGAGATTTTGGCTCAGGCTCCTCCTTTCGAAAATCGCTGCCTTGGCTTCTACTGCGCCGAGAATGGTTCTCACATATACAGCACAGTATGCGCGAGGGATCTGCTAAAGCATATCCCTGAAGCAGATCCGTGGACTATCGCCTCGTGGTTCCTAATTTGTCACCCCCTGAAAAATGGGAATGGTCGTAAAATAAGGACCTATTTGTCCGATCTCGGCATTGATGTTCCCGAAAAAACATTTACCACTTACGAAGATGATGGTTGGGGGCAAATGATTGCAGTAGATAGACGCGCTCACATTGACCCGGACTTTGCCAGGGCACATCGCCAGCAAATTTTTGAATGGTTCAATAATCACTGGCATGAATACCAAGAGAAGAAAGGGAAAGGCATAACATACCGGCTCGAGCCAGGCTTACTTGCGGAATTTAAAAGAAGGCTTGAAGAAAATCCTTTTGTTTTTCCTCAGGCAGACCGCGTATGAAGTTGGGCTAAAGAATAATTTGCAGGATTTCACGTCTACCTGCAATAAATTTAACTCTTGTTTCAATCCTCAAATCTATGTTAGTCTGTGATAACTAGTACATAATTTATGTCTGCCCAATTTTTTAAAGTTGAACCCTCTAAGAGCAGTTCCGTTGACTTTACCTGGAAAATCGGCGGTGAAGCCGGGTGGGGTATTAAAAGCGCCGGACTAAATTTATCAAAAGCCTTCGTGCGCGGCGGGTACCACGTTTTTAGTTATGACGAATATCCCTCACTAGTCCGCGGCGGTCACAACTGTTATCAGGCGCGCATCAGCTCCGAAAAAGTACGTTCTCAAGTACTTGACGTAGATATCCTGGTAGCCCTCAATAAGGAAACCTTTGATTTGCACATTAGTGAGCTTAAACCCCACGCGGCTGTTATTTACGACGGCAGGCATTTTAATTTGGTTGACCCTACAGATAAGAAATTGCGTCTTATCAATATTCCTTTGCGCGAAATAATAAAGAAACATGAGGCCATGGAAATCATGATGAATAATGTTGCGCTAGGAGCAACCATTGCGCTAGTTGACTACGACTTTGACATTTTAGCTGGGATAATTTCTGATCAGTTCGCCAATAAAGGCGAGGAAATTATCAAACAGAATATAAAGGTTGCCCGCGCCGGCTATGATCATTTTAAGAAAAATTATCCGAGCGTCAAACTGCTTTCCCTAACTCCCCTACCTCCCCTACCCCACCCGCACCAAGACAGCCGCTTACTGCTCACCGGCAACGAGGCCATCGCGCTCGGCGCCGTATCCGGCGGAGTCAAATTCTTTCCCGCTTATCCAATGACCCCGGCCAGTTCTATTTTGCACAGTCTAGCTGAATGGGCACAGGAACTAGGATTAGTAGTCGTGCAAACAGAAGATGAGATCTCTGCCGTAAATATGGCCATTGGCGGAGCTTATAGCGGTGTCCGGACAGTGACGGCAACTTCCGGCGGCGGTTTTTGTTTAATGACGGAAGGCCTAGGCTTAGCCGGTATGACAGAAACACCATTGGTAATCGTGAATGCTCAGCGCCCCGGCCCGGCTACGGGTGTGCCGACCTGGACAGAACAGGGAGATCTGCGTTTTACCCTTCACGCCCATCAGGGAACCTTCCCGCGCGTAATAGCAGCGCCGGGCGATGTGGCTGAGGCATTTGAGGTTACTATTAATGCGCTTAACCTCGCCGAAAAGTATCAGTTACCAGTAATCATTCTTACTGATAAATTACTTTCCGAATCACACGAATCTACGGAAGTGTTTGATTATCAGGGAGTAAAAATTGAGCGGGGTAAAATCCACAAAGAAAGTCAATCCGACAGCTCCAAGTACGGACGATATGCATTTACGAAAGATGGCATCAGTCCGCGAGCATTTCCGGGGACGGCTAATATAACTGTCCGCGCTAACAGTGACGAACATGACGAATTTGGTTTTTCTACAGAAGATTCCAAAATCAGAATTGCGATGATGAACAAGCGACAAATGAAGCTTAAGCATCTAGATAAAGAACTGCCCCAGCCTCGGCTCTATGGCCCCCCCCAAGCCCCCCTAACAGTTGTTGGCTGGGGTACAACTAAAGGGCCGATTCTGGAGGCCCAGAAAATGCTTACCGCCGCCGGTATTCCTACCAATTTCCTGCACTTTGTTTATTTAACTCCCTTCCCCTTAGAGACGGTAACGAAAGTTTTGAATCAATCGAAAAAAATATTGGATGTAGAGGGGAATTTTGATGCCGCTTTGGCTGGCTTAATTCGCGAAAAAACGGGAATTGAGATAAAAGAGAAGTTGTTAAAGTATGATGGAAGGCCATTTTATCCTAGTGAGATAGTGAATAGGGTGAAGTCGTTAGTTTAGTCAAAAGTCAGATGACCGACAATCTCTCCAACCACAACATACTCCACAAACCAAATTGGTGTCCCGGGTGCGGCAACTTCGGTATTTTGTCGGCTCTTAAAAAGGCTTTTGAAAAGCTGAGCCTGCCGTCTCATAAAATTCTTTTGGTTGAAGGCATTGGTTGTCATGGCCACATGGTCAACTTCATTGAAACCAATCACTTCGAGGGCCTGCACGGGCGTCCCTTAGCTGTAGCCCAAGGGGCTAAACTAGCTAATCACGACTTAAACGTTTTTGTCATATCCGGTGATGGCGACTTTTTAGGCGAGGGCGGCAATCACTTCCTACATGCTCTCAGACGCAATATTAATTTGACTTGTTTACTTTTTAATAACCAGCGCTATAGCTTGACCACCGGGCAGGCCTCACCTACTACCGAGAAAGGCGATAAAACTAAAACTTCACCGCAAGGCCTTATTGAAGAACCACTTAATCCCGTAGCTTTGGCTATTGCAAATGGAGGGACATTTGCCGCTCGCAGTTTCTCCGGCGATATACTACATCTAACCGACATTATTATTAAAGCCCACCAACACGAAGGATTAGCAATTGTCGATATTCTTCAGCCCTGTATCAGCTTTAATAAGCTGAACACAGTCGAGTATTTCAGGAAAAGACTTTATAAACTGGAGGAAATAAGTAATTATCAAGCGGATAATCGCCTTGAGGCTTACGAAAGGGCTTTAGAATGGGGCGACAAGATCCCCATCGGGGTATTTTACAGGAAAGAAAAACAAACCTACGAAAACGCGCTTCTGACTCTTACCGAAGGACCTCTCGTCTCTCGCCCACTAGGGGGGATAGACCTGGAAGGTGTTCTCAAGGAGTATCGGTAGTTTTCTCCGTAATTCTAGTGGTAACATTAGAACAGAAATGAATAATCTTTTCTCCGACTTGCAGACCAAACTCTCCCGCTTTGATTTTTGGCTAGTGGCTCTGGCGGGTGTATTAATTGCCATAGGCTTGTTCACTCAGCATAGTGTGCAAATAGCCGGACAAGGCATTGTTGGCGATATCGTCAATCGACAAATTCTGGCGCTAATTATTGGTTTTGCCCTCATGGTCACCCTCACTTCGACTGATTATCGTCTATTGGGATTTGTTGCTCCTCTTTTTTTCCCGACTATATTGGGTCTTTTGGGGGCAGTTTTGATTTTGGGCGACTCAGTACGCGGCTCGGTACGTTGGTTCGAAATTGGCGGTTATCAAATCCAGCCTTCAGAAATTGCTAAGCCTCTCTTAATCTTATTCTTTGCTTTTTTCTTGCAATGGGGACAAAAACGTTTAAGTGACTTAAAACTAACTATTTTGGCCTTACTCCTGCTAATACCTATACTGGGACTGATTTTAATGGAACCAGATTTAGGATCAGTCCTTCTATTTGGGGCCGTATGGCTATTTATTCTCTGGTTTGGTCTGCAAGACCCAAAACCCCTGATCGCATTGATATTGATTGCCCTACTCCTTGCTCCGTTGGCATATATGCGGCTGAGTGATTACCAAAAAGTAAGGCTGACTAGTTTCGCAAATCCGCAACAAGACCCACTGGGTTCCGGCTACAATGCTATTCAAGCAACCATTGCTATCGGCGCGGGCGGAGTTTGGGGAAGACAGTGGGGACAAGGAACACAATCACATCTAAGATTTTTGCCTGATCAGCACACCGACTTTATTTTTGCCACGTTTGCTGAAGAACAAGGATTTGCTGGCTGTTTGATATTGCTTTTTGCTTATGTACTTTTTTTCTGGCGATTATTAATAAATTTGAATCAGACTAAGAACCATACTGGAAAAACTATAATTGGCGGGATATTGGCAATGTTTTTAGTACAATTTACAGTTAATATCGGTATGAATATCGGACTTCTACCTATTACCGGCATACCTCTACCATTTATTAGTTATGGAGGCAGTTCTTTAGTAACTGCCTTGGCTTTGGTTGGACTAGTAGAAAGCGTCGTTAGCCACCAAAGCTAACCCGCCATAAAGGCGGGTTAAACTTACCTTCTCAACCAGTAGTAACTGTCAGTCCGAGGCAAATCCCATTCAACGCGACAGCTTCGGCATGATAACTGTGAGAAGATTTACCTTTCGTCAGTGCATATTGCAACGCTCATGTTCTTACCTAAAGAAAGATATCTTTCTAAAAATCAACGTCGCAGTACACATTTAGACAAAAGATTACCTGATCATATCCTTCAGGCCGGTACCAGCACGGAAAGCTGGTGAGTTCTGAGCCGGAATGTGGAGAGGCTCACCGGTCTGGGGGTTTCTACCCATTCTGGCTGCGCGTCTGCGAACAACAAAAGTGCCAAATCCCGTTACGGTAACTTTCTCGCCACGAGCCAAAGTCTCACCAACAACATCGACAAAGGCATTAAGGGCATCAGCGGCGGCTCTTTTGGTCATACCAGTACGCTCTGCAATTGCTTCTGCTACTTCAATTTTAGTCATCTACTTCACCCCCCTTCAATGAGTGCGGGTAAATTGTTACACAATTTATCCGTGGCTGAATTGAACCACGTTGAAATTTGCCTTCGGCAAATTTCTTTCGTGGTAGTGTTTTTTTTAAATACTCTCTCATCTCTCGTATTTCTAATGTATATCAAACCTAAATTCGCATGTCAATAGTTTTATGCCTTTCTTACAGTGTTTTTAAAATAACATCATGCCTTTTAATACTCTCGCTCTTTCTATTACCTTCTGTCTCAGCTAAAACCGACTGAAAGACCGCGGGCGGCCTTTTAACCCACTCAAAACGCTGGGGATAGGGATAACGCATCAGCTTCCAAATTATTTCCTTCTTTACTCCCAGAACCGAATCTGACGAACCGATCATACCCACATCAGTTACGTAAGCCGTACCTCTGGGCAATAAACGGGCATCGGCTGTTGGCACGTGTGTGTGAGTACCCACAAGTAGAGAAACCCTGCCATCAACATAGAAACCTAAGGCTTGTTTTTCCGAGGTAGCCTCAGTATGCAAATCAATTACTATAGCTTCAAGATCATCGTTTTCGTGCAAAGATAGGATTTTGTCGATAACCGCAAAAGGACAGCGTACTGTCCGTGCCGTCGCGGGACCGAAAAAGGCTCTACCCATCAGACTGATGAGTAAAACCTTCCTGTCTTCTGCATCACGGACAATTGCATATCCACGGCCAGGAATATCTTCGGGGTAGTTAGCCGGCCGGAGTAAACGACAGCTTTGATCTTCAAGTACCTCCTTCCAGCCTTCCACATGGAAAACATGATTGCCGCTGGTAAAGTAATCAACCCCGGCATCAAGCATCTCGTAAAGCGTATCTTGTGTTACCCCTCGCCCGCCAGCAAGATTTTCCGCGTTAGCGAAAACCAAATCAATACCTTCCTCCTCCTTCAGCTTAGGAAGAACGTGATTAACAGTCTGCCGGCCAAGGCTAGCAACGATGTCACCTAAAAAGAGGATCTTCATGGTAATTTTCGAAATCCGTATGCTTGACCCGTCAAACGGGTTTCAATCCTAGAATATTCAAACATTTCCAAAGTTAAATTAGTCAAGTTATTTTCCCCTTCATTTCCTCTCCCGTCAACAACCCTTCCGTAGATCCAATATACTGAATTACCGAAGAGCTGTTTGCAGTTCCCCAACGCAGTGCTTCGACTGTGCCTTCTCCATAAACCAGAGCACTTAAAAATCCCGCCGCGAAAGCATCGCCAGCTCCCGTCGCCTCAATAAATTCTGTGGGGAAAATTTGTTGACGGTAAAAGGCCTGCCCATCATACGCAAAACTTCCATTCTTGCCATCGGTAATAACTACGATCTTTGAACCAAGATCATAAAGACTTTTAAGTAAACCTTCGGTAACCTCTGCCGGACGTTGCCCTAAGAATGTG
Organism: Patescibacteria group bacterium; assembly: GCA_018818265.1. Taxonomy (GTDB): domain Bacteria; phylum Patescibacteriota; class 4484-211; order 4484-211; family 4484-211; genus JAHISN01. The sequence continues at coordinate 7,977 of JAHISN010000023.1, read as the reverse complement.
CCTGCCTCCTCGCGATTGACCAAAAGCACCGTGCATTTTTCAATAATTTTGATATTTGCTTCTAGGCCAGCCCGCAACTCATGAACGCCGGGATTGTAGGCCAGTTTAAAGGAGTCGTGAAAACGGGAAAGCAGTTTTAGATGGAAACCGGGAAACCTTTCTCCAAGTGAGGTTAAGTATACCCACCGGGTGGAGGGCAGTTCCTTAGGAAACTGATATTCACGCGGGTAGTGATAAGAAAGGATAGTTCGCTGGCCATGCAAATTGAGGATTACAGAAAGGTCTGTAACTTGACCTGTATTGACAAAAAAATGCTCCAGGCCAAGCTTTTCCTGTTCGATCGTGCGTTGTATTACGCGCCCCCACTCATCATCCCCAACCTCGGAAACCAGAGCTGTGTTTAAACCCAAACGGGCAAACCCAATACCGCTGTTGACAGCATTGCCTCCTACAGACCAATGAGCACTTCGAACTGGCGTCTTATCGTCAAAGTCTAAACAAACAAACGAATCTTTTTTAGTTTTAGACCAGACAAGCGGCGCTGTCTCCGGGTCCAGTTCCAAAAAAAAGTCTATTGTTGCATGGCCGATAGATAGTATATCTAACATCCAGTTAAAATAACTTACTGCTCAACGTTTTCAACGACAAAAGCTATTTTAACATTAGCACGGTATTCGGAAATTTTACCGTCTTCTACCTTGGCAGAAAATTTCAGAATGTCCACGCCCGAAACATTGCGTACTGTACCCGAAGCTCGTTGGACAGCATTTTCCACGGCCTCACCAAAATTTTCCGTGGAAGTTCCCACGAGTTCAACAATTTTTATGATCATTATTATCACCACCTCTCCCCATCATTCTATCAGAAACAGTCCAGAAACACAAAAGAAATGCGCCCTGATATTTGCTATAATTAGTACAAATGCCTTGCATTTATACGTAAATTGCTATTGTCACCATCTCGAACAGATGGCGACACCACCCTAAAAGAGTGGTATGTGCCGGGTTTTTACATAGACCAATAAATCTTCAATGTTATAATTTTCAAAGTATCGATTACTGGGATAATGATGCGCTCTGTTTGAAAATTAGAAACTTACATAACAATTATTAATATTATCAATTTTGTAACAGTCCTATGGCTAGAACAAAACGGCGCCGTAAATTTAAATTAAAGCTTAAAAAACCCTCTCTTAATTTGCTCTTAGCCTTCTTATTGGTAACAATGGGACTTTTGGCCCTGTTCTCAATTCTAGGCCTTACCCGATCAATACTCAACGGTTTTGCAGACACACTTAACAATCTTTTAGGCTGGGGAGTTTTGCTGTTCCCCGTCATTTCAATAGTAGCTGGCCTCTATCTCGCCGGTTTCGAGAATAAAAAGATAAATTTACGTTCACTTGTTGGTTTGTTGATGTTTCTAATTGGAGCCCTGGGAGCAACAGGTCTTTTTTCCAGTAATGCCGCTGGCGAGTTTGGCACTTTTCTGGCCCAGACATCAAAAAGGGGATTTACTCCCACAGGAGCGTTTTTTGTTTTCTCAGCGCTGATGCTGGCATCACTTAAAGTAATTTTTAACTGGCCATGGAAGGAATTTTTAGGTTGGATAATCAAAATTCCTCAAGCCTTAACTGTTTGGCTATATAAGCGTACCGAAGGCTGGGTCGAACTGCTCAAGAGAAAGCAGATTAGCGCGGCAAAGGAAATAGTAATCACAGAAAATCCGGAAGCAAGACCGGAAGAACCGGCCATGGAACCCAAAATAATTGGTGGCGAGTATGAAAAACATCCCGAGAGGGAAAAGGCTAAGACAATGGACGAACAAATCTCTGTTGAAGAAGAACAATCTCCTGATATTACCGCGGGGGAAAAAGAAACAGACAGTATTCATCCCAGCGGAAATGTCCCATCTATAGAATGGAAATACCCCCCCTTGTCTTTACTTTCTGATGAAGTGGACCGACCAGCCGAGCGGGGCGATATTCAAAGCAATATTGCAACAATCACACAAAAACTGAAGAGTTTTGGTATGGAAGCCGAAGTAGCCGAAGTTAATCTCGGCCCCGCGGTAACGCAGTATGCTTTAAAGATTTCCGAGGAAACCAAGATTTCCCGCATTACCTCACTGCAGAATGATCTTGCGCTTGCTTTAGCGACACCCACAGGCACAGTGCGTATTGAAGCTCCCATCCCGGGACGCTCACTTGTGGGAGTAGAAGTGCCAAATCAGACGGCATCATTGGTTTCCTTGCGATCAGTTCTGGAATCAGAACCGATGCAAAACGCCAAGTCGAAGTTAACAATCCCTCTCGGACTTGATGTCGGCGGGAAGACTATTACAGCCAGCGTTAACCGCTGGCCGCACATGCTCATTGCAGGCGCAACCGGCAGCGGCAAATCTGTGCTACTTCATACCTTTGTTAACACACTACTGTTTAGGTGCTCACCCGATGACTTAAAACTCATACTTATAGACCCTAAACGCGTTGAATTAACACTATACGACGGGATTCCCCACTTGCTAACACCAGTAATTACAAAAGCAGAAAAAGTTATCACTGCACTAAAGTGGGCTGTGGCAGAAATGGAAAGTCGCTATGAAAAACTGCAGGCGGCAGGAGTAAGAAATATAAGTGGTTACAATCAAATACGTTCTCATCACTCCCTACCACATGTAATTATTATTGTCGATGAGCTGGCTGACATCATGGCTTTTGCCGCCAATGAAATTGAAAAATTAATCTGCCGCATTGCGCAGATGTCGCGAGCAACCGGCATACATCTAATTCTTTCTACTCAGAGACCAAGTGTTGATGTCATTACCGGCCTAATTAAAGCTAACATCCCCGCGCGCATAGCCCTAAATGTCTCTTCTAGTACGGACTCGCGAGTAATTATCGACACTACTGGAGCGGAGAAGCTGCTTGGTAAGGGAGATATGCTCTATCTGCCACCCGACTTGGCTAAACCAACCCGTATTCAGGGAGTATTTGTTTCCCAAAAAGAAATTAAGGATTTGCTTGATTTTATACGGACAGAGAACATTGGTTATGGCGAGACCCTGTTTAAAGGGGAAGAAAACGCTAAAGATACTATGGAAGATGAAATTTCCAAAACAGCCGTGCATGATGAACCGGACGACCCGTTATTCTCCGAGGCAGTGCAGATAATACTTGACCACAAACGAGCCTCTGCCTCTCTGCTGCAAAGGCGGCTAAGCATTGGTTACGCCCGAGCGGCACGCATACTGGATGAATTGCAAGAAAGAGGTGTTATTAGCCCTCGGGATGGCTCCAAGCCTCGTGAAGTTTATGCCGTTCGGGCACAGGAATATCTGGGAAAAGCCTCAAGCTAATTACACTCACAAAACCCTAGTAACTAGTAATTAGCGAGTTAAATCTCTTACACGAAACAATTAATTGCCAATTCTTATGTTCATTTTTAACTTTGGACTTTTAACTTTTAACTTCTTCTCATGAACACAATTGGCCAACTATTTAAAGAAACCCGTCAAAAAAAGAAGCTTTCTGTTAAAGATACCGCCGATCAGTTGTCGATAACTACTAATTTCTTGCTGGCTTTAGAAAGAGACGATTACCGAGCCCTGCCAGCTGAAGTCTATCTCAAAGGGTTTGTTCGCCGTTATGCTCAGTTCCTTAATATTGACGAAGAACGAGCTCTGGCTCTTTTCCGCCGCGATTATCGTCAGCAAAAACTAGTCGCCGCCGCCCCTCCCCAACCGCTTAAAAAGAGATCTTTTTCCTTTACTCCCAATATTTTGGTGGGAACGGCCATTTCATTAACCATTCTTGTTTTTTTCGTTCTCTTATTCTGGCAATACCGCAATTATACAGGCAAACCGTTCCTGATAGTAACAAGTCCTACCGATCAGTCAACACTTTATCAAAACTATGTTGAGGTAACCGGCCAGACAGACATTGGTGTAAGATTGTTAATCAATGGCCAAGAAGCAGAAGTGCAAGAAAAAGGCGCGTTTGCCGTGGCCGTAGGTTTACAGCCAGGAGTAAATCACCTAACAATTATTGCCTACAGTAAGGCCGGGAAAGAAACTATCGTTAAAAGGCAGGTGGAAGTGGTAGAAACTGGAACTTGACGAGAGGTGTATGCCATGATAACTTTATATTAATCACTGTCCATGACTTCTACTGTTCAAACCCTACTCATCATTATGATTATTCTTCTGGGCACCACGCTCACGGTAATCGGTGCTCAGGTTTATTTCGTCTTCAAAGAACTGCGCGAGAGTGTTAAACGAACTAACAAAATCCTTTTGGATGTTGAGGTAATCACTGATGGCGTTGCGAATGGGGCAGTACAGATTACTGAAACATTGGGGAAAATTAAAGACACCCTATCCCTCGCAATGATTGGCAAGAGAGTATGGGAAATAATTAGGGGAGAAGAGCAAGAAGAACAGGATAACTAACTTATGTATAAAGAAAAATCTCATTTCAAAACATTCTTAACAGGGGCATTTATTGGAGCGGCGGCGGGAGCAGTGGCCGCTTTGCTTTATACACCCAAGTCGGGCGAAAAACTCCGCAAAGAACTAAAAAAAAAGGGTGGAAAAATTAAAGATAATCTGGATAATGCCCTGAAAACATCTCAAGACATTGCCTGCAATTACCGAGAGAAATTGGAACATCTCGCTACGGTGGCCGACAAAGTCGTCCACGAAGTTGCCGATGAAGTTGGTGATAAAGTTGCCGACAAGAAGGTTGATTTAGAGAAAGTTGTGGAAAAGGTTTCCATGGCTACCAAGAAAATAAAAAAGGGGAAAACCTCTCCAACTCCCGATCGTGCAAAAAAGAAAATGCACTTCTTTAAAGGCATTTAAACTTCCCTATTCAACCCTAGCCAATCCGGCTGCGATTCCCTGAAAAACGTTGTGGTAAACAATATTACTCTTGGTAAAAATCTTGCGCAAACGAGATTGGATAAGTGGTGTATATGAAGCTCCCCCTGTACACACAACTACGGCGATATCGTCTGGTTCAAGATCAGCCTTTCTAAAAAGATTATTGATACTTACCTCAATCTCACTGACTTTAGGTCCAATAAATTTTTCGAATTCCTCTCGTGTAATCGGGATCTCCAAATTTATGTCATGTTGATGAAAAGAAATAACCGATTCTGTCATAGTTGACAGCTCAACTTTAGATTTTTCAAGAGCTTCGAAGAGTTCAAAACCTAAGTCATAATCAATTAGAGTAATTAAGTTCTGAATCAAGCGCGGTTCGTTTACCTGAGACACAACTTCATTCAAGAACTTACTTAAGTTAGGTGATTTTAAGGCTTGAATTTCGTACCATTTCTTTAATCCTTGCTTAAGACCAGCTGGCATAGGTAATTGCTTTGGCCCGTAATTCAGCTCAGTTCCAAAATTAGGGCTAACCTTATGCAACATGATCAACTCATTAAAAAGGTCGCCACCAATAGATAGGCCGTCAGTAGCTATTACACGAGATGAATTCTGTTTTGAGTTCATCAAACAAAAGTCTAATGTCCCACCACCAAAATCAAAAACAAATATCTTAATATCTTCTTTACACTTGCGTGATTGCAAATAATCGTAGGCGGCCGCTACCGGTTCGGGAACAAAACTAATTTGGGTGAACCCTGCTAACTTTGCTGCTTGCCGCATACGCTCTTCAATATAAAGGTCATTAGATTTCTTATCATAGTGGACTGGCCTTCCTAAAGTAACTTTATTAATCGGGCGACCGAGATAATTATCCGCCGTTTCTTTCATCTGTCTCAAAATTACAGCAATCAACTCCTCCAGCGAAAGTTTCTCTCCGAAAAGATCAATTTGCGTAGCAAACCCCTCTCTCAGGGAAGTCTTTAAAGCCTGAATTAATTGCCCGGGCTTGTTAATATCTTCGCGATAAGTAATATCAGTTTCATAATTCCAGAAATCCCCCTGGCCAGTTGGAATCCGGATAATAGTTTTTCTGCCAGTATCAAAAACTTTATATCGTGCTGGTTTACGACTCCGACTATCGTGCAAGTATTCTTGAACAGCGCTAAGCCCCACAAAACGTCGCATCTTCCTTTTTCTGACATACAGTAGAGAGCGCATTATTTGCTGACCCACAGCAAGCGGATCTACGGGGACAACAACTACATTTCCCACGTCATCACGTTTTATGGCAATAGCTGAGTTAGTTGTACCGAAGTCAAGTCCGTAGTGCATATTTGGGGTGGGAGTAATTATAGCGGAAGATCCATTACTCCTTTAGGCTAAGCTATGCTTCATAACATACCACGTCTCAGTGCAACAGGGAAAGCAGTAACCCATTTTGCAATAGCATGCCGACAACAAGAGTGATTTAGAGAAAGTTGTGGAAAAGGTTTCCATGGCTTCCAGGAAAATAAAAAGGGGGAAAACCTCTTCAACTCCCGATCGTACAAAAAAGAAAATGCGCTTCTTTAAAGGCATTTAGCATTCCCCCTGTTGATTTGTTTTGTGTTGGTGTGCTACCCTAACTTGTGTGAAAGGTAAATTCCCTCGCGCAATTCTTCTGCAGATAGGCGCTGTTATCGGCGCTGGTATTTTTGGTATTCCCTACGCTGTGACCCATGCCGGCTTGCCACTGGGAATTTTCTACTTACTATTTCTCACTGGAGTCACATTGTTGATAAACCTTGCTTACGCCGAAGTTATCCTACGCACACCGGGGGATCATCAACTAACCGGTTACGGCCGGCTCTATCTTGGGCGAATAGGCACTTTTCTGGCTTTCTTATCCCTTATCACCGGCGCTTACGGAGCTATTTTGGCCTATACTACACAAACTGGCAAATTTCTAACCTTACTGCTGGGCACTTCCGGAACTGACATTATTTTTGGTCTTCTTATCTTCGCTTTAGCCGCGATTGGTGTGATCCTAGGTTTAAAAAAAGTATCTCAAATGGAATCTATCATTGTTCCCGGTATTGTTATTCTTATTCTTTTAATAACTTTTCTGGGTCTGCCTCACTTTTCCAAAAACAATTTAGTGGGAGGTACAGATAATCTGATGGTGGCATTAGCTCCCTACGGAGTGATTTTTTTTGCTCTCAGCGGCAGTACGGTAATTCCCGAAATGGAAGAGCTCTTGCGCAACAAGCATACATCGCTGAAAAAAGCCGTTGTCTGGGGAACGCTAATCCCCGCACTAATTTATTTGTTATTTACGCTAACAGTTGTAGGCATTTGTGGAAAAACAACTTCGCCAGATGCTATTCCTGGCCTAATTCAGTTTCTACCAACAGGCATTATTAAAATTGGCGCCTTATTGGGTGTTTTGGCAATGTTCTCTTCCTTTCTTATTCTCGGCTATGTGCTTAAGGAGATGTTCTATCGGGATTTCCGTATGTCATCGCTTTTATCGTGGGGGTTAAGTTTTGCACCACCACTAGTTCTTTTTTTGCTAGGTGCGCGTGATTTTGTTAAAATACTTGGGATTACCGGCGGTATTATGGGCGGTCTGACTGGCATTCTCATTATTCTAATTTACCTTAAAGCCAGAAAAGTGGGTGAAAAAGAACCTCCCTTCGCTTTAAACCTTTCTCTGCCGCTATTGGTATTAATGTGTTTGGTATTTGCAGGAGGAATCGTCTATGAAATCTTTGCCCTGTTCTAAAGTGAATTTATGCTATACTTTATAAAGTGCTTAAAATAGAATTTCTACTTACACTAGTTACTCTTGTCTATCTTCTCGGCTACACTTTCTTTCCTAACCGTATTCATGTGGACAAATACACGCTGAGCCTGTTAGCGATGCTCTTCCTTCTGGCAATACTGCCGACCCTATCAAGCGGTTCAATTAGTTATCTTTTTTCTTTTAAACGCTCCCTTAAATTAGCAGAAAACGCAATGAAAAGAATTACTGGCAATGACAAAACGGTTGGCAAAAATGAGTCTAAAATCAGCGCCGATGAGCGCGGACCGTTCTTCACCACTACTCAAGTT
>JAHISN010000022.1 GCA_018818265.1 Patescibacteria group bacterium | reverse complement strand
GGTGATTGGATTTCGGGACAATGGAAAGGGATGATAAGTTCCGTTAAGGATGGATATGTGGAAATAGATTACATACCATCGGGTGTTTCCGTTTCCACAATCCGTCTTCAGTACTATGTTATTGGTGGAAGTGACTATGATTTGTTTTTAGATGAGGTTGTGTTGATTGAGAATGGTGGTCATGGAGCATATGCTAGCGCACGATAACTAATTATGTGTTAGAGAAGGTCCGAATTACTATATTGTCGATCCCTTCCAGATTCTCCTGCTCAAAAATGTTAGAAAATCCGTGATACTGTCTGGCAAATACACTTAGGCTTATATCAGGAGGGTAAGATTACCCGTGCATGTGGAGGGGCCACGGCTGTAAGGCCGTGGGGCTCCACATTTTATTGTTTTCTCCCGCTCTCAATCAGTATCACCGCTCAATACCCCAAGGGTAAAAAACAGAACAGGACTGTCGTGTTGGCGGAAGAGAAAAAAGTTAGGGGGTTGACGACGTATGAGATAATAAAAAAACTGTGTTCTATTGTTTGATTCAAGCAATCTTTAAGTGGCGCGCTTTGGGTGCGATAGTGAAATATTTGCCAGATAGTAAAAGTACGGTATAAGCTTACTCCACTGCACCAGCTACCTCAAGCTTTTCAAACCTGCCCATAATGAAGTACCTCTTAGTATCAGCTACGAAGTCCGCCGAAGCGGCGGGACGAGACGGGCGGTTGTGGTGGCATTTTAACGTCTTTGCAGGGTGAGGAAAAGACTTGGTGGGGCGAAAGAGTAAAACTAATATTTAGTATGTCCAATAAAAAGAAACACCTACAACATGTAGTTATTGTTTTGCCAACATATAACGAGCGAGAAAATATCAGCCGTCTACTAGATGCTATTCACCATCAGGGAGATGGGCTTGACCAAGTGAAACTCTCTGTTTTAGTAGTTGATGACCGATCGCCTGATGGAACGGGAGACGTGGTTAGGCAGTATGTTAAACGGCACTCAGAAACCTATCTTCTAGAAGGGGATAAGCAGGGCTTGGGCGTAGCCTATAAGCGGGGGTTTGCTTATGCCATAGAAGAATTAGAAGCCGATATAGTTTTTCAGATGGATGCCGACTTTTCCCACGATCCCAAGGTTATACCCCTTTTAATAAAGAAAGTTCAAGAGGGAAATGATTTTGTCATCGGCTCACGGTATGTTCAGGGTGGTTCTATTCCGCAAGAATGGCCTTTATTACGCAAAGCTAATAGCAAATGCGGCAACCTGTTCGCTCGTTATCTAGCCGGATTAGGCAGTGTTCGTGACTGCACTGGTGGTTTTCGGGCAATTAAAGCTGATTTGTTAGAAGAAATTAATTTTGAGCAACTGGCAGTAAAGGGATATGCTTTCCAAATCAGCTTGTTATATCAAGCGTTAAAGCATGGGGCTAAGGTAGCAGAAATTCCCATCCACTTTGCCGATCGAACCTACGGGAACTCAAAACTGAGTCTACACGACGTAACGGAATTTGTTAAAAGCTGTTTTCTCATCCGGGCTTCATCTTTAAAATCACTCGTTCGTCGCCTTTTTCCTCCGCTTATATTTGTAACTTTCTGCGGCACATTGATAGCCTTACTGGCAATACTGGCTATGCGTCATACGGCAACATTTATGATTTGGTTCACAATTATCTTTTCGTTACTGATGACCGCGCAGGGTGCCTTCACTCTCTTTTGGATGCTCTATGCCTGGAATAATCCTCAAGAAATTGAGGGCAACAAATCTCCTAAAAGATTTCGCAAACCATATTATTCACTTACGTCTCTGATTCCAGCTCGGCATGAAGAACAAGTGATTGCCCATACAATTAGAGCTGTATCCAACATTAACTATCCCGAGGATATGAAAGAAGCATTAGTTATCTGCCGTTCGGATGACCCTGGGACTATAGAAGCCGCAGAAAAGGCAATCGCCCAGATTGGCAAAAATAATATTAAACTAGTAGTTTTTGATAATTTGTCTATTAATAAACCGCACGCACTGAATGAGGGACTTAAAGAAGCCACAAAAGACGTGGTTACTATCTTTGATGCTGAGGATGAGCCGCATTCTGATATTTATCATGTGATAAACACGGTTATGTTAAGGGACAAGGCTGATGTGGTGCAGTCTGGTGTCCAGCTGATGAACTTTCGTTCTTCGTGGTTTGCAACTCTTAATGTTCTAGAATACTTTTTCTGGTTCAAGTCCGCCCTCCACCTTTTTGAACGGCTTGGTTTAACTCCATTGGGAGGGAATACTGTCTTTTTTAAACGAAAGTGGCTTAAGAAAATTGGGGGATGGGATGAAACTTGTCTTACCGAAGATGCCGATATTGGTATCCGGTTAAGTCTAGCGGGAGCAAAAACCCGCGTTGTTTATGATGAACGGCATTGCACTCAGGAAGGAACACCGCCCAATCTAGCTAGTTTTATTCGCCAGCGGACACGGTGGAATCAGGGGTTTATGCAAATCCTCTTAAAAAGAGACTGGCTCAAGCTTCCTAAGTTATCTCAGAAGCTATTGGCCGCATATATTCTCATCTGGCCGGAGGTGCAGGCGCTGACCTTCCTTTACATTCCTTTTGCCCTGCTGGTTATGTTTAAATTTAAACTGCCTGTCGCTGTGGCTATGGTTTCTAACCTTCCTTTGTATCTGCTCCTAATGCAGATAATTACCTGTATTATTGCCCTTTATGAATTTACCAGAGATTATAAGCTTCGTTTTCCGATCGTAATGCCGTTGAAAATTCTACTCACGATCTATCCTTTTCAGATGGTTTTGGGACTTAGCGCCTTTAGAGCGGTTTATCGTAGTTTAATAAACAATCTCTCTTGGGAGAAAACGCCGCATACGAATGCTCATCGTGAAATATCGCTTTCGGCGCCCAGCTCAATTGCCGTACCCGTACTGGCACCGGCTTTTGCGGAAGCGGAGTCCTCCGTAGCCCTGAGTTTTACTAAAGGGCGAAGGAGGGTGGAAGCAGTAGAAAGTAAAAGGCTTTAGAATTATGCAAAAAATCAAAAACTTTATCGCCAAGAACAAAGTAGAATTGCTTGTAATTGTGATTCTCCTGATTATTTCCGGAATTGCGCACGGCTGTAATATGTTCCATTTCCCCTACTATGAAAATGACGAGGGAACTTATATGGCCCGGGCATGGTCTCTCATGACACGGGGAGAGTTTGCCCCTTACACCTTTTGGTACGACCATGTCCCTGGGGCATCTTTCTTTATTGCTTTGTGGGTCATGTTAACTAGAGGATTCTTTACCTTTGGCGCCTCAGTTAATTCTGGACGGGTACTAATGCTCCTTTTGCATCTAGGCAGCAGCTACTTCCTATTCGGTATTGCTAAGAAATTGAGCAGGGGAATGATAGCAGGTATTATTGCCGTGCTGATCTTTTCCCTTTCTCCCCTGGGCTTGTATTTTCAACGCCGCGTGCTTTTGGACAACATCATGGTTTTTTGGATGCTGTTTTCATGGTGGCTACTTCTCAGAGATTCGCTCACCCTTAAACATATTTACCTTAGCGCTTTGGCTTTTGGATTTGCCGTTTTGTGTAAAGAACCGGCCTTGTTCTTTATCCCTGCCTATCTTTACCTTATCTACATACGAACTTCTTCGAGCCACCGAAGGTTTTCGTTAATGCACTGGCTGGCGATTTCCGGGTCTATTATCTCGCTGTATATAATTTATGCCTTTGTAAAAAACGAGTTGTTCCCAACGGGGTTTCTGGGAGACACCCGAGAGCATGTCAGTCTGCTGGAAACACTGAAATACCAGTCGACTAGAGGTAGTGGATTAACATTCTGGCATCCCAACAGCGAGTTTAATACTACACTCAAGACCTGGCTGGCAAAAGATAGTTACACGGTCATGCTGGGCCTGGGTATGGCTATTTTGAGCGCTTTGGCCTCAATCAAAGTAAAGTATTTGCGCACACCTCTCTTTATGCTCATCACCTATCTTTTATTTTTAATTCGCGGGCAAGTAGTTCTAGACTTTTATGTAATCCCACTAATGGCTTTTTTGAGTTTGATTAGTGGTTTAATGCTGGATATTTTAATCAAGCGCGTTAGTTTTAACAGATGTTCTCTTTATGCGGTTTTCTTTGTGGTTGTTACCGCCAGCATAGGTTATAGTCTATTTTCTAATCAGGTGTTAGGTCAATATACAAAAGATGAATCTACGCCTCAGGCGCAAACGATTGAGTGGATTAAGGAAAACCTGCACCCTAATTCGCTTATCGTTATTGATATGTCGCTTTATATTGACTTGCACAATGCGCGTTATCCAGGGGATCGCGTATATCCCAATGCGGAATGGGCCTGGAAGGTTGAAAAAGACCCCGAAGTTTTTGCCGCAAAGCTTGACAATAACTGGAAAAACGTGGATTATGTAGCTCTTTCCCACGAAATGCTGCGCCAGATGCAATTTTTTGAATACGATATTATGAGGGATGTAATGCAGCACACTTACCTTGTTGCTGATTGGTCAGATCAAAGTACTGCATATATTGATGTAGAGAAAAGCATCAGCACCAATGGTGATTGGATGAAAATGTATAAAGTTAAGACAAAAGAAGAGATTATGCTGGACGAATTATGGAACTTCTATAAATCTCACTTTATTATTTCTTATGGCCAGGTGGTTGACCCTAGTAGCGGCAATACTACTTCCGAGGGCCAGTCTTATGCTTTATTGAGGGCCGTTTGGAAGAACGACAGATCTACTTTCGATGGCGTTTGGGCCTGGACGAAAGATCATCTCCAACATCGCCGTGACGACAAACTTTTTTCTTGGCTTTGGAAAAAGGATGGCGAGGAATATGTACTAGGAGATCCATCTTCGGCGGCGGATGCAGACCAAGACATCGCGCTGGCCTTACTATTTGCATATCGGCAATGGGGAGAAGATGCGTATCTGTCAGCTGCCAAAGAGATAATCAATGATATCTGGCGGCAGGAAGTTGTCCAGATTAAAGATCGCTACTACTTAACTCTTGGCGCCGGGCCCTATTACTCCGGAGGATATCTTGTGAATCCATCTTATTTTTCTCCGGCGCATTACCGCATTTTTCAAGAGATTGATCCCGCTCATCCCTGGAACCAACTGCTCCAGGATAGCTATTGGTTTCTTGACCAGCTATCTACGGCAAGTATTGCCGGGTATGACAATAATATTTTACCTCCAAACTGGATCTTTGTTGAAGAAGAAACTGGCAATCTAATTTCTGCAGAAAAACAAATTGCCGACCCTACTGTTTATGGCTTTGACGCCATGAGAATCCCCTGGAGAGTTGCCCTTGATTATCAGTGGCACCAAAGCCAAGAAGCTTTCAATTACCTAACAAAACTAGACTTCTTTTTAAAAGAATGGCAGACAAAATACACAGTGTCCGCTGTCTATAATCTGGACGGGACTAAAGGCGTGCAGTATGAGTCGTTATCTCAATATGGCAATTTGTTAGCTTTATTTTCGGTTTTGGACAAGACAGCCGCGAACGATATTTACCAGCAGAAAATATTACCGGCATTTAACTCTGGTGAGCATGAAGCATATTGGGGTAGCAAAGATAGTTACTACGATCAGAATTGGGTTTGGTTCGGCACAGCATATTATTTTGAAGAAACGAAAAATTTGTGGAGTTTGGAGTAGAAAAATAACATAGCAACCGCAAAACAAATTTACCACATTTTCAATAGCATCTCTATGAATGCTTTGTAGCGGCGGGCCTTTAGGCTCGCGTTAGAAAGGGTTGCGTTTCCCGGCCGCTAGGCTACGACAGCCATGCGCTACGCAATGCTGCATAGCGCTGGCATCGCGTGGAAGTCCTGCCTGCCTGCTTCGCCGAATCGAGGCGAGCTGACAGGCAGGTGAGCCGCTACAACAAATACTAGGCAAATTTGAATTACGGGCACTATATGAAAAAGCAAAACGAGACACACATTGGAATAATCGGGGCGGGGTATACCGGTCTAGTTGCGGCCTATCGTCTGGCACAAAGCGGGTGCCAAGTAACTCTACTGGAAAAAACTGCCGACCTGGGTGGATTGGCTGGTGATTTTGAATTACACGGTGAACGCTTAGAAAAGTTTTACCATTTCACGTACAAAACAGATGGTTATCTTATTGGTCTGATTGAAGAACTAGGGCTTAAAGATACTTTGCACTGG
>JAHISN010000021.1 GCA_018818265.1 Patescibacteria group bacterium | reverse complement strand
GGGGGGGGGGGGGGGGAGATAGTTCACAATTCCTCTGTCCCAAATATTCTCCATCCATCCGGTTCGTGGTGGAGGATAACAAGGAAAGAAACAGTTGTGCCATCAGTTAGCGTTAGTTTGACCGTAAGTTCAGCCCACTCATCATCAATTTCGGTAAATGGTTCGGTTATTTCTATGGTGTCGATTGATATGGCTCCAATTGCGGCTTCAAAATTGGCCTGATCAAAAGTTTCCCGCAGGTCTTTACTCAAGAGATTAAAAAGCTTTTCCGGCCCTTGCTCTAATGCTTGAGCAATCTCTTGGGCAGGAACGACATCCTGCGGTGAATTCCATGCACCCGCAGCCAAAACAGCTGAACCTGCTTCTTTGTCACTCAGCCGCGTTTGTGTCGGTATAGAATGTACTTGCCCCCAAACAATGTTAAAAACGAGAAACACGAGGGCGAGGAGTTTGAGAATGGTTGTCAGTTTAGGCACTTGTACTTTGAATTCGGATGCCTTCGCAATCACACCTTGTCGGGATGCACGCCATGGCGGCATGCCGTGGACGTGGCATACTGGAGTTTAGGATTTCGAATTTGACACTTCGAATTTGTCTTCAATCACCGTCCAAACAACAATAGTGACTGGTATCGCAATTAAAACACCAGCTAAACCTAAGAGCTTTCCGCCCAATATCAAGACTACCAAAATAACCAAGGGGTCAATGCCGGAGGCCCGAGCCATTACCTTTGGGACAACAAAGCTGTTTTCTACCTGTTGAATGAGTAAATAAAGAATACCTACACTGAGAGCCTTAATCGGGGAAACAGCCAGAGCGACAATAACAGCGGGTACGGCGGCAATTAACGGTCCAATCATGGGCACAACTTCTAGCACTCCGGCGGCAATGCCAAGCGGCAAAGCAAAGGGCACCTGCAAAAGTTCTAAAGATATCCAAGTTGATAAGCCGATAATGAGCATGAGGGAAACTTGACCCCTTACCCAACTCCCAATACGCAAATCAATAACAGTTAGTTTCTGCTCAATAATCGAGCGTGTTTTCGCAGAGAAAAGCTTAATTATACTTTGAGAAATTCGCGGGTACTCAATAAGTAAATAAAGCGTGACAATAATATAAGTGATAAGACCAAAGAATCCGGCAGTTAGTTCTTGGCCAAAGCGGAAAATATTGGCGGGGAATTTAGCCAGTCCGCTGGAAAAGTTGTCTGCCAACGGCTCTAAAAAGGCATGCAGGCGAGAGTCCAAGTTTTCCCTACTCCAAAAATAGAGTGTGTTGATAGCTTTCTCCGAAAATTCCGGCAGGTTTTCAAGAAGAATTTGCATTTGGGTAAACAAAGGGGGCACAACAACACTGAAAGCCCAGACAACAGCCAATATCGTGAGGATTAAGATAGTTACCGCGGAGATGCCGCGCGGCAAACCCCATTTTTCTAAACGCGAAACAAAAGGATCTAGGGCGGTAACAATAACCCAGCAGGTAAAACCAGCGGCCAGAAAATAGCGCAATATGTAGGCTAACCAAAGACCAGCGATGATAAATAGTATGCGAGCGGCAATTCGAGTGGCAAGTTTGAGATTTTCTTCCACAGTTAGATTCTAACAACTGTTAATATGTTCTGTCAAAGTTACGGACTGGTATAACTTTTTTTCTCAAAAATCTCACGGATAACTTTTTCGATAGGAATTTCTTCCACAGAAATATCGGTAATATCAAGCGAATTAACAATAGCGCGAACTTTTTCCTGAATTTGCCGCCGAGGCACACTTAAAGTAGCAGAAAATTGATCTCTCTTGACTATTTTCCCCAATGTTTCTAATTTTTGGTGAATTGTTGGATTATCAAACTCAAGTTTAATTATTTTTTCCTGGACATAATTTTCCATTAGCTTTTTTAATTCGCCATCAAAGAGGAGACTGCCCTCGTGAATTACAATAACCCGCGAGCAAAGTTCCTGCACATCCTGCATATAATGAGAAGTCAATAGAATTGTTACGCCATGTTTCCGATTGTATTCCTTAAGAAACTCGCGCACTCTCTTTTGGGCCACAACGTCCAATCCGATGGTGGGTTCGTCCAGAAATAACATCTGCGGCTGATAGATTAGCGCCGCAATAAGCTCAAATTTCATTCGCTCCCCTAAAGATAGTTTTCTAAGCTGTACGTTGAGCAAATCTTCTACATTCAGCATAGCGGTCAATTCTTTTAGTCGATTCCCAAAAGCCTTGTCGGGAACTTCGTAGATTTCTTTTTGCAAGAGTAAACCTTCGTAAGCGGGCAAATCCGGCCACAGTTGCTGCTTTTGGCCCATAACGATTGAAAATTTCTTTTTGTATTCATCTTGCCTAGTCCAAGGAACATAACCCAATACAACAGCATGGCCTCCGGATGGGTACAAAATTCCCGAAAGCATTTTAAGTGTTGTCGTTTTGCCAGCTCCATTGGGACCCAAAAACCCCACAAATTCGCCTTTGTTCACCGTAAATGAAATATTTTTTACTGCGTCTTTGCTTAATTTTTCACTCTTGAACAAATCTTTTAATGCTCCCATTACGCCCGGCGTCTTTTTGGTGTAAGAAAAACTTTTACTTAGATTTTGGACGATGATAGTTTTATCAGACATCTGAAATTCCCAATTTTTCACTCTTGCCCCGAGCCGCTCTGGTTTGGGATTCAACTTTTAACTACTGGCGCTACTATATCTTCTTAGCGCTACGAACCAAAGCTTTCTGCTTAACCATAGCAGGAAAACAGCAAGGAAACAAGTATAAAAAACAAGCCACCCTGCGGCATCACCTCTAAGAAATTTAGCAGGTATCGTAAGAGCTAAAACGATAGGGAAGAATGTGCTAAACGTAAACCGTAAAATTGGATTGTAGATATCGAGGGGATAGCGCGCGAACCTCGCTAAACCTGAGATAAGTCTTAGGGAACGAAACTGCTCAAACCAAAAACATGGCAGTGTAACAAGAAGGCTAAAAGCATAATAGATTGCCAGGCTGGCAAGGCAGAGAAAACCTGTCGCAATCACCCGAAATATAGAAAATTTTATCTCTAAATTATTCAGCGCGATTATAAGGAGGATAAAAGATATCAACAAATTCGCAATGTCAGAAGTCCTGATCCATCTCAAGGAACAGTAGAACTGAGAATCAACAGGTTTTGCCAAGATAGCATCCAGCGTTCCACTACTGGTATATTCATGTATTCGATTAAGGTTGCGTGAGAAGATCAACCACCAGAGAACAGAAATTAATTTACTCATAGTGTAAAAAAGAAGTATCCATTCTAGTTCCCACCCAGCAACATTATCAGTTTGGCGGAAAAGAACCAGGAAGAATGTTATTTCCGAAATTATTAGCAATAAAAGAAATAAAACCTGGAAAGCAAAATACGAAACCGAACTCAAATCACGCATGACGACGCTTTTGCAGAACAACCAGTAGACTTTGATGTATTTTTGAATTTTGTGGGGAATCATCCTCCTACGGCAATATATCTGTCAAGCCCTTTCTTCCAAAGAACACGGCAGATCAAGCCACTAATTAGTAGATGCACAAGCATCACCAAAAATCCTGTAATGCCAGCTTGGACAGTAAGTTTTCCCAGGTACAAATCGATAGGAAAAGAATAAAAATATGCAAAAGGTAGAAGCTTTGCCGCGTTCTGCAAAAGATGAGGCAAGAAAACTATAGGGAAGAATACTCCGGAAAAAAGATCCACCACGATATCAGCGGCATTGGGAAGATTTGCCGCATCCGAAACATAAAAAGAAACACTACCTAAAGCAAAATTAAAAGTATATATGAGAGCCGCAGAGAGTACGAGGCTCAAAAGAAAGCTCACAAAAGCTAATGGGCTTATAGGAAATAGTATGTTTTGTGAGCCGGTAACATAAATTACTATTATTGAAAGTAACATAATGATAAGCTTTCCAGTTTGACTGCCCAAACTTTGAAAAAATTGAAAAAGAAAGTAGTTTATTGGTCTAATCAGATTATTAGAAAAGGTTCCGATGTAAAATTCATGGCAAATCAGACGTGGGTCAAGAATATTAAGAAGAGTTCTTGTGAAATAAATCAGCAGATAATAGGAAACAAGCTGGGCCTTGCTAAAACCGGCTATGCTGGCCTTGTTTTGGTAAACCACTGACCAAAGGATAACGACCGCGATAATGGGGATAAGATTAGACAACAGGCCGAGGAAAAAGTTAGCCTTAAACTGCATTGATCTCTGCAACTCCATTTTCCAAACGGTGAAATACTTTTTCATAATTCTATTCGCTTAAATATCATGTCGATGCCAGTTGAGTCCCTCAGCATCGGGTCTCGGTTCTACATAATCTGGCAATTGCCGCTCACTAAACTTTGACATCTATTCCAGTATAGCACTATAGCTGTGAAGAGGACCTAATCAACTTCGCTGGCTG
>JAHISN010000020.1 GCA_018818265.1 Patescibacteria group bacterium | reverse complement strand
TCGCACCTGCTTCTTGGCGAAAAAACAATCCGTCCCGCCGAAGGCG
This sequence comes from Patescibacteria group bacterium, assembly GCA_018818265.1. Taxonomy (GTDB): domain Bacteria; phylum Patescibacteriota; class 4484-211; order 4484-211; family 4484-211; genus JAHISN01. The sequence goes on along the minus strand of JAHISN010000020.1, from coordinate 19,146 downwards.
GGAATCCGAATTCATTGGCGAATTCATTGGCGAAAACGGGCGAAACAGCGTGGGCGTGCCTACGGCACGCCCACTCCTTGGTTGGTTCTCAACCGCTAAGTTCCATTCTGGTGCCGAAGAGAGGACTTGAACCTCCACGGGATTTAACTCCCACAACGACCTCAACGTTGCGCGTCTGCCAGTTCCGCCACTTCGGCACATATAGTGAATTTTTTTAGGTACTGAGCTATATTTTAACGATGTGCCAGTTTCCGCCTTCGCTCTGCGAGCTACGGAGGACTAATTCGACTAATCCAGCAGTAGTTATTTCTGGGAGTCTCATTGAGCCGCCACTTCGGCACAGCAACCCCATTTTACTTATTTTTCCTATGATTGTCAAAAAAGATGGTGTTGTGGAAAGTTGAACTGAGGGTTGGCGCAATCCGCGAGTCGGACATTGAGTTCTTTAGTATCCAAAGGGCTGGTTGTTTCGACTGGAAAATACTCGGCCAAATACAGGGCGCTTCCAATGGAAGTGGGTTTGGGTAAATATTTCGAAAGTGTTTCCGAAAAATTCCGAAAAGTACTCCAAAACAAAGAAGTAGACTTCTTAGGCGGCCCGTTCAATTTCATTACTAGTCGGGCGGAATACCACAGGGTAGGGGAGAGGTTGTTCAAAGAAGTTAGAAAAGAGGTGTTGGTAATAGCTTCTGGTACGGGGGATCTGAGCGCTGATTTCACAAAGGTAATGGTAGATGCAGTCCAGGTTGGAGTCGTGTACAAAATTCTTGCCTTGACTCTAGGGGAAGTGAATCGTGATCAACTTGAGAATTGGAAGAAAAATGGTTTTTTGGTGAGGTATAAACAAGGGGAGAATATTAACCTAGTCATTTATGATCGAGAAATTATACAAATGGGTTTTCGACTAGAGCCGGATTCAAGAGAAAAGATAGGAATTCTTATTCAAAACGAAACTCTGGGGAAATTCTTGGGAGAATTCTATGATTATCTTTGGGAAAGTGCTCGCGAGAGTACTCGCGGAAGTGCTCGCGAGAAAGTGCCCTGGAAGTGCCGTGATTGCAGCATTGAACCTAGTCTTCGATGAGCTGGTTGGTTCTCTGAAACTTTTCTAATTCAGATCGATATTTTTTAGTGAGGGTATGCAAGTCAGGGGTGAAAATCGCTGGCACGGTTTCCATTTCATAGTAAAGATCCTCAAGCGTGTAGTGCAAAATACCACTTGATTCCCTATCAACAGTTTTTACTCGACCGCTGTATACTCCAATAAAGAGATGAACATAATTTGCTATTGTGGCTGATTCGTTGCTGAACTTTTTTTCTAACCAAAATAGTTTAGTGTCGATCTGCTTCATTATGGCAATGGTATTTAAATAGTTTTTCAGTAGCTTATGGGTTTTTTTATAGTCCTGGTGTGTTTTTAGAACAATAGACGGAACTTGTAGTTCTTGGACAGTCTCGACCATTACTGTATAGTCGATTGTGTCCCCGTAATTAACATGGCCTCCCAGAGATTTATCTAGTAAGCGAGGATTATGCGCCTTGTTCTTTGCTCGTTTTTGGATATACAATTCACCATGCTCATTAAACAAGAACGCGTCAACGATATCTACCGATTTTGAAGGTTTTCCATTTTTTCTGAAACATTCAATTTGTTCTTCGTAGAACTTGTTCCTTTCCATAGGGAAAGCCTTTTCAAGATCATCAAGATTTCTTGCGATTATTATTTCTTCCATAATTACTTATTGTACCAAATGTATGAGGTGAGGGGGGTGGCGTGGCCAGGGTGTCGTCGATCAACCTCGAAATACTTGCCTGGTGGTGGAGCCTAGAGGTTTTTTTGGAGTTGACCTATCGTTATTTGAAGGTCTTTTTTGTCGATAATGAAAGTTAATTCCGTGGCCGTGGAGACAATTTCGATGATATTGATGTTTTTGAGTGCCAATCTTCTGGCAAGAACGAATATCAGGTTTGGGATTTCTAAATGCTTAATGTCGAACTTAACTGAAATACCAACCAAGTTCTTTTTATCATAAATTTTCCTAACTGTTTGAAGGGTTTTTCTAAAAGTGTTTGCTACATTACTTTCTGCAACAATAGTAATCTCATTAATCCCCTGTGTTAGAGTGAGGTAGGTGTTATTGTTAATCTTTGTTTTGTTATATATTTTTCTAATTTCGGATGAAACTTCTTCAGTTCTTTCGAAAGTGATCCCCTCTAAGTTTGTATGTACAGATAACCTCTGGATTCCTTTTTTAGCGGCGGATTTCTGTCTTGGTAGCCTCTCTAAGTACCGATTGATAGCTACGATGATTGAACCAAGCTTGACTTCCTTAAATGAGGATTCTTCAACCTCAGTTTGGATTTCTCTGGCGTAGCTAGAGGTATTGAGTAATCCTCGTTGAGCTAATGCCAAAACGAGATCGTCATTATTTAATATTTCTTCTACAATCTTAGATATTTTAATCATACAATTCTGTGTATTCTAATACAAATTAGGCGAAAATGCAACGCTTTGTTAAAAATTTTACAATTTGTGGGATGTGGTTTATACTCAGCTTCATCGTTATGACAGATATGTTAATTGTTTCTATATTTCTAATAGCAGGGTTAGTTACGGGTTTCTCTTTCAGGAGCCTGAATGCCTTAGGAGCTTTTGTATCAAGGCTGGGTACGGTGTCACTGTGTGGGTTACTTGTATTATTGGGCATTTCTGTAGGGGCGGACACAGGAATTTTCAATGATCTCAAGTCACTTGGTTTGAGAGCATTGCTCATTTCCGCGGCAAGCATTTTGGGGAGTATCATGGTTACCAATATATTTGCAGGTGTATTAAAGAAAGGACCAGCGAACAGATGAAAGATAGTTTAATCCTGATAATTCTATTTTCTATTGGAATAGTTCTAGGTATGAACCTGAGTGAGCATCTTTTTGATCTCAATGCCACGGTAGTATGTGTTTTGTCGTTTACGCTCTTTACGGTAGGGTATGAGGCAGGAAGCAATAGGCACAATACGGAGATGATTGGCGAAATAAACTCACAGGTTGTCCTTGTGCCGCTATCAATCATTATCGGGACGTTTATGAGTGCGGTTGTTGTGGCACCATTTTTGGCGGGATTGACAACACTGGATGTAGTTACTCTTGTAGCAGGATTTGGTTATTACAGTATTTCGGGTGTTTTGGTTGGCTCAAAGCTTGGTTCGTATATGGGATCATTAGCCCTGCTAGTTAATGTGTTTAGGGAATTATTGACGGTAATATTGGCACCGTTGTTTAGTAGGTATCTAGGCGGGCTATCCCCAATTGCTGCGGGAGGGGCTACTTCCATGGATGTGACGCTACCAATTATCACCAAGTATTCTGGTAAAGAATACACTTTAACTGCAATCATGAGTGGTTTTGTGTTAACCATATTAGTGCCGCTTATGCTAAGTTTTCTTTTGCATTTTCATGCCTAGGAAGGAGGTGTTTATATGAAAGAACAAGATTTTACTAAAAGAATATCTATGGTTGTTAGGGATGATTTGGAGGAGTGGCAGATACTTAATACCGTGGCACATATCTCAGCGTATTTCGGAAATAGACTTGGAGAACATTTTGGCACGGGTGATTGTTTTATTTCAGCTGATGCTGTCTGCCTGCCACGCAATACACAGTATCCAATTATTGTTTTATCAGGCAAAAGTGAGCAGTTAGATTGTCTTGCTAGGAAAGTAAGAGACGCAGATCTTCAAAGCATGTTTTTTATTAGAGAGATGGTAGAAACAAGTAACGACAATAATATTTCTGCAAGCGTAGGATCGAAACGGGAAAGTGAAATTGAATATTTGGGTGTGGGTGTTTTTGGTGACAATCAGGAGGTTAAGAGACTGACGGGCCAATTTAGATTGTGGAAATAGGCCACTATCAACGTGATGGGCCTGTGAATTGCTGGCCTAGTGGAACTATTATTGTGGTAGTGATATAAATGGTGGTATGGGAAATAGCAATCTCGTTAACAAATTGCACACGTTATATATTGCGTTGCCAGAGGCTTTGGAAGATGCACTGTTCAGGTTATATGAAGATCTGTCTGGGAAATATACAAACGAATATCTGGACAGTAAAAGCTTTAAAGCTCATATAACCATTGGAGCGTTATTGTTAACAGATGAGTATACAGAAATGTTTATAAAGCTGTGCGCAGATGTTGTTAGTAAAATTAGTTCATTCGAGGTTAAATTCGAGATATTTTCTAAAAGTGAGGATGGTAAGTATATTTTCTTGGATTTGGATCGCACATCTGGGCGTATTGTAATGGAAATCAGAAGATCCTTCATAGATAAGACGAGGAGATTGTTTGAGATCAATATTCCGGATAAATACTTAGAAAAACTTGATGAATTCTCCCCATCTGAACAGAAGAGATTAAAACAAACAGGAAGCCCTTATATATTTAAACCGCATATTTCAATTGTTAAACTAGATCCACGGGAAACGAATAAGGCGATGCAAGAAATTCAGAATCATGCAATCTTGGGAACAAGTTTTAGGGTAAGAGAGTTTCATGTTTCCAGTCAAAGTGTAGACCCGGATAATCAATTTCCGGTCATTAAGGTTTTGCTGGTGTAGGTTTTCTACTTTCTATTATTACCTGGGGCGGGCAAACATCTAGACAAAGGGAGCATTATTGTGAGTGATGATGTCCCGGAATTTGATAGAAAGAAGGCAAAGATGGCGAAATTAGAAATAAAACCCATTCAATTCGATCAACAAACACTAGCTTATTACCAAAAAGTTTTTCCTGCAAATATTAAAAAGGGTGCGTTATGGCAGACGTCTCCAAATACTAAAGAAAATATCTACTGTTGGTTGATGGAGGCTTCCTCTCATCCAAAGAAAGTTATATTCTCGATTTTTTACGACAATCGTCTTCGTGGTCATGTGGGTTTGTCGGAAATAGATAAGGTTGCTAGAACAGGCCGGATAGGTCTTTGTTTGGACTCTTTAACCTATGGTAACGGAGTTGCGGCTCGGGCAATTAAATATTTAATTAATTATGCCCGAGGAACTCTTGATTTAAGAATTATTATGGTTGAGAGTGCCGAGGAAGGGGTGGAAAGTAACGACCCGCGATTGATGCGGGTTTTTGGTAGTTTAGGCTTTGTAATTTCACCAGACCTTCGTCATCAGTGGTTGCACTTGGATTAAACATCTAGTTTAATACCCTGGCCCTTAACCGTTTTAAGGATATTTTTACCCAGCCAAACTTTTATTAACTTGCCTCTGATTCGGGAGATAGTTTTATCTATCGCCCAATCCGAGTGTTTATCTTCCCACTCTTTGCCCCAGAGAATGTGGCTAATTTCGTCTCTAGTTAGGACTTTGCCTCTTTTACTAATAAGCTTTTTAAGAATTTCTTGCTCGTTAGAGGAAAAAATATTAGTAATATCTTCTCGGTTAAGGTAAATCTTCCCGGCTTTTTGATGGAATTTATTTTGCTTTAAGGGGTTAATCTGAGTGGCTAAGTTATCAAGGTAGGGGTTGGTAATCTTCCATTTTGATCCTTTTGTGCTAATTAAACCCATTTCCTTCCAGAATACCGAAACCTTGCGGAACTGCTCTTTTATATTGGGGGCCTGGTGAGCAATTAGCCGCATCATTCTCTCGTCTTCAACAAATGTGCCGGAAAAGATAAGCTCGGCTTCCTTTTGGTCAATTTGTACGGGTGGGAAGAAGAATATGTGGCGGTATATAAGGTTGTTGCCGTGGAGTTTTTTCTCCAGCCGGGTGGAGAGGATATTGCTGCTGAAAATAAAAACTAGATTTAGCTGGGGGAAATAAAGATCAAGCAGAGACTCAAGATTTAAAAAAAGAGTGGAACCAAAGATAAAGAAGGGCTCGACATTATCAATTACAAGAACGGTCCTTTTGTCCGCGGTGATTTTTTTTAGTTGGCCTTTGATTGCTGCCAAAAGTAAAAACTCGTCCCCTTTTTCATCAGTGCTGGTTAATTGTGGAAGAGTTTTTTGATAACCACTTTTGGAAAGAATAATGAGGCAGAGTTTTAAAAAATTGCTTAGCGAAACGTATTGACAAAGCCGGGTGTCAATATAAACCGGTCCCAAGTTTTTATTTTCTAAATTTTTAAGAAGTTCTTTCAAAAACGCCCGTTTTTCCTTGGTTGGCAGTGTAAGGCAAGACGCAACACCAGTTTTATTAAGGGCGGAAATAAGTTTACCAGAAGCTAAAAGGGCCATGTTTAATGTCAGGTTAGTGGGGGAGTACCTGTCAGGATTTTAACAATTAGAGTCAGAGATGTCAAGCTGGTATCAAGCAATAGTTCGGGCCCTATAGTAGTATGGGGTTGCGGGCAAAACAGGCCTTGCTGGCTTTAGTTTGTCAGCTAAATCGCACTTTGTAGCAAATATAGAACGGCGCAACTAGCGCAGAAGTAAAAAAATATGGAGGTAGAGATGAGCGAGTATTGTTGGACCCGAAAGGGCATGGGAGCGGTTCTGGTATTGAGTTTACTTGCCTGCTTGTTGCCCGTGGGCGTAGCTGATGCGGCGACGGCGGAACTGTCGGCCGAGATTACGGCGCCAGACCAGATGTCTGCAGGAGAGGTAGTGGTGGTTACGGCCGTTGCCAATTTTTCCGCAGAGTCGGAGGAGGGCGAGAACTTCGCCATTGTTGACGTTGAGGGCGGTCGAATCCTGTTTCAGGACGGTTGCTCTCTGGCGGACGACGATAGTTGTTCATGGTACGGGACGGCATCCGCGCATGGGATTAGGCTTACTGTGGCTTACGCCGGTCCGTCGCTCGAACTTGATATCCGGTTCACGGCCCAGGAAGGGTCTGGGCTTGATCTCCGGACCGAAACGGTAAGCCACACCGTTCCGTGGCTGCCGGTTATGAGTATGGAAGAAGTTTCGTCGGGCCCCTACATGGTGGGCGACGAGGCGACTTATCAAGTTTCCCTCCTTGCCTTTCCTGAGGGAACGACGGGTATGATATGTGGCGGTGAGCCACCAATTTCCTGGGATATTAAGGGGTTTTCCCTAAGCCCCGATGCCGGGGTGGCCGAAGCAATTACTGTCTCAGGCCCGTTGGGGAGTCAAGGAGAAGTAATAAGTTGGACAGTTTCCTCTCCTGACGCCCAAATCTGGGTAACTGCCACCTTCGAGGAAAGAGGCACTCATCCAGTGGCTGCGGCTGTTGGTTGGGCCATTGGTGAGTATGTCACTCAGGAAATTTACAGTGGGCCATGGTTAGCGCCCATGGTATACATGCCATTGTTTAGCGGCGGTTAAATTCGGGGAGGACCTGCACCTTGCACACACCTTGCTTGGTGCATGTCCTCCCGATAACCCTTCTTAATAGTGTTGCGGACATTTAGCCACTATTTTTCACCGTAATGAAGGGCTGTTCTTGTAAGTAAGCGTGAACGGCTAAGGGTTGCACCTGATATATCAGAGTTGTAATAATTCGTATTTTCCTTCTCCCAAAGGAATGAGGTTCTCGTATCCACTTTCTGTATTTATCCGCACACCAGAGTTAGAATCAATACCTAGCCCATAAGTACACTTATATTTTGTTATTTCTTGCAAAAGTAGGCTTTTTCTTTCTTGTTCAAAATAATGAGGCTCCATTATAGTATCTTTAAGTATCCCCAGGCCTTCTGCCATATCACTACCTTGACCATAAGATCTACAATATTCGCCCAACACCATTGCGCCGCCAGATTCTGCAATAATATGCTTTGCTGAAAAAACAAGATGTTTGAGTTTGTTTGAAGCATTAATAGACTCCAAAAGATTTTGTTTTGACTTGCCACCTGACAGATAGATTAACGGACAGTCGGCCTTTTCAAGGTCATAATCATTACTTGCATCAAAGAATTTTATGTCGGCTTTATTGGCGCTAAAAAATTCGGAGTACCAATTTTCGTGCCATTCTGAACCCTTTGTATATACTTCTCTTGCAAAAGGGATAAGCAAAACTTGTTTGCATAGAGATTCTCTAATTTCGTCATAAATCATTTCGAGGAGTGTGGGGACTCGTCCAACAATCCCACCACCAAATAACGATAAGATCATAGTCCAATATTACTGGAGTCGAGTTGCTTTTTCAACTAGGTCAGAGTTTTGTACATTGTTATGATTAGTATGGTTTGTTATTATTTATTTATGTCAGATGAAGCATTAAAGGATCTTGAACTAATTGCTCTTAAACAGAGCTTAGAAAAGAAAGGGGTTAATGTTGATAGGATTGAGGGCTTTTTAGGTAGAAGGATGGGTTGCCAAACAATCGATGAGGCCGTGTATGAATATGCGCTGAAATACATGAGGGACAATCTGGGCTTACATGTAGTATCAGTAAGTGTTGGAAATGATTTTAATACGGCTGAATTTTGGAGGCATTGGGATAATGTGATGAGTGAGAGGAGTTTAGCTGAGGAAGGTATGGCTCTTGCAATTAGATTAGAGGACGGTATTGATACTTCTGATAGGGAAATTCAGTTTTTTGCGGATAATGTACGGGCTATGTGGCAGGAGGAACGTGTTAACGTGGTGACTTTATCAAGTTTGGTTGATTTGGTGCCAGCTGAGCTCCGAAGGAGTTTACCATTAACCCCAAGAGCGGAAGGTTCTCTAAGAGCTATTCTTTGAAAGGTTGTTACGGGAGGGGTGTGCGTAGGTTTTATTCCTTAATTAAACCTTCTTTAATTCTTCGCAATAATGGGGTGGATACAGAACCACTTTTCTTTACGGAGGACTCTCTCTGTCTAGCAGTCTTTTCAGATAAATATGCTTCGTAGTAAACTAACTTGAAAGGACGATGCGGGCGAGTAGATGGAACATCACCGTTGTTGTGTTGAACTGTTCTCTTCTCTAAATTACCTGTAGACCCTTTGTAGAAGTAATTAGGTGTTTTAAGACTTTGAAGGATGTAGAAGTAGAACACAAGGTGATTATACTATTTTGAAGATGCCTAGTCGCTCTCGAATGAATACCAAAGCAAATCTTTTGTCTGGCAGGACCTAGTCACTCGCGAGCGACAGGTCAGGCCACGGGGTGTCATTTGCGAATTACACCCTACGTCGTGTGAGTAGTGTGGCAGGCCACGTCGTTCGCGAACGACGTGGCAGGCCCGGAGGGACTCGAACCCCCAACAAGCGGTTTTGGAGACCGCTGCTCTAGCCAATTGGAGCTACGGGCCTAAGAGATCGGATAGAAAGACCTTTGGTTTATAATTTGTTTCCTAACACTTCTGGCCCCGAACCACGTTGGGTACGGGGTTCAATTCGAAGGCCGACAAGCCGTGCTTGTCGATTCTCATTGAAAGCTACGGGCCTAAAAGAAGTAACGAGCAATTATCAAGTGCCAAATACCAGTTTTGTACTGGAAATGGTGAACTCTTATTCATATTCTACCAAACTTGTTGAGGCTTTGTGCTTTGCGGGGTAGGGGAGTGATAATAACGATACCACTGGGTGGTTGGACACTAACCACTAATCACTAACTATTTCTTTTTCTTACTGCGTTTCTTTTTAATTCCCTCCTGTTCATGCAGAGTGTGCTTTTGGCACCACGGACAGTGCTTTCTCAGTTTAAGAGGGTCTTGTTGGTCCTTGTTTTTTGTCGTTGTGTAATTTCGATGTTTACACTCAGAACAGGTTAAGTTGATTATTATCCGTTGTTTCTTTTTTGCCATTTCAATGAAACCGGAAATTTTCAGAATAGTGATTCCGAAGATTTGCGCTGCTGAATTAACCCACCGCAGTCCCAACTTTGAGTTGCGAGCGAAGGAGGGTCATTACTAGGACATTATACCCTATATTACCTACTGTCACAAAGTCGTGTTCAAACTTGCTGTGTACAAAGTTGCCGCGATACAATCGCGTTTAAATTTGCTCTGCAAATTTATCACGCGATGGAGCCGACACACGGGATTGAACCGTGGACCTTCTCCTTACCATGGAGACGCTCTGCCAACTGAGCTATGTCGGCGCGGTTATGTTCTTTCCTACTTCGCCGAGGCTTCGTAGGACACTCCTCCTTTAGTCTAAACCTACTGGAGGGCCTTGCCCTCCGTAGCTTTAGCGAAGGAGGGTGGTGCCGGGAGTAGGACTCGAACCTACGAAGGCCTTACGGCCGCCAGTTTTACAGACTGGAGCGATTGCCGCTACGCGACCCCGGCGCGAATGTACTCGCAAGTATACTATTTGATATGTGCTCTGGCAACCTGCGGTTTACTGCAATAGTATCTGCGAACTACTGGAGCCGGGAAGCGGATTCGAACCGCTAACCTAGTGTTTACAAAACACTTGCTCTACCCTTGAGCTATCCCGGCAGCTTCCCTATTTTATCATAATTTTGATATAATGAGTTTAATTTGCGGCGGTAGTTCCACGTAAAATCCGCCAGATTGGCGGATTAACGTGGCGCGCAGTTGGTAGAACGTCTCCCTTCCCCGCCTGTTAAAGCTATGCGGGTATAGCACAACGGTTAGTGCGTCTGCCTTCCAAGCAGTTGATAGCGGTTCGATTCCGCTTACCCGCTCCACCTCGCTACGCTCGGGGCAAGTTTCCCTCGTTTTATTTTTGGCATAAACGCTTTTCTGAAGAGAGAATATTTAAGTTCAAGAGAGGAGAATGGATGAGTGGTTAGGCACAAAAAACCACCCCTACGCTCAAAAAGGCGGGTGGTCTGAGAGGGAGCATTTCTAATTAGCTGACCCAGATGATAAAAAGATAAAAATTTGGACCCCGAAATAAATTTAGCAAAATAAATTTAGCAAAGCTAAATTTAAACGGGGTCAAACTCGACTACCGAAAAACTTTTGTTTTTCGGGTCTCGTTTGATGATGCCTTCCCACCATTCTGATGTAAATCAAAATGTCCGCACCATAATGGACGTGCCGTATGGACCTTTTGGAACTTTAGCCCTCTTAGCTTCTAGGTGGGTGAACTGTTCCGAGGACCTCGGTCCACGGAAACGCCGTTCTCCCCTTTTTTAATTTGCCGAGGAAAGTCTCTCAAATAGCCCTTTTCACGTGCACGGTAGGAAAAGTGCGAAAAAAGCCAAACTTAATTTATGAGGAAGAACTTTTCCCTCACGGGGAGTTTGACTACTACAATTGCACTAATCACATTGTAGTCTTTAAACTAAAAGTTGTCAAGGGGCTTTCGATGTGTTAAGATTGGCGCTGTGATACCGTGATAAATTTGCAAGATCTTTTGATACTTCAAATTTATGCGATTTATTATGCCACGAGAGTGCGGAATATGCGGCAAAAAAACAATTACCGGTGGGCGCGAGCGTCGCACTGGCACACGTGGCTTTCTTAAGAAGCGTATTAAGCGTATTTTTAAACCTAATCTGCGGCGAGTAACGGTTGATGCTGGTGATGGCAAAAAAAAGCGAATGCGGATTTGTACCAGATGTCTGAGGACTTTGAAGAAAAAGATTAGGGAGAAGGCAGAGAAGTAGCAAGTGCGGGTTTTCTTTCACGGATTAACACGGATAACAAGGGTAGGGTTAGTCAAATCCTTTGGATATAGTTATCAACAGTTTCCTGATAGTTTACTGACCTTGTCGCAGAATGAATTCTGCTACTACGAAAGCTAGCGAAGGGTGAGAAGATATCCGTATTCGTTTTACCTTAGATATCCCGCTTTAAACTCTCCCCACGAGATTGGCTTTTTCCCCTCGACCTGCAGTTTGTCGATCACTAGTTTACTGTTTTTGTCTATGTGTGACTTTAAGATCTTCACTTTATTTTTTCCTGAGTTTTGAGCTTTGCGTTTTAAGCCTTGCGCTTTCGCCGCGTCGAGCGTGCCGAAAGCGGCGAGTGTAGTCCACGCTCCCGGCCAGGGGTTGAGCGCTCGCACCATGCTGTCGATTTCTTCGGCCGGTTTTTCCCAATCTATTTTTCCATCTTCGCGGGTGAGCATTTTGGTAAAAGTGGCCGCTTGGTGGTCTTGAGACTTTGGAGGGAGGTATGTCCGAGTGGGGGAAGAAGGAATAGAAGAGTGAGAAAGGAAAGGCTTTGAACTGACAGTTTGTGCATCGCAGTAGTCTTTCCAATGTGGTAGTATCTCGATAAGTAATTCTGCTCCCAGTGTGAATAATTTGGGGGCAAGGTCGGTAAAAGTTTCTTTTCCCGTCAGAGCTACTTCGGCTTGGGCTAAGATGGGACCATGATCCATTTTTTCGTCCATTTGAATAATAGTCACGCCGGTTTTCCTGTGATTTTTTAAAAGAGCTGTTTTGATTGGTGATGGTCCTCGCAGTTTAGGCAGAAGCGAGGGGTGGATGTTGAGGGTTTTGCACTTCGGTAGATTAATCAATTCTTTAGACAGAATTTTTCCAAAGGCGGCAACAATAAAAATATCAGCAGGCGGTGTTTGAGAAGTAGCAATTTTGGCTAGTAGTTCTTCGAGGGTAAGAGTGGGAATCCCTAATCTATTGGCTTGCTGAAAGACAGGGGAGCTGGGCTTGGTAATAACTTTGGTAACTGACAGTTCGCCAGATTTTGCTAGTTTATTAAGAACAGGTGCTGCAAAATCTGGGGCTCCGAAAAAAGCTGTGTTCATGTGAGTAATTTTAACACTTTTGCTCGCGGAAATTGGATTAAAGAAATAAAAAGCGCCCGATCGTATTGTGCAGATCGGGCGTTGTGTGCGTCTAAGGTGTTGGGTTTTTCACTCAAGATAAATATCCCGCCATTTATACGGAACGCCACATGCTTGTTGGAGCACTATTGTCACAAAAACAGGGCCGCCCAGAGGTGATTGTTTTAGCAGAGTTTCAATTTGTTCCTGAGGAGCACCAGTGTAGTCGACGTAGCTTACAATGGCTACCCATTTGCCGCCTCGCTTCTTGCAGCCGTGCAACACAAAAGACAACTGGTTTCTAGCTGCGGAGAAAGCCATGACGCTCTCGGGATGTTCTTCGCGGATTCCGGCTCTCGGGACTCTGGCAAGTGCTATCAACTTAGCCATTTTATATTTTCCTCCTGTAAATTTAGAGTGCGACTTTAATTGGATTATAGCAGAAAGGTCTCTGGGGTGCAAATTGTGGTTGTCGTGTGAACAAAGTCTGATGTTCAGAAAATTGTGAGTCCGGATGGAAGGGAGTGTTATAATCGGTTCATGGCAATGGATCTTGTTAACCGTCTCTGGTCCTATTTTACTTACGATTTGGGTATTGATCTTGGAACGGCAAATACGCTTGTTTATGTTAAAGGGAAGGGGATTGTAATTCGGGAGCCATCGGCGGTAGTTAAACATAAAAAGACTAAGAAGGTTGTGGCTATTGGTCGCGAGGCCAGACAAATGATAGGGAAAACCCCTGGGAGCTTATTGGCCATTCAGCCTTTACGCGATGGAGTAATTTCCGATTTTGATGTTGCCGAAGCGATGCTAAAGTTTTTTATTAAAAAAGTACACCAGTCGCCTCAACTTTTTTCTTTCAAGATTGCTCGCCCGCGCGTGATTATCGGTGTGCCTTACGGAGTTACCGAGGTGGAAAAGAAGGCTGTGGTTGATGCGGTGTTGCGTGGCGGGGCGCGTCAGGTATTTTTGATAGAGGAACCGATGGCGGCGGCTATTGGTGTTGGTTTGCCAATAGAAGATCCGGCCGGTTCGATGATTGTTGATATTGGTGGCGGGACTTCAGAGATGGCGGTTATCTCTTTAGGAGGAATTGTCAATTGTCGTTCGGTACGTATGGCGGGCAACAAGATGGATGAAGAGATTATTGAATGGGTCAAGAAAGAGCACAATCTTTATATCGGTCCGCGAACGGCCGAAAAAGCTAAAATCCTAGTGGGTAAAGTGGGAAAGTTTTCTTCGGTAAACAAAGAGATGATTGTGCGGGGGCGTGACTTGATCACTGGTTTGCCGAAAGAGGTTAAAATTTCTTCTTTAGATGTGGCCGAGGCGGTATCTGGCCCAATCAGGATAATTTTAGACAACATCCGCCAAACAGTTGAGGAAACTCCACCGGAGTTGGTGTCTGATCTGATGCAGGCAGGGATTGTTCTGGCCGGTGGTGCCTCACAACTGCCGGGAATGGATCAAGCAATTTCCGAGGCGACCCAGATGCCGGTAATGCGTGCCGACGATCCGCAGACGGCAGTGGTGCGGGGCTGTGGCAAATTATTTGACAATATTAAACTGCTGGAGAGGGTAACGTTTTTTAATAAATGGTAGGGAGAAGTTAAAAGTCAAAAGTTAAAAGTGAAAAGTTAATTCCCGGAATGAGAATTCGCGCATGACACATTTGAAATGGCTAAATGGTCAAATCAATCATCCTAGCCATGTAGCCGTAGTATTCTTTGACTCTATGAAAAAGCGCTTTATAATTTTTTTCATACTTTCTCTTTTTCTCAATTTTACTGACCGTGTGATGGGATTGGATGGAGCAAAGCGCAAAGTGGGTGTTTTAGTTAATCCTCTGCAGTTGGGGATGGTAGAGGCGCGGATGGGTGTGCAGGAGGCGTTTTCTTTCCTATCTTCTTTGCCGTTGGTTTATCGTGAGAATCTGCAGTTGCAGGAGAGCTTGATAAAGTATCAGGAGATAGAGATTGAGAATTTAGAGTTGATGCAGGAGAATATAATATTACGCGAGCAGATGGAAGTGGATTTGCCGCAGGAGTGGATGCTTGAGCCGGTGAAGGTAGTCGGTTTTACGGAAAAGGCAGGAGAGAGGCTGGTGCTGGTTAGAGGTCAGGCCAGTCAGGGGCAAGCGGTAGTTCTGGGTAGGCGGTTAATTGGCGAGGTTGTTTCTACCACTGGGTTGTTGTCTCAGGTGCGGACGATATACAGCGCGGAGTCGCGAGTAGCGGTGAGTATTGTGGGGAAAGAAGAGATAGTAGAAGCGCTGGCTGAGGGCAAGTTTGTCAGTGAGGTGTATGCAGTGAATATTTTAGCGGAGAAAGAGGTTAATGTGGGAGATTTGGTAGTCACATCCGGGGCGGCGGGAAAATACCCGCGTGGGCTGGTTATAGGGGAGATAGAAGATGTTTCCGAAGAGTCTGGAGAGGTGTACAAGATTGCCAAAGTGAAGTTGTCGTGGAGTTTAAGACAACTAAAGACAGTATTTGTGATGTAGTTTGTTGGTTTTTGTACATTCGGACATTCTAATTTGTCGGATTGCCTTGACTTAGTCGGGTGAGCGGGCGGGTCGAATATTCGAGTATTCTGATAATGCTCCTAACTTTACTAACTATTCTTATTGTGCTTATTGATATTACATGGGGTCCACTATTTGTTATCCGTGGTATAGCGCCGGATGTGCTATTGGTGTGGGTGGCAGCAGTGGCAATTTTGCGTCCTTGTAAGGTCTTGCGGCTGGCTTTTGTTGCGGGACTGCTTAAGGATTTTTTGGTGGGCTGTTTTTTGGGGACACACGCGGGGGCTTTATTGGTTATGGCAGGCCTGGTTCTTGTCTTCAAGGATCGGTTATTTCAAAACAAGCTTATGACACGGGTAGTTTTGTTGGGTATCCTTTCTCTATCCTACCCGGTGGTGGTTTCTTGGTCGCGTGGTGGGCTGAGTGTCGGGCGAGTACTTTATAATCTAGTTGTTTTCCCCCTAATATTTATGCTGGTATCGAAGGTGAGTAGTGGTAATGAGATTCTCATTAAGGCGGACTAGCTGTTCATATGCATTTAGGCAAGGCATTCTCTGATGAAATAACTAAACAGAAAGATTTATTTAACCGTGCCGATAAACGCAAGATTGGAGGTGCTCGTGATTGGCAAGATGGTTTCTTGGGTTTTCCCTTATGTGATAGGGGGGAGACAGACGTTGGCCGGCGAAGCATGCTTGTTAAGCTTGCTATTATTTCGGTCTTGCTGATTTTTGTTAATCAGCTTTTTAGGTTGCAGATTCTGGAAGGCCGCCAGAATCTAGTTTTAGCCGAAGAGAATAGGGTTTTTGTTAAACGCTCCTCGGCGCGGCGGGGATTTGTTCGGGCTAGCGATGGAGAAGTCATAGCTCGTAATCGTCCCGGCTTTCGTGTTTCATTGCTTGCATCGCGAATTCCGGTAGAAGATAAAGACGAGATTATTAATAGTCTTTCCGAAGTACTGCAGATGGATAAAGAAGAGATTGTTAGTATTGTTGATCGTGCCGAGTTAAATCCTTTCACGACGCTAACGGTTAAAAATGACATTTCTCATACCCAGCAGATTAGTCTGGCCGCGCGCGGAGTCGAGATGCCCGGTGTTTTGCTGGAAGAAAGTCTAGTGCGCGATTATCCGGCAGGGAGTGAGTTTTCTAACTTTTTGGGATATGTCGGCCGGTTGAGTCTTAGTGAGTTTAGAGATGTAAAGTATTATCAATATCGAGCCGATGATTTTATTGGCAAGGCTGGTTTGGAAAAACAGTACGAGGATGTGCTTCGCGGCGAGGCGGATGAGAAACTGGTGGAGGTTGACGCTCGTGGACGGGAGGTAAGGATACTTGAGGAGCGAGAGGGGAAAAGAGGCGGAGATCTAGTTATTTCTATTCGTGCCGACTGGCAAAAGAAAGTAAGCGAGATTTTGGAAAAAGGGATCGAAAAGTATGCCGCTACTGGCGGAGTGGTTGTCTTGCAGGAGGCGCAAACGGGCCGTTTACTATCTCTGGTTACTTCGCCAACATTTGACAATCAACTCTTTGCTGGTGGTATTAAGCAAAGTGACTATCAGAGCTTGATTAATGATTCCTCTCAGCCGCTTTTTAATCGGGCTGTTTCCGGCACATATCCTCCTGGCTCTACAGTTAAACCAGCTGTGGCAGTAGCCGCTCTTTCCGAAAAAATAATTGATGAAAATACCCGATTGTCTGATTATCCGCAAATTATCCGTATAGGGGTATGGGAGTTTCCCGATTGGACAGTTGCTTGGAACAGGGGGGCGCATGGGCTTATTGATGTTAGAGGGGCTATTGCACAATCATGCGACACTTTTTTCTATAAAGTCGGCGGCGGGTATAGCGGGAATTGCGAAGGGAGCACACTTGGTTGTAACTCGCGGGGCCTGGGCGTGGAAAAACTGGCAGAATACTATCGTTTATTTGGTTTTGGAGAAAGCACGCGGGTTGATTTGCCGGGAGAGTCCGTAGGCTTGGTCCCCGATCCTGCATGGAAAAATGAGAGTAGGGGAGAACCCTGGTTTTTGGGGAATACCTATCACTTGAGTATCGGCCAGGGTGATTTACTAACAACGCCACTGCAGATTGTTAACTATATTTCGGCGGTGGCCAATGGAGGGCGCCTAATGAATACTAAGCTGGCGTTAAGAATTGAGGGAGGAAATGGCGGGGTGCAGACGCTTATAGAGCCAGAAATCTTGCGTGAGGACTACGTGGGCGCGGACTATCTAAGAATTGCGCGAGAGGGGATGCGGCTGGCGGTGACTGATGGGATTATTTACCCTCTTCGCGCGGCCAAAACGAGCGTGGCGGCTAAAACAGGAACGGCTGAATTTGGTACCCAAAATGCTAAAGGGGAGTACGAAACTCATGCTTGGGTTACCGGATTTTTCCCTTATGAAGATCCCAAGATGTCTTTTGTGGTGCTCTTGGAATCAGGGGGCGCTTCGAATAATGCGGCGGAGGTTTCTCGTGAGATTATTGACTGGTTAGTTGATAACGGTGATTTTTAAGTCTTTTAGGATTTGTTTTAACTCTAGTAAATTCCAATTACCAAGCATCAAATTCCAAACAAATCCAAAATCACAATGTTCAAAGTTTCAAACAGTTAGATTGTGTTGTAGTTACGGTATTTAGCTGATATTTGCGGTGTTTAGGTCATTGAGACTTTGAATTTTGATATTGTTTGTAATTTGGGATTTGTGATTTGGTCATTTGTTACAGTTTAAACTGAATATACGGTTGGCGAAAAGTGTAAAAATTTGGTTAATTACTCGGTTAGTTGTCAATAAAATCACTATGTCCCAGCTAATCACCTCCGAAAATAAATACTATCTCCTCCTTCGCTATCTATCCGGTCTTGGCAAAGCCGGAATTAAAAAGCTCTTTGAGCAGGGGCTAACGGCAAAACAGATTTTTATGTCTCATCAAGAGCGGGTTAAAAACATATCCCTTGCTAAAAAAGAAGTAGACGAGGAGCTTGAGAAAGCCGCACATTTGGGTTTTCAATTGATAACGTATGCTGATGAGCGGTACCCGCCGCTTCTTAAGGAAATTCATGATCCGCCATTCTATTTTTATATCAAGGGGGAATTAAGGCCGAAAGACGCAATGTCTCTGGCGGTGGTCGGGACGCGAAGAGTGACCGGTTACGGGCGAGAGGCTATTTGTACTATTATTCCCGGTCTCATTTCTGCGGGGTTAACCATTGTTTCTGGTATGGCTCGGGGTGCGGATAGCCTGGTTCACCGTGCCGCTCTTGATGCCGGCGGCCGCACGGTGGCTGTTTTGGGTGCGGGGCTGGACATAATCTATCCACCGGAAAATCGAGAATTATACGAAGAGATTAGTCAAAACGGCGCCGTTCTATCTGAATTCCCGCTAGGATTTGAGCCTACCAGTTATTCGTTCCCTGTGCGTAACCGGCTTATTTCCGGTATAAGCTTGGGAGTTTGGGTTATTGAAGCGCCGGAAAGATCCGGCGCGCTGATTACCGCTCGCATGGCAATGGAGCAGAATCGGGATGTGTTCGCTTTGCCCGGTTCTATTTTTGCCCAAACTTCGTTAGGGACCAATAAGCTTATTGAAGATGGGGCAACTTTGGTTACAAGCGCGGAAGACATTATTAACGCGCTTAATCTGGAATATCAAAAAGCGGGAATTCAAGCGCGGCAGTATGAGCCGGAAACAGAGATGGAGCATAAGGTTTTAGAACTTTTGGCGGAAAACCCGCGGAATGTGGACGATCTTGTCAAAGTTTCTAATTATACTGTCTCCGAAATCGGCTCAGTTCTTTCTCTTCTGGAAATAAAGGGGGTCATAAGAGAGATTTCGCAGGGGGAGTATAGGGTAGTCTAAAGTAAAAAGCATGCCAAATGGCGAGGCTCTGCCTGACGGTGCCGAAGCCTTACGTGGTCAAAAGTTCCAGCCAAAGGCTGGTCCGCCCCTGCCTCGCCGGCAGGCGGGTCTGGCGGAAAAAGTTAAAAATTAGATCGTCTGGAGTGACACGCCCGCCTAGC
>JAHISN010000019.1 GCA_018818265.1 Patescibacteria group bacterium | reverse complement strand
GGGGGGGGTGTTATACAAGCCCCCCCTTTTTCAAAGTGGTTAGTTTGTTAATTGGCTAGTGTATTAGCCTATTAATAAGATAATCACTTAAGAACCCTGGGCTATAGCGCGGGGTTACTTTAATTGCTCATTAATAAAAAATATATATCTAAAGATGTCGCATTATAAAAATGCACGAGAGACATCTTTTCAAGAATAACATTTTACTATTTTTAGTACGAAGGTAAAATGTTATGTCTATAGCCGAGGAGGCGAATGTGACGAAGTTGATTTGCAAAACCATTCAGTTCGTGGCTGGCTTTGCACTTCTCTACCTTGTCTCCCAGGTTTTGGGATTCTCTCCCCAAATGAGGGAGAGTGCTGCCGTGCCAGCAGCGGTGACGGGTGAGATAGGTCAGCAGGCGGCAGTCCCGGCCGCCGCAAGTGTTGTCCAAGATGGAATCTTTGTGTATGCCGCGTCGTCGCAACTATATATTCTCCCTGGGCCTTTAAGTATTATCCAGGCCTCGGAGAAATACAACTGTGAATACATTGTCAATGCCGACTTTTTTGACCCTGGGCCGGTGGCCACTGGCAACTGGCGCGGGTGGGGTCAAGGCCCTGTTGCCGGGAGCCAGCCCAATTCGCCACAGGTAAGGCCCTGCTTTGTGCAGGGAGCTGATGGTCAGTGGCAGTTACATAAGCCATGCCCATCTGTGGAAGTCCTGGTCTCCGCGCGGCAAGCTATTAGCGGCTGGCCCAATCTTGACGGCCAGTACGGGGCTAGCGGTAACCGCTATGCCAGAACGGTTCTTGGTAAATTGGCAGATGGGCAGATGTTTGTTTATGTTACCCCATCCGCTAGTATTCAAGAATTGTTTGGCCGACTGCCGCTTAACACTGTTGCCGCACTCAATCTGGATGGAGGAAGCTCCACTGGGCTTTGGAGTAGAGATGATAACGGCATGATTTTGGGTTCAGGAGAGCGACTCCTGCCTAATCTTATCTGTATTAATCCGACCGTTTCGGCTGAGGCAGGAAATGTCGCCGGGGCGGAAGATGCCGCTGGAGCGGGGGATGTCGCCGAGCCGATCGGCATACCTAACTTCAGGGTGGTAGACAATGGAATCTATGCCGGCGCCCAGCCGGTGGAGGCAGGATATAACTGGCTGGCAGGCCGAGGCGTTCAGGTAGTGATTGACCTGCAGAGCGGGGACCGTTCTGCCGAGCAACAATGGGTAGAAAGCAATGGGATGAGATACCTAAACATTCCCATGCACGCGGAAACGCCGCTCGCTCCTAACTTTCAGGAAACGATGCAGAGGTTACTGCAGGTTATAACGGATCCTGCCAATCAGCCGGTATTTTTGCACTGCGCGCATGGCGCGCACCGCACCGGGATGGTGGTTGGGATTTACCGCGTAACCATGCAGAGCTGGAGTTTTGACCAGGCCTGGGAAGAAATGCTGGTTTATGCCAGTGGCAGTTTCCCGTATGAGCATTTAGAAGCTGCAGTTCGCCAAGCCAGTCAATAGTGGGTGGGAGTGAGCGGGCTGTGTCCACAAAAGACGTACCGGGGGGCAGTGACTACTGCCCCCCTTTTTCAAATTGATTAGTTTGTTAATTGGTTAATCCATTAACCCGTTAACCCATTAACAAGTTAATCAATTAAGAATCCTAGGCTTTAGCACATAAAGCTTCGCCACGTGTCAAGAGTGTGGGGTTATTTCAATCGCTCATTAATAAAGAAATATGTATTTCGCTGAGGAGGCGGATATGATTAAGCTTATCTACAAAGCCATTTACTTGGTGGCGGGCTTGCTGCTTGTATGTCTCGTCTTCCAGGTGCTGGGATTTTTTCCTCAAATTGGAGAGAATGCAGTCATACCGGTAGCAGCGCACGAGAGCAGACAGCCGGCCGCGGCGATTGCAGGATCAGTTATTGCCGAGACAAGCATTACTATGTCTGAGATTCGGCGATGCAGTCTGCGTGATGCCCGGATTGTCCAGGAAATGGCCCAATTTGCTCCAGTAACTGTTGTTCAGTCGGGGCAGGAATGGTCGGCCATTGCCGCCGCCAAAAGCGGCGGGGGATGGTCGGCGTATAGTGATGATTATGGCAATGGCACCTGCTGGTGGGCTTCTCTCGCTCGTGAGGCTGTTTCGGGCAGATTGCCCATAACAGAAGAGCATAAACACTACCCTTACTATGCGGAGAGTTGTCCTCGCCTTGTGTATGCAATTGAGGAAGAAGTTATAGCCAACGGAGCTGTCGTTGTTAGTGATTTTAGGTTCCAAAATAACACCGGCAGGCCGATAGTGGTTGTCCTGGAAATTAGCGGCGATACCGCCTATTTCCGGGTGTTTAATCAGTAAGGGATTGTTTATCTGTTAAATCTGAAAAACGTAAGGAGATTGCGATGAAAAAGATCGGCTTTTGGTTGCTGTGGCTACTGATAGTGGCCCTTGTGCTCAGTGGGTGTATCGCCGCCGCCGCTTCGCCCCAATCCGCTGTGCGTGTGCAGATTCAAACCTGCGAGACGGTGCCTTGGCAAGACCCTATATCTGGGGAAAGCGCGTATCGGGTAATTTACACGTACGCGCCTCAGCCAATGTCGCCCGAGGAAGCCTTTTGGGCTGCCGTTTATGCCACTAACCCTGATGGCTCTGAGCATCCGGATAGCTGGGCCGAATTCCAGCTTCCATGTAGTCCAGATGACTGGTGGGCCGCGGCTGAGGCCGCTTACGATATTGTTCACACTGATTCTTCGGCGTGGGGCGGCTGGGCTGGAAAGGCGGCTGGTCGCGCTGACTACCGCATTCCCAATCTTTCGGGAATGTCAGACGATCTTTGCCTTTCTGAAGGAAAAGCGAAGGTAGTCTTCCTGTGGTTTCGGGACGAAGTCCTGCCTGGCACTCGGATGCAGGCCCTGTTGACCGCAATTGACGATCTTGCCCGAGCCAGTGGTTTGGACCCAGTAACAGGGGAAACCGTCGGCGAGGTGGATGAGGCGGCGTATCAAGCCGCGCTGCAAGAGGTTAATCGAGCCGGGCAGGATATTTACAGCCTTGTTATCGTTGAAGGCGTCGTTCCCGAAGGGACCTATGACCACCTCGTTACGGAGGGTATTGGCAGGCCTATCCGGATTTTGACGGCGCATTGTAAATCTTGGCCGCCAGACGGGATGGTGGAAAGAAACGATCCCATCCCCGACATTACAAGGTTTCTGTTGGCAGAGCGAGACAGCATCATGGCTGAGCTTGGAGATTTTAGCGAGTTTTATAAACCCTGTCAATAGAATAGTTTGACAAACACAGAACACAGGGGGGGGCAGTAGCCACTGCCCCCCCCCTTAATTTATCTGGCTAATTGGTTAATTCATTAACCCTATTAACCCATTAACAAGTTAATTGAAGGTGGGGCATAATTCTGTAATGAGGCAATGATTGTTGTAGCGGCGGGCTTTAGCCCCGCGGTTGATCTTTGATTACGTCCCGCCTTCAGTTAACTAATCGCTCATTAATAAAAATATATATTCAGCCGAGGAGGCGGATATGAAGAACGTATGCGGGTTCATCAAATGGCTCGTGATTATCTGTGGATTGATGGTCATTGTGCCAAGCTTGGGAGCGTTGGAAGCAATAGTTTTCCCTTCTCGGAACTTGCCGACTGAGAATACTCCCAGGCCACTGTCAGCCAATCAGTGGCAGTTGGAACTAGATCATCTGATTGGCACTCCCTATGTTGATTTTGGATTTGCTACGGCGGATGGGCAGTGGGTTGTTTGGAGGTGGAGCAAATCCGCGACATTACAAACGGAAACTCAAGGTCTAAACTGTTCCGGATTTGTTATCGAGGCCGTTCGCCGCGTTTACGGTCAGCGATGGGCTTTGGAGGAACTTGGAGCGCCTCGCACTGATCTGGTGGACAATTCCGGCGACCGCTACCTTTTCGGCTACGATTTGGTGATGAATATTGCCGAAAAAATATCCGGCCATGCAGTTCTCAGTTCTGCCGACCCGGGGAAGTACACCGATACGCGGGGTTTTTTGGATTGGTCACTAATCCCTTCGCTAATGGAAGAAGGGAAGGTCTATTTGTTAGACCTCAACGAGAACCGCAATGGGGCTCGGATGGACTTCCATGTCGCCCTAGCTACTGTTCAGAGTGGTCAAGTTTGGGTTTATGAAGCTACTTCTTACCCGGCTGCGGGTCAGGCCAAAGGTGTGGGGAAAGTTTCTTGGGAGCAGTTCGTTGGTAAATATGCCGGACGCCAAATCTGGCTGTACATTGTTGCTGTTCCCGAGCCGTAAATCGAGAGGAGACTAAGCATGAAAATCAAGTGGTGGTGGCCTTTGGCGCTTGTCATAATTGGCGGCGGGCTTTTTCTTTGGGGTCTGTCTGGTGATTCTGCTGTCCGATCAGAAATTTTCTTCCCGCCGGACTTTGACCAGTTCGGAACGGTTGATGTTGACAAACTCTCCACCAATGTTCCGGAGCCAGAGGGAAAAGCGAACTTTCTGATTATGGGGCTTGATTGTGAACAGGCAGATACGCAATGCCGCTCGGATGTTATCATGGTCGTGCGGGTCAATTTCGACGATCACTCCGTGCAGTTGGTGTCCTTCGCTCGGGATTTCTGGGTTTATATACCCGGTGTATCCCCGCCGTTCGGAAAGATCAACTGTGCCGCCTATGGTGGGCCCGAGCGTATGAAAGCGACCTTGTGGGAAAATTTCGGGCTTGCCATCAATCACTATGTCGTCGTTGACTTCGAAGACTTCAGGGCAATCGCCGAAATTGTTGGGCTAGATGGTGAACAAGCGCTTGCACAGGCCCGCAACCGTAGTTTGACAGGCGGTGATTTTACCCGTATGCGAAACCAGCAGGAATTGCTGATCTCGCTCAAAGAGGAAGCGCTGAACCCGGAAACACTCTCTCGGCTTGTTGTGCAAATTCCGAGTCTGTTGAGCGCGATTGAGACCGATCTCTCAGATGCCGATATTGCCGTTATTGCAAAGTGGGCAATACGGGACTGGGGGCAAATTACTATCAGTGGCGAGGTTTTGGACGCCAGATATGCCACTGGTTCGGGTTATGAAGCTTGGGGAGGGTACGATCTCTGGGTTTTATATCCCGATGAGTCGAGAATTTGTTCGTTTCTGGATCAAATTGAGTAGCAAAAAACAGGAGACAAGAAATGAAAAAGCTGCTGACTATCTTAGTCGTGCTGGCTGTAGTTGCGTTATTGCTGGATGCTCTGGGTTTGGTTCGTCTGCCCAATCTGGGGCCCAGGACATTCACGCTGGAAGATCGCGGCGCGTCGCCGCCTGGTGGCGGAACTCTGGAGCAGTATGGTTCTGCTCCCCTAGCACCAGTGGGAATGTCCGAGAATGATGTGGCAGGAAATCGACAGTCACGTACAGACCGTCACCGGCCAGCACTTGACGGCTTACTGTTCTCAGTAGAAAATGAAAAATGATGGAGGACTGATGATTAGAAAAATGCTGTTCATTCTGTTCGGGACGACAGAGGGTCGGGTGGGGCTATTCCTCGCCGGGCTAGGCGTTTCCGTGTCCTTTTTACCTGCTTTCGACGCGAAGACCATGTGGTGGCCGATTGCCGTTAGCTTCGGTGGCTACTTGCTTTGGTGGTTCGGGCGCCGGCTGCCCGGCTAAAAGGGTGTTGGTTCAAAACAGTGGAGGGTGCCAGTCGGTGCCCTCCACCTCTCTTTTTATGGTAATATGGGGGGGGAGCAACTGACTGCTATAGATATCCAAAATTGAAAATAGTAATAGCAGAATTTCACGCGATGCTGCATGGCGTTGTATTCTGCGCGCAATGACCGCAGTACCACGTGGGGGTACACGGCAAGATTGCGCTACTACGTTAAAGTTAAGTATAATTAGAGTGTAGCGGCGGCCCTACGGCATGTCGCCATGGCATGCTTTAGGGTCGCGCTTAGAACGCTAGGCTGAAGCCTAGCCGCTACAGTGCTAAACAGTTAGTTTGGAAATTCCGGGCTGGTTCTAAAAAGAATTTTAGAGTCAACTTGGAACTTTTACAATATAAAAGATAGGAAAGGAAAGAGAAAATGGGCAGGGGAGTTTCAATAAAACATCTTAGCCGCATTATGAGTTCTTGGTGGGTCAATCTCACTTTTCTTGAGTTGCAAGCTCTCCGGCTTGTCATAAAGTCCGGAGGGCATTTGACAAAGAGCAAAATACCGGCGGGAGAGCAGGCGCAATCCTTGATGCGGTGTCTTTCTGGCGAGCTTGCGCGGAGAAATATTGTTAGAGTCCAGGGAGTGAATTGGAGATTGACAGACACGTGGCGGCGGCGATTGAGGCAATTGTTGTAAGAAACTGGCTAAGGAGGAGCGCATGAGGATGCAAAGGATTGCCGGGGAAATCGCCATTGTCTCTGGGTCCGGGAGCCGATTCAATATTGTTGACTGGGTGTATCCCCCTCCGGGGAAAACTTGGCGACAAGAATGTCCCTTAACCATTTCTGGCTCTGCCCCGCGTTGTGGATGCCCTCAGATTTGCCCCTGCATTGGCAAGTGCAGGGCTTGGCATAAGCATCAAAAACGTAGCACTGGGCGTGACCCCCGCCGGCGGGGATGGTGGCGGCACGCATAAACCTAGACTTTAGCAGAAAAAACAAAGGAGACCAGAAAGAAAATGAAGCATTGCCAGGGTTGCGGAGAATGGAAAAAAGGTGTAACAGAGGCACCGGATGGGCGTATGCTGTGCCCCCGTTGTAGAACGCGACGGGGCTCAGGCGATGAGAGGCAAGATTATCTGTCTGCGCTATTAAGGCTTGGCCGTCGCCGCCAGCCCGGTCGCTCCAGTCGCCGCAGTTATGGTCGTTACCGCGACTTGTAGCTAAACATCAAAAAACAAAAGAAAAGGGGAAATTATGGCGAAGAAGAAGCAGCAGCCGAAGCAAAGACCGAGCACGCGTACGCCATTGCCACGTCTTACTCCGTGTCCATGGTGCCATCAATATTTACCGATGTGCAATCTCCAGGCTTTGTCTAACGGTGCCCCCGTCAATTGCGGGCAATGCGGGAAACCAGTGAGCAGAAAGGATGACTCGGTAGTCAAAGCTTCTTAGGGCTACTGATCACTTTTACTTGTACTCACAAACCGGCGCGGCGCGCTTTTAACAGCGCCGCGCCCTTTTTTTTGGGAAGGGGAGCATCTGACTATGTAGTAGCGCAATTCATTGCGCGATCTGAGGTGCATGGCGTTGTATTCTGCGCGCAATTAATTGCGCTATTACATTCGATGAGAACTTATATTCGGTTTCTTGCCATATTGAGGCGTGGCTGTTTGACCAAGCGGCAAGTTGTTAACGGGAATACCCAAAGTAAAGGCGAAGGTGTTGGCGATGGCAATACCAATGCGCAAGCCGGTAAAAGATCCCGGTCCGGTATTGACCTGAATATTGGTTAAGTCCGACAGTTCCACATTGCTTTCTTTAAGCAATGTGTCAATCTTCGGCAGAAGCAACCGGCCAAGATTTTTTTTAGTTTTAAAGGTTTTTTGGGCAACAGGGCGCCCGTTATCAATTAGGGCGATTTCGGTGTGTTTGAAATTAGAGGTGTTAATGGATAGGGTCATGGTGACACCCTCCGTACTGACGAGCTTCAGCTCGTTACAGTCTGGATAACACGCTAAAGCGTGTTAGTACAGAAAGTGATAAAGTGTATCAGTTCTGGTTGCTCCTACTACCTACTACCTACTACCTACTACCTACCACCTACCACTTATCACCTTCTTTCTCCCACAGTTATTTTTCTGCTCGCTTCTGATAAATATTCAAAATTCAAAAACATAGTTTCTTTTGGCAATAACGATTTCATTTTTTCCGCCCATTCAATAACCACAATATTATCCAGTTCTAGCCAAATTTCGTCAAGCCCAAGGCTTTCCATTTCAGTAGTACTTTCAAGCCGATACAAATCTACATGGTACAAATTAAATTTCTCACCGATGTAATGACGCATTAAGATATAGGTTGGGCTGATTAGTTGATTCTTAATTCCGAGGCCTTTAGCTAACCCCTGAGTGAATAAGGTTTTACCACTGCCCAGTTCGCCCGTGAGTGCTAAAACTGCACCGCCGTCTAGTTTTTGAGCGAACTTCTCGGCATATTCAAAAGTTTCTGATGGGGAAGAAGTCGTAAAAGACCTTTGACTTTTAACCATTGACTATTCATTTATTGACCACTAATCACTAATCACTAATCACTAAGATTCTACCCTTTAATACTTTAACAAAATCGGGTACAATAATCACCAATAGAAACCATGATTTAGGGTTTAACCCTAAAATAGGGTTAAACCCTATTTCGAGCTGATGTATAAAGAAATCCCATCCAAACCCAACTTTCCCAAGCAAGAAGAAGGAATTCTAAAGTTTTGGAAAGAAAATAAGATTTTTGAAAAGTCTATTGACCAGCGGTCTAAGGATAATCCTTACTCTTTCTACGATGGCCCGCCGTTTGTGACTGGCCTGCCGCATTATGCTCATCTTCTCGGCTCTATTGCCAAAGACATCGTTCCCCGATTTCAAACTATGAGAGGAAAAAGTATCAGGCGTGTTTGGGGCTGGGATTGTCATGGATTGCCCATTGAGGAAAAGGTGGAGAAAAAGTTGGGCTTAAAGAAGCGGCGGGACATTGAGCAGATGGGCGTAAACGACTTTATTAAAGCTTGCCGCACTTATGTTTCCGAAACCTCGGCCGAATGGAACTGGTACATTGAGCATGCGGCAAGATGGGTGGATATGGATAATGCCTACAGAACAATGGATCTGAAATATATGGAGTCGGTTATTTGGGTATTTAAACAGCTGTACGATAAGGGCCTTATCTATAAAGATATCAAAACACTGCTCTTTTGTCCGCGTTGCGGGACTCCAGTGTCTAAATTCGAAATCGCCATGGATAATTCGTATGCGGAGATGGAAGATCCAGCCGTCATTGTCAAGTTAAAAGTTAAAAGTGAAAAGTTAAAAGCATGCCTCGCACCGCATGGTGCTGGGGTGAAAAGCCTGCCCACCGTAGCCCTAGCGAAGGAGAGTCAAAAGCCTGCCTCGCCGTCAGGCGGGTCAATAGTCAGGAGCGGGGCTGATTCTTCTGAGACTAAAAGCTATGAGCTACCAGCTAAAAGCTACCTTCTGGCCTGGACTACTACGCCCTGGACACTGCCTTCCAACCGTGCTTTAGTTGTTGATGAAAATGAAGATTATGTTCTGGTCAAGGTCGAGAATGATGCAGGCAACTACATTCTAGCCGAGAAGCGGCTGGAGGATATATTTTCAAATCGTAGCTATCAAATAGTCGACAAGTTTAAAGGTAAAGATATAGTTGGTTTGGAGTATGAGCCGCTCTATACTTTCTTTCCGTCTAATGGAAACGACTTTAAAGTCTATTCCTACAAAAATATGGTCAATATGGATGAGGGAACGGGAATTGTTCATTCAGCCCCAGGATTTGGTGAAATTGATACCGAAATGGGCAAGCATCACGATTTGACTTTAATGTTTTCGGTGGATGACGAAGGCAAGTTTGTTCCCGAAGTTAAAAAGTGGGCGGGAGTTTATGTAAAAGATGCCGATCCGCTAATTATTCAGGATTTGCAGGAAAGAAACTTGATGTTCAAAAGTGAGCGTATTACTCACCGTTATCCCTACTGCTACCGATGCGAAACGCCTTTAATTCAAAAAGCTCAGGAGGCTTGGTTTGTTAACATCCAAAAGATAAAAAAAAGGATGATTGAACTCAATGAAGAGATAAACTGGGTTCCCGAACACTTTAAGCACGGCCGCTTTAAATATACGATGGAAGAAGCTCCCGATTGGTGCATCTCCCGTACGCGGTATTGGGCCACAGTTATGCCGGTGTGGGAGTGCGAAAAATGCGGAGCAAGCAAGGTTGTTGGGTCAATTAAGGAGATTGAAGAGTTGGGGGGAGAGAAAGTGTCCGATTTGCACAGAACTGGTGTTGACCATATTACTTTTAAATGCGAGCAGTGTGGTGGAGAGATGCGCCGTATTCCCGAAGTCTTGGATTGCTGGATGGAATCTGGGTCGATGCCCTATGCCGAGCGTCACTATCCATTCGAGAATCAATCAGCTTTTGAAAAGTCTTTCCCGGCTGATTTCATTGTTGAGTATGTTGCCCAAGTTAGAACTTGGTTTTACTACCTGCACGCCCTATCTACCGCCTTGTTTAACTCGCACTGCTTTAGAAACGTCGTCGTTACCGGAGTTATGGCCGGAACTGATGGGCGAAAGATGAGCAAAACCTATGGCAATTACCCCGATCCTAAAAAAGCCCTTCAAAAGTACGGGGGTGATGCATTACGGCTCTACCTAATGGGAAATCCCGTAATGATGGGGAAAGATGTAAATATGACACGCGGTGAAGAGATTGAGGAAAAAATTAAAACAACACTCTTGATACTTTGGAATTCTTACCGTTACTTTATTACCTACGCGAATATACACGATTTATCAGCCATACAACTATGTAGCTATGTAGCTATGCAGCAAGTCAGTAAAAAAGATAGAGACAAACAGTCACATAGTCACATAGTTACATGGTTACATAGTTTGCAGATTTTGGATCGCTGGATAATTTCTCGATTACATCAGTTCATTCTAGACTTTGAGAAGAATATGGAAGCCTATGATATTCCCGCCGCCGTTAATAGTATTCAGCCAATGGTCAGTGACTTGTCCACCTGGTATATCCGCCGATCCAGAGATAGATTTGCTAAGGGTGAAATAGCAGCTTTTCAAACGCTCTGTTATGTTCTCAAGCAACTCGTTATAGCCTCCGCGCCAGCAATCCCCTTTGTCACCGAAGAGATTTATCAAAATATACGGTTAGATAATGAGCCGGAATCGGTACATCTGTGCGATTGGCCGGAGATTGATGAAAGCTCAATTGACAGTAAGTTAATAGAGCAAATGGCTCTGGTGAGGCAAATTACCGAAAGGGGACACGCCGCGCGGAGAGAGGCAGGGATTGCTGTTAAACAGCCTCTTTCTAAAATATTGGTCAAATATGATCTGTCGGAACAATTATCAAAAGAATTAACACATCTAATTCAAGAGGAACTAAACGTGAAAGAGGTAGAGACGCAAAATCTTGCGTCTCTACAATTGGGAAAATCTGGTGGGCAGCAATTATTTGTCGAATTGGACACTACCCTTACAGATGAACTAATCATCGAAGGCCTCGCCCGCGAATTGCGGCGTAAAATTCAAGATTTGCGCAAAAAAGCAGGTTACGCCCGCGATGACACCATTACTATTTACTGGCAGTCGGATTCAGAAAGAATTAAGCAGGCATTCGAAGTACACGCCGAAGAACTTAAAGAGCAGGTTTTGGGAGAGAGAATTATTAATGAGAGGTCTGATGGGGTTAATGTTTCTGATGACCTAGAACTACAGGGAGAGAGTGTTTGGGTAGGGGTGAAGAAATATAAGGGCGTAGGTGATTTGGTAATTAGGTAACTTGATAACTTGGTAACTAAGTCATTAAAGTACGCTAACGAGTTGGTAGTTGGATGGTCAGGTATCTTTAGTTTGGGAGTTTTGCGAGGCTCGCTTGTCCGGCGAGCCTCTAGTGGTTTATTAATTTGTTACCCTTCCCCCCCTCTCGCGAGGTAGTAGACGATAAGTCCTACTATCCCGCCCCCGATCACAAAACCAGAAAAAGCTGCCAACAATACCTCAGCTAAGGTATAGCACATTTTTTACCTCCATTTGAGATTTTTTGCTGTTTTTACGACCCTGCCCACGATTGTCTCATAGTGGGGGCCTCTTGTCAATCCAATTGTGTCTGTTATTTCCGTGCACAGCCTATCTAGCGGGGCTTTCTGGCGGAGTCACCGTGAGACGCGGGGAGGCGGGTGAATTGAGAATCGAGAAAAAACTGAGTGGATGTGTGGATGAAGCAAAAAAAATCGCGGATTTGGTTTTAATCAACTGCTACTTGCTCAGCCAACGCTGTCCAATTTGCCGCGGCAGTATCTTTGCCGTCGTGCTTGTATTGTTTTGCCATTTCAGTGCAGTAATGCCTTAGCACCGGGGGGCCGCCGTCCAGGACTCCTTGGGCTTTCTCAAGCACACTTTGGTAGTGCCGGCGATAATTGTCATTCGGGGCAGACGCAACTTGTTCCTTACAGTTTTCTACTTCTAAACGCAATCTGCCCCAAACGGCTTCGGTTCCGACAGAGTGTCCAGTGTATGGTTCACTAAGCATCATCGTATCAAATGTGCCAACGGCATCTTCCCTGTGTTGTGTCTTGCTTGTAAACACCAGCAACTCTTGTATTTGTGCTGCCGCAAGTCTTGGACTCAGTGATTCCTTTCCCATGTCACAAACTTAATACAGTGACCACGAGTTGTCAAGTCCTGTGTATGGCACAGCAGGCCTTATCCCATGTGAGGGAGGAGGTTTGGTTGCTGTAGAGAAATGGTCTTGGCGGTGGTGTTCTGTGGTAAAATGAGGGGGATTGTGCGGATGTGGCGGAACTGGTATACGCGTAGGATTTAGGATCCTATGGCTAAACACCTTGTGGGTTCGAGTCCCACCATCCGCACCATGAAAGGGTTCGGGGGCTTGTCTTTGCATTTTTTCCAACAAGATGTTTGGGTGTGGTGTCTTTAGCATTACGCAATTCTGAGTTGCTCCTATCCCTCAAATCTGCTAGAATATGCTTCTTAGACAGTTAGCAGGATTAACAGACTTTTTGCATTTGCAAATTTTTTATGCCCTCTAAATCCGAAACTCTTAAAATAAAGAAACTAGTAAAGCAAGGCAAACAGCAAGGTTACTTAACTATCAATGATATTCTTGAGGTTTTTCCACAAGTGGAAGAGAATATAGAAACGCTAGACCATCTTTATCAGGTACTACTGGAGAAAAACATTGATCTTTTGGAAGCCAAGGGAGACCTGGATAGTAAGGATGGGAAGATTCTCAGGGACGACAAGGATGGTGAATTTACTCTTAAGGACCTCGAAAAAATTATTCCTATAGCTAAACGCAGTAAGGGTCACACCGATTCCATTCGTATGTACCTCGCCGAAATTGGCAAGGTTGCTCTACTCACTAGAGAAGAAGAAATAATGTTATCTAAGCGAGTCGAAGCGGGTGACAAGAAGGCTGTGGAAAGACTAATCCGTTCTAACCTGCGACTAGTTGTTTCTCTAGCTAAAAAGTACCTCGGTCGCGGATTAAGTATGTTGGATCTAATTCAGGAAGGCAATATCGGTTTAATGAAGGCAGTTTTTAAATACGACTGGCGGCGTGGATTTAAGTTCTCTACCTATGCTACCTGGTGGATTCGCCAAGCTGTTACACGAGCTATTGCCGATCAGGCGCGTACTATCCGTATTCCTGTGCACATGGTTGAGAAGAAAAATAAATTTTTTAGAATTTCTCGTCGTCTAGCTCAAGAACTGGGCCGTGAACCGGAAGCGGAGGAGATTGCCGACGAGATGGATATCCCTCTGGAGAAAGCACATCAAATTATCCGAATTGCGCAAGAGCCGTTATCACTAGAGAAACCTGTTGGAGAAGAGTCAGACTCGCGGCTGGGCGATTTTCTAGAGGGAACGCTCACTATGTCGCCGGATGAATCGGCTTCCCAAGAATTGCTTAAGGAACACCTTGCTCAAGTTCTTAAGAGCCTGCCACCGCGGGAAAGAAAAGTTCTTAGCTTGCGTTTTGGCTTAGAAGACAGCCGCCAAAGAACATTAGAAGAGGTTGGTCGGCTTTTTGGGGTTACACGGGAAAGAATTCGTCAAATTGAAGCCAAAGCTCTTCGCAAACTTCGTCATCCTACTCGCTCGCAAAAACTCAAAGACTACTTGGGATAGGGTCTATCATACCTATAATGTACTGGGGTTCCACTTTAATTAACTTAAGCATCTCTCTTGCTATAGTTTTCTTGGCATAAAGATTAATGACTTTTTCACGACAAAACAAGCTTCTTCTAAAGTACAACTACTAACAACAGAAATCTCGGATGCCAGAAGTGAAATGGCTGTAGAATAGAGCCTTCTCTTAGTGAGAGGGAGGTTGCGTCCTTCTCTCTGACGCTCGATTTTTTCATAAAATAAATTTTTAATAACATTAAGAACATATTGGGGATCAGCTAAATCAATTTCTTTAATCAGTTTAGCCGGACGGGAAAATATTTGAATTTCCTCAAATGGTTCGGCGAGGAAGGATAGAAAAGAGTCCAACTCGCTTGCTGGCATGGGCGACCGCAACCCAACCTGTTCCGCGGAGTCGGTGGGGATTTTAATAACTATTTCTCTAAGCAAGGGATTAATTATATAGAAGATTTTTGGCGTATTTCTAATTTGAGTGGTAACGAGGTCAACTATTTTTCCGGCACCATAACGAGGATGAATAACAAATTGATCTTTTTGAAACATATGCAAATGATAATAGGCCTCATTGTATCAATAATAATCAGTTTTGACAAGAGGGGATATAGTCAACTGATTACCGACTTTCGCAATTTCTTGTGGTAAGTAAGGGCAAAGCGGTGGGCTTCGTCGCGGGCGCGCCGTAGTAGTTGCAGAGCGGGGGTGTGTTGAGTGAGTTTGATTTCTTTGACTTCTTCGTTAGTTTTAGAGTAAATGAGCTCCTCTCTTTTAGCTAAAGCGACAACGGGAATATTGAACGAGAGTTCGGAAAGTACTTTAAGCGTCGCACTTAACTGCGGTTTACCCCCGTCAATGAGGACTAGGTCGGGTTGTGATTGAAAGGACTTATCATGTTTTTCGTTTTGTGCGGAATGGCCGGATTTGTTTGGAATTTGTGATTTGTGATTTGAAAATTTTCTGTCGAACCTTCTCCTCAGAACCTCTTTAATCATTCCGGTATCATCGGGTTGATTTTTCAGCCGTATCTTAAATCTTCTGTAGTCGGATTTCTGTGGTACGCCGCCGATGAGGACGACCATTGAGCCAGTAGCTTGCTGGCCTTGCAGGTGGGAAATATCGTAGGCTTCCAGCCGGAATTCTTTGGAACTTTCGACTTTAAAGTCAAACAATTGCGCTAGTTGTGTAATTTCCCGCGTATGCAGGTCAACAGGCAAATTGGGCGACCTTAGATAGTCGTCTGGTGATGTAAACTGTTGGGTCACATAGGCTAGTTTTTCTATTTGGTCGCGGAGAAAGACAGCTTTCTCATAATCTTTCTTATCACTGGCCTGTTTCATTTGTTTTTCCAGATCTCTAATTATCTTCTTCTTTTTGCTTTTCAAAAATAGTTTTAGCTGCTTAATACTAAGATTATAATTTTTGGGAGTAACAAGGCCAATGCAGGGTGCGGGGCAGAGTTTTAAATCGTAATATAGACATCCCCGGCCTAGTTTTTGGTGGTGTTTAAACTTGAACTTGGCGCAATCACGAAAGGGAAAGATTTTTCGTAAAATCCTCAGGACTTGATTCACAGTTCTTCCTTCGGGATAGGGACCGAAATGGGCAGCCGATTTCTGGGTTATGTTACGGGAAGTGTAGACGCGGGGGAAATTTTTAGATTCAATCACAATATACTTAAAACTCTTATCATCTTTCCACATCACATTATACGGCGGTTTGAGGCGTTTGATTAAGTCTGCTTCTAAAAGCAGGGCTTCTAGTTCCGTATCGGTTTTAAGCCATCGCACGTTGTTTGCTTCGCTGAGCATCTTTTTTGTTTTGGGACCTAAGCTCAAGTTTTTATGGAAATATGAGTGCAACCGATGTTTAAGATTTTTAGCCTTGCCGATGTATAACGTTTTTTTCTCTTTATCTCGGAAAAAATATACGCCAGGCTCTGTGGGAAGGGCGGAAGGTAAATTCATTGAGTTTTGGAGTTATTATATCCTATGATGTTGAAAGCATACAGAGAATTTATGTAAAAAAATGAACACACCATTCCTTTAGAATGGAGATAGATCGCGTTGCTCGCAAACGACGCGATGGATGATTTTCCCGCAGCTTGCTTTATATTATAAGATAGTGTAAAATTCGGGGGTGTTGTACTGATAAAGTGATATTTTAAATAGGGAGACGGGAAAATGGCAAACACGGTACGGTTGAGCAAAGTGCCACTTGGCGGCGTCGTGCAAATTTCCACAGGTCAATTTGTTGTGGTTGCAAAGGATGGCCACAAGGTAACTTTAGCGCGAGTGCTTGTGGGAAAAATTAGCACGATTGAATATCCAAATTTCACTCGGGTTACAAGGATACCGACTGGGCACTGGAAACGTTCACACCGCGCCGAATGGCAGAAAATCAATGCCCGGTTTCCGGCAATAGGAGAAGGACAAGAAAAGATGATAAAGATGGTGCTCAATGTTTTGAGTGAGTTTGTAGTTGCCGTCCTTCTGTTTATTGCGGCGGTGGTCTGCGGGCTAATATTCAATATATCATTGAGCCTGCATCAGCCCTCGTGGCTTTCCTTGGCATGCGTCATGGGATTTACGGCCGCGGCCCAGGCCTGTTTTGAGAATTTAAAGAATTTGATTTCCAGCGCCAGCCCGTTTCAAAAAGGCAGTCACGGAAAATGATCTGCTGTATAAACGGGGCGGCACAACGCCGCCCCGCTTCTTTTCTAGTAACACCCTAAAGGGTGTTAGTGCAAGTTAAAAGTTAAATGTCACCATATAAAATCCGTCAGTGGCGGATTAACGTGGCAAGATTGCTTGTCCCGCACCGTATGATGTCGGGGTCACATTTTTCTTCTTTCTTCCTCTCATTCTTATATAGACGAATACAACTACTCCCATTCCCAGAATAAATAACACGGCATTTTCATATTTTTCCAGCCACCCTCCAACCATTTCCCAGTTTTCTCCCAGTAGTTTACCTGCAATAGTCAAAATGGCTGTCCAAATGCCTGTACCCAGCGCGGTAAAGAACAAGAATTTCCCCCAGGCCATTTTGGATAATCCGGCAGGAATAGAGATTAAACTGCGGACAATAGGAATAAGCCGACCGGTAAAAATAATCAATTCGCCGCGTTTTTCAAAATACGCCAGTGTTTTATCTAAATCCTTTTCCGATAGAAAGAGATATTTTCCAAACTTCCTAAAAAAGCCTCTAATGACGATCTCCCCGCCCCAGAGGCCGAAAAGATACCAGAAGACGGCTCCTAGGAGTGAACCAAGAATGCCCATCAGTATAGCAATAATTAGATTAAACCTGCCCTGGGTGACCAGAAAACCGGCAAAGGGCATTACCACCTCCGAGGGAATCGGCGGAAAGATGTTTTCCAAAGCCATTACCACCACAATCCCCGGATA
This sequence comes from Patescibacteria group bacterium, assembly GCA_018818265.1. Taxonomy (GTDB): domain Bacteria; phylum Patescibacteriota; class 4484-211; order 4484-211; family 4484-211; genus JAHISN01. The sequence goes on along the minus strand of JAHISN010000019.1, from coordinate 417 downwards.
GCCGAGGGTCGAGATGATGTTTAAAGCAAAGGTGGATAGAGAAGATAAGATGGCAGAAAGCATCAAGCATCAATATTACCACAGCTGTATTTTCGGCCAGTGAGGGAGTCTACCCTAAACGAAAATGATACTGTACTGAAGTCTGGAACTAATTTAAAAAAGAGACTGTGGGACTTTAAAAAAGTGACGCGAACCGCCATAATGTATGTGTGTACAAAATCAATATGGACGATACGCGTCTAACTAATATTAACCAAATAAGAGAATTTTTGAAAGGCTCACAAGGGGTGGAGTTATCTTTGGAAGATTATGCCATTGAAGAGAAGTACGAGTTTGTTGACCATACGGTTGACCGGTTGCACTATTCAAAACTTTCTCGAAGAGAGAAAAAGGTGGCAATAAAATATCTTAAGAAGG
>JAHISN010000018.1 GCA_018818265.1 Patescibacteria group bacterium | reverse complement strand
CCTTCTTAAGATATTTTATTGCCACCTTTTTCTCTCTTCGAGAAAGTTTTGAATAGTGCAACCGGTCAACCGTATGGTCAACAAACTCGTACTTCTCTTCAATGGCATAATCTTCCAAAGATAACTCCACCCCTTGTGAGCTTTTCAAAAATTCTCTTATTTGGTTAATATTAGTTAGACGCGTATCGTCCATATTGATTTTGTACACACATACATTATGGCGGTTCGCGTCACTTTTTTAAAGTCCCACAGTCTCTTTTTTAAATTAGTTCCCTATCCCAGTTCAGTATCATTTTCGTTTAGGGTAGACTTTTGATTGTGCATTCATACCCCTTATGCTATACTGGATTTAGGTCGTGAATCACCTATGCGATTTCTTGAAACTGCCCAGCGCATTATCAAAAATACTTTTCATCACCTTTCCCGTAACTTTTGGCACTCATTGGCGGCAGTGTTAGTTACTGCTCTAGCCATTTACTCTGTCTCGTACTTTACTGCATCCGCTTATCGTTATCAAGAAGCTCTAAATACGTTTAAGAACAAACCCCAACTGACCGTTTTCTTTAAAGATGAGACCACCGAAGACGAGATTTTAACCCTAAAAAAGAATTTAGAGGCAATGCCGGAGGTTAAGGAAGTCAGTTACATTTCCAAAGAGGAAGCTTTGTATTTATATCAAGAACAAAATCGTGATCAACCGGAACTTCTGGAATTTGTTACCGCCGACATTCTACCGGCATCTTTAGAAATTGGCACTAACGAAATTGAGTTCCAGGAAAGTATCGCCCGTGAATTATCTAATAACCCACGAGTAGAGAATGTTGTTTTCCATAGCGATGTAGTACAAGAATTACTGCGGATTTCTAACACCGTTAAGATTGAAGGAATGGTGTGGGCAGGGTCACTGTTAACAGTTTCTGTACTTACGATTCTAGTTATTGTCGGTATTAGTATTTCCACTTTTGGGCGGGAAATTGAAATTATGCGGCTGGTCGGAGCCAGCTCATGGTTCATCAGCTGGCCGTTTATTTTACAGGGAGTACTTTACGGAATAATTTCTGCCGCCTTGGCGGCTGGATTGCTTTATGTTCTTCCATACATAAAAACCGCAATAATGGGAGAAACCAACTGGCTCTTCTTCCCCGGTCTCGGTGTTTCTCACGTTCCCACTTGGTTACTGCTTAAACTCTGGGCCATTACTACTTGCATTGGAGCACTTTTGGGCGCCTTCGCTAGCGGGATAGCAACTTGGAAACACGTCCGCACATAATTCTTTTTAGCCATCCCGATATTAGCCGCGAAAAGTTCTCCCATATCCTCGGTTGTAGGAATATCCACAGACAATTTTATAGATTAAAGGGAAATTAAATCGAGTTTCTGCAAATCGGGCAAATCTTATAAACGGCCAGATGGTAAATTTGTTAAAGATAAAGCGAGTTAACTGGTAGCGAAAACTATCAGACAGAAAGCCTGTCTTAAGATGAGTTAGCTGATACCAAAACGAATCTTTCCGCCCCGACATTCTTAGATCGGGATGTTTTCTATAGAGTAAGCGGCTCATATGTCCTTCAGCCTCCCGACGACAGCAAACCTGTTCTAGTGTGCGCGGGTGATAGTGATAAGCCATAGCCTTAGGGTTATAGTAAAGTTTAAGACCTTTCTTTAACAACCGCCATCCCCACTCGGTATCTTCGTAAGCCGTAATTCCCGGCAGGCTAAAATCTTCATCCAACAAGCCGTTCTCCTGCACGAATTCTCTTCTTAAAGACAGATTGCTGGTATAGAAAGCCAAATAATCCACTTCTGTTTGGCCCCTAATACGATCGTAGTCAAACTGAGGCCCGCCATGCTCCAACCAGCGCATAAACGGAGTAACTTTCAATTCTGGATGCCATGTGGTGTAACCGACAACGGCAGTGGCAACAGAGGCGGCCTCAGCACCGGGGCCACCCCTGTTTTCGGGGCGACCCCTATTTACAGAGTGGCCCCGGTGAAATTTTAGGTGTTCTTCTAAAAAATTTGGAGTTGCAATAATATCGTCCTGAATTAGAACAATAACACTATTTTGGGCCGCCTTAATACCGACATTCCTGGCCACCGCCGCGCCCATATTTTCTTGCTCAATAAGCCGAAAAGGAAACTGCGGCTTTAGTTTGCTTAGAATTAACGTAGCATTATCTGTTGAACCATCATTGATGATAATAACCTCATACTCGTTCCTCGGGAGGGTTTGAGAAAATATTGCTTTAACGGCCATTTCCAAAGTGTCTTGGCGGTTATACGTGGGTAATACTATAGATAGCTTCATTCCATGATATAATCAGGTCGCATCATTCAGGTTAAATTGCATAAATACACTGGAATAAGATTAGCTGTTAAAACTGACTTGTTGTACCCTTAATGAAGTAAGTATAGCATCTCCTGGAATGCGGCACAGCAATAGAAAAGCCCATTCCACGCGGAATAGAAATCTCTACGATCTTTGCTCTATGCGAACTTATACTTAAAAAAATATCGGTACCTATCAATTATTGTTTTATGGCCGCGGATTATAATTAGCAGTTAAATGTTCAAAGTTAAAATCTTCACTCCTGTTCTCAAATTCTTTCTCTTCAGCAGTTTAATCCTTGCGATCACTTTCCCCACAAACGCTCGCTGTGCCGATTTTACCACCTCCTACGACATGTTTTATAAGTTTGATGAGAGTGGGAAAGCAGAAGTAATACAGGACGTTAACCTTACCAACCACACCGTTGACCGGTATATAGCCGACTATACGCTAACCAGCACCGCCCAGGAAATTGAAGGTGTTACGGCATATGATAACAGCGGCACCTTGGAGACGCTGATAGAGAAGCAAAGCGGCGCCCAAACGATTAAGGTTTTCTTGGGGCAAAAAACGGCCGGGCTCAACACACAAACCGCATGGACACTAAAATACCAAATCCCAGAAATGGCAACAAGAAAAGGCCGCATCTGGGAATTACGCCTGCCGGGGTTGGAACACTCCACCCCAATAGAGAATCTTGAAATCAATCTGGACATACCCGAAAGCTTCGGGCCACCGCAGTATCTCATCCCTTCACCCATAAGCACGGTGAAGAACGAAGGACGACTGGTTTACACTTTTAATCAAGAGTCTATTAAAAATCAGGGTCTTAGCGGAGCTTTTGGAGACTATCAGCTCTTTTCTTTTTCTCTCACCTATCATCTAGAAAATCCGCTAGACATAGAGGCTCTAACCGAAATCGCTCTTCTTCCCGATGTTCGACCACTGCAGAAAGTTTACCTAAAGACACTTAATCCCGAACCGGAAGAACTAACCGTTGACGACGACGGCAACGAACTGGCCTCCTATCGACTTAAACCCCAGGAGAAACTCACCGTTATTTACGAGGGTCAGGTAGAAACCAGTTTGAACACTGAAAACAAAAACCTCGTGGAAAATACTGCTTTTGACCAACTACACGCTCGCTACACTAAACCGGACAGATACTGGGAAACTAATCACGAATCTATCCAAAATATTGTTAATGACCAAATTAATGAGTCAATGACCTCTCGCGAGCAGGCACAAAAACTTTATGAATTTACTGTAAGCAACTTGACCTACGAACCAACACGATTTGACCAAGAAGTCCAGAGACTTGGCGCTGTGGAGGTGTTAAAACAAAAAGACAACGCCGTCTGTATGGAATACACGGACCTGTTAATCACACTACTCAGAGCCGCCGGCATTCCTGCCCGCGAACTTAATGGTTTTGCTTATTCACCCGATGCTATACAAGAATCTACAGAAGATGTTCTACACTCCTGGGTACAGTTTTATGATGCTGACATCAAAAGATGGGTTCAAATTGACCCTACTTGGGAGTCCACCTCGGGCCGCGACTATTTTAATCAACTGGACACCGACCGAGTAATCTTCGTTATCAAGGGGCTGGACTCCGAACGTCCCTACCCTGCCGGCTGCTATAAAAACAAGGAGGAGGCTGAACAAAAAGATGTTAATATTGAGTTTGCGGAGAGACGAGAGTCAGGAACTGTCCCATTTGCGTTGTGGAAAGATGAGTTTGAAAGAAAACACGAATCCAAAAATCTG
>JAHISN010000017.1 GCA_018818265.1 Patescibacteria group bacterium | reverse complement strand
TCTGATAATCAATTCGCCACAATTATGAGAGAACAAGAAAGACCATTATTTGATAAAATACTTAAAGAGGATACAAATTATGGCTCGCGCTGAAAAGTCCACAGTCTAAATTACGGTATCATTTTTCGATTGGGGGAGACTGAGGGGAGCGACTTAGTTTCTGTCTGACTCCTTCCTGGCAATCTCCAGAACTGGTTCGTAATGAAACTTCACTTGCATATGTTCATCGAGTTTTAGTATGACCATGGGAAATACGGTCCGGTCAATAGCTTTTGCGTAAGTGGGCTAACAAGCTAATGAAGCTAACGAAGCTAAGTCAGGGCTATTCCACTAATGTAGAGGTATCGCCAATGGGCAGGCCCATTTCCTTGGCTTTGAGGAAGCGGCGGACAATTTTGCCGCTGCGGGTTTTGGGGAGTGAGTTAACAAATTCAATTTCGCGCGGGTAGGCGTGGCCAGCGAGGTGTTTTTTAATATACTTTTGAATATCTTCAACTAATTTGTCACTGCCTTTTACACCGTCTTTTAGAATAACAAATGCCTTAATGATTTCGCCGCGAATTGGATCCGGCTTGCCAATAACCCCAGCCTCAACAACGGAGGGATGCTCTACTAATGCCGACTCTACTTCAAACGGACCAACTCGTTCTCCGGCAGTTTTAATAACATCATCGGCCCGGCCAATGAACCAAAAATAACCATCCTTATCTTTATAGCCGCGATCACCGGAGATATACCAATTATTAATGAAACAGCTTTCATATTTTTGCTGTCGCCGCCAAATCTTTTGCATCATTCCCGGCCACCCGGGCCTAATGGCGATGTTGCCCTCTCTCATCGGTGGTAATTCTTTGCCGTTATCGTCAACAATTCCGGCGATTATGCCGGGCAGAGGCTTGCCCATTGAGCCTGGTTTAATGTCCATAATTGGGTAGTTAGCAATAAGAATGCCACCGGTCTCTGTTTGCCACCAGGTATCATGAAAAGGAATTCCAAAAATTTTCTTGCCCCACTTAACTCCTTCCGGATTAAGCGGCTCGCCCACACTGCACAGATGTCTTAGTTGGTGCAGATCATACTTTCTGGGTAATTCGTCTCCGGCGGCCATAAGTATCCTAATGGCTGTCGGGGCTGTGTACCATACGGTAACATCATATTCCTGCAGGAGTTCGTACCACTTCGCGGGGCTAAAGCGGCCCTCATAAACAAGGGTGGCCGCGCCAAGGGACCAAGTGCCCAGTATTCCATATGCAATGCCTGTTACCCAGCCCGGATCTGCCGTGCACCAGTAAATATCGTCCTCCTTAATGTCAAGTGCCCATTTGGCGCTCATATGCTGATGCAAAATAGCTAGATGCTGGTGGATAATCCCCTTGGGTTTGCCGGTGGTGCCGGAAGTGTAGAGCATGAAAGCCGATTCATCGGCGTCCATGTGCGCGACTTTAAATTCTTCCGAAGCGCCGCTCATCTCGCGAGGAAGACTTAATGCTCCGCGATCACCACGAGCGGCATCTACTAAAAGTATCTTTTCTAATTTGGGTAAATCGCCTTTAATTTTGTCAACTCTTTCTTTAAGTTCTTTGTTGGTGACAAGAATTTTCGCGGCGCTATTTTGCAGGCGGTCAAACAAAGCTTGCTCGCCAAATGCGGCAAAAAGGGTGCCAGCAATAGCACCGGTTTTAAGTGTGCCCAAGAAGCCATAGTATAGTTCGGGGACGCGAGGGAGGAAAAAGAACACCCGATCGCCGCGCTCTACGCCTAAGTTTTTAAGAACATTAGCAAATTTATTGCTTAGTTCCATCAGGTCCAAAAAAGTATATTTGAGTTTTTGGCCGTCGTCGCTTTCCCAATAGAGAGCTACTTTATTTTTGCGATCGCCTTGAGCATTGCGATCAACGGCATTGTAGGCGGCGTTGATTTTATTGTCTTCAAACCAGTCCAACTCTTTGTAAGCTTGTTTCCACTCGAAAGATTGATAGGTCTTATCATAATCATTGAGACTGGGTTCTTTTGGCAGTAATTCTTTGGTTTTCTTAATTATCTCGTCTCTCACGATAAAAAATATATCATAAGAAGATAAGTGACGTAAAGGGGGGGCAATCTCAGTATGATAAACTAGTCTATCATACTAGACTGTATTATAGTGTATCATGTGAAGAAGCCCCCCGATGTCCATCGGGGGGCTTCTTCACCATTCACTTCCAATATTTTTAAACAGTTCAATTTCCGGTGTACTGTCAATGGTGGGAAAGTGGACGGAGATAAAATCCAGTCGGTATGCTTCAGGAAATTTTTCTTTGGTGTTTTGACCCTCCTTCGCCCCTTTGACTTTGCTCAGGGCTACGGAGGGTTTCGCTAAGATGCCCCCGATGTCCATCGGGGGAGCTTCACTACTTTTGAATTTTCTTTCCTGCTCTCTTATGAATAGCTGGGCGGTGCGTTTGAGCACCTGCAATTTGTGTTTATCTATGCTTTCAAATGCTTCCAGCATTTGCTCGCCAATGCGGGTTTTTACTTCAATAAATACCAGCGTATCGTCATCTATCGCGATTATGTCAATCTCGCCCCATCTTTTAGGAGAGTAATTGCACGCCAATATTTTGTAACCCTGTTTTTCTAAATACTTCGCCGCCAAGTTCTCGCCCAGCTGTCCGAGAGATTTTTGGTGTGTAAGTGTGGGCATTGACTTGATTCTAACAAATTCCGGCGGGTAGGATAACTTCTGCTAACCGAGCGGATTTTTGACTTGATACAGGCTTTTTGTTATAATAATCTCAAATTTGGCAGGTTAACAAACAAATATTTTCTTTTTGCTGAGCTTTAATTGTTCTAAATTAACTAATGTTTTAACAAAGGGGGCACTTGATGAACAAGGCAGTATTTATGGCAGTAGTCCGGCTAGTCGTCAAAATGTTTGTGGGGGTTGCCGGAATATTATTGTGTCTTGAAGCAAGGAGTGATCCCCATGTCTGCGAGATGCAATATTTTTTGCCAAGTTTTGTTGTTTACATCATGTGGAAGGCATTTCAAATTTGCAGGCTTTTTTACCTTCTTCGGTGTAGCGGGAAAGTGGTAATCCTTTATCCTGTGAAAAATGCCCACCCTTTGTGGAGAATTCAAGCAAGACTTGAAAGAGTGGTGTGGGTTGACAAAATTGAAGGGCTGCTGTTGGCAGGGATTAGGGAAATGGCCGATGTTATAAAGACCGCGAGATGCTATGGTTGGGAACCAGCCAATTAGTCGTTGTTGCGGAGTAGTAGTGGCATTTGGTCCTTGAGAAACCTAAAACACATAAAGATTGAAAGGAATGAGTAATGTTTACGATTCGTTTCAGGAATATCGCGTTTCTAGTACTGCTCGCGCTCTCGCCGTTGCTCGGATTTCAGTTCGGAGCTACCAAGTTGCAGGTCGGACTGTTGCTCAGCGTCTCGACGACCGCGCTTGCGCTGATCCTGTTGGGCAACTATCTCGACGGCCGAGCAAAGCTGATAAACTTCAAAGGGCGCTGGAAGACATGGCCCCCAGTATATCGAAACGACGTCGTTCAAGAGGCTCGTTATCCGGTAGAGTTCGCAAGCTTGAAAAATGTAGGCAGGCTCTTTCATCAGGACTGGGTCTTTTTGTACCGGGCCTGGCTGCGCTGTCTAGGGCGGAGGTTGAGGAAAACGCAAACGGCGAGCTAGTTTGCTCGACATGGGCGGAGGCATAACCTCCGCCCATTATTTTTGTAATAGCAGAATTTATTCTGCGCGCCAGAGCGCGCAATGCCCGCAGTAAGATTCGGCACACGATAAGATTGGGCTACGGCAAATGTCTAAACAAGCTGTCCATTACCCGGTGACTCAATTACTCAGTTGCTCAATTACTCAGTTACTCAATTACTCAATGACTCAATAAGTTCTCAATTTCCATCTTAATCTTATCCCCAAACTCAATTTCCTGCGGCAAGTTTATTTTTGTAGTTTTCCCACCCCCATTGACCATTAAAAGTCGGATTCCATACTTTCCCGGATTATTGTCTAATATATTTTTAAGCTTTTTAATTGTGCTGGGAGAAGTGCTTTTAGCGAGAGTGACTTCTACAGTCCTGTCGCTCAATCTTACTAGGGAAGGCGCTAAGTGGCTGGCCCGATGGTCCTCGGGGCGATCTCTCTTTTTAATATTTGCCAGCATTTTAATTTTCTCCACAATTACACTAATCCCCGAATTTTCATCTCGTTGATTGAGTTTACCTTCCACCCAAACAGCATTTTGTTCCAAAATGGGATTTTCCGTCATGCCTTTATACCCGCCATAAATGGAAGGGAAAACCACCCCTTCAATTTCTCCGGTAGCATCCCTAAGCCCGATAAAAGCCATCTCCTGATTATTTTTGCGCGTAAGAATTGTGCGTACCCGCGAGATAATTCCCGCAAGCTTTACCTTTTTATTTACACTCTCGGGCCCCAAATCGCCGATTTGATGGCTAACACGACTTTTAACTTCCTCTAGTTTGTCCTCGTTAGGATCTTTAGAAATATTAAATCCTAAAAATTCTCGTTCCCATCCGAGACGTGTAACTAAAGATACCTCCTCTACGTTTGGAAGCGGGGTAGGCATAAACGTTTTCTTGGTGCCCATATCAAAAAGACCCCCCTGGCCGTTTTGACGTTTTTGTCGTTCTTCTCGGCCCATCTTTAGAAAATCTGGCAGTGCCGCTAGAACAGCGGCTCGTTTGCCGAAGTTGTCCAGAGTGCCTGCTTTAACCAAGCTCTCTAACGCTCGGCGGTTTAGAGCCTGATAATCTACACGCTGGCATAAATCACCCAGATCACTGAATAAACCATTTTCTTGTCTTTCTTCTAAGATTTTTTGCACTATCCCTTCTCCAACATTTTTTACCGCGGCTAGCCCAAAATATATATTGTTGTCATCCACAATTTTAAACTTTGAGGCAGATAGATTAATGTCTGGCTGTAGAATATTGATTCCCATCCGTTTGCACTCGGTGATGATAAGAGGAATTTTCTTGGTGTTGTGTAGTTCGGTGCTGAGCAAGGCTGTCATAAATTCAACGGGGTAAAAAGTCTTTAAATAAGCTGTCTGATAGGCTATTAGACCATAGGCGGCAGTGTGAGATTTGTTAAATCCGTAACGAGCAAAAGTTTCGATGTAGGAAAAGACTTTAGCCGCGTCCCCTTTGGTGTAGCCCTGCCTTTGTGCCGCTTCGATAAAGTTCTTTTTTTCCTCCATCATCAGCTTCTTGCTTTTCTTACCAATGGCGCGGCGTAGAATATCAGATCGTCCTTGTGTATAACCACCCATCTTACTGACTACGGCGATGCACTGTTCCTGAAAAACCAATACCCCGAAAGTCTCTTCCAGGATCGGCTCAAGGTCCGGATGAGGGTATTCAATTTTGGCAGGATCTTTTCTTGCTTCCAGATATTGGGGAATCAGCTCCATTGGGCCGGGCCGGTATAAGGCGACAGCGGTTGTAACATCCATAATGTTTTGTGGTTTCATATCTTTGAGCAAGCGCCGCATACCATTGCCTTCTAGCTGAAAAACTCCTGTCGTATGTCCTAGGGACAACATTTTGAAGACTTCGGGGCAGTCTTGGGGTAAGTTATATATATCGATATTTTCTTTGCGGCGTTCTTTTATTAACTCAGTTGCCTGGCGGAGTGTAGAAAGATTGCGAAGCCCCAAAAGGTCTAGCTTGAGTAAGCCCAGAGCTTTTGAGCCAACGGCGTTAATGTCCAAAACGTACATGTCATATTGAGTAATAATGCCAGTGCCTCCCTTAGTTTCTCTTTGTAAAGGCACATATTCAATAAGTGGTTCGGGAGTAACAACCAACCCACAGGCATGAGTAGACGCATGGCGGCATACACCTTCGATTTTTTGGGCCATATCAATCAGCTTGTGTGTATCTACATTAGATTCGTATTCATACTTTAGTTCAACATTCTCTTCCAGGGCTGTTTTAATTTTGATACCGCCAGGAATCATTTTGGCGATTCGGTCAGCCAAGGACAAAGGCAGGTCTAGAACGCGGGCAACATCACGTATGGCGGCTCTTGCCTCCATCCTGCCAAAAGTAACAATTTGAGCGACATGGTCACGGCCATATTTTTCGTAAACATAATCAATAACTTCTTGACGTTTGTCTTCGGCAATATCGAAATCTATATCTGGTGGAGAAGGTCGCTGGTCATTTAAGAATCTTTCAAAAGGCAGGTCGTATTCTAGAGGATTTAGGTTAGTAATCTGTAGGGCATAAGCGGCTAACGAGGCAGTGACTGACCCGCGGGTACTAATTGGGATGTTCTGATTTCTAGCCCAAACAGCAAGGTCGTGGCAAATGAGAAAATAGGTATTGTAGCCCTTTTTAGCAATAATCCTAAGTTCATAATCAATTTTTTCTTTCATCTCCGGTGTAATTTCCCCAAATTTTTGCCGGAGGCCCTCGTCAATAAGTTTGCGTAGATAGGTAGCATCGGTTTCGTTTTTGGGGATCTCAAAGTTAGGGAAAATTGGCTCGCCGGTTTTAATTTTCACATTACATCTTTGAGCAATTTTACGAGCATTTTCAATTGCTTCGGGAACATCTTCGAAAAGCATTTCCATTTCTTGGGGGGAACGCAAGTAAAAGTCAGGGATATCAAACATACTCAGTTTGCGATGAGGATTGGTAATTGTTTCTTTAGTTTGAACACAAAGTAGAATTTCCTGAGCGTAGGCATCTTCCTTTTCCACATAATGAATATCGTTAGTGGCAACTATCCCGACGCCCGTAGTGGAAGAAAGGCGCTGACCTTCCCGTTTGAGCGTTTGCGAGTCCTGGTAGCATTTCTTCTGGTTTCTGGTCCCGAAAACTTGCAGCTCAATAAAAGTGTTTTGCTTGCCGAAAATTTCTGTTAGTCTGCCCAATTCCTCCTGGGCCTTTTGGAACTTATTGTTAATCAAAAACTGGGCTATCAATGATTTGCGGCAGCCGCTGAGACAAATAATTCCTTCAGCATATTCTTTGAGCAAGGCATAATCAACGCGCGGTTTGTAATAAAACCCTTCTAGATGAGATTTTGTAACTAATTTAATGAGATTATGATAACCGGTGTTATTTTCGCAGAGAAGAGTTAAATGCGAGAGAGCGCTGTCCCGTTTGCCTTGACGGTCAAATCGAGTGCGCGGCGCCAGATAGACTTCACAGCCAATGATTGGTTTAATTCCCGCTTCGTTCATAGCATGGTAAAAAGGAATTACACCATACATTACTCCGTGATCAGTAATGGCCATTGCTGGCATATTGTACTCTTTAGCTTTCTTTACCAGCTCTTCAATTTTGGCTAATCCATCAAGAAGGGAATATTCTGTATGCACATGGAGATGGGGGAATGAAGACATATCTTTTCCATCCTATGATTATTATTCATCTCTGGCAACGACTAGTCTTTGGGGTATTTGAAGCCTTTTCTCTTTATCGCCATCTTGTTAAGACTGTTCCCGAGCGAACATTATCCCACCTGCCGCTAGCTTGCTGCCAGTATGTTTTAACCCATGTACTCAATGTGTTTATATCGGTTAATTCAAAATTGACAACACGATAAAAACCGTCATGCCCAGAAACAGCAAAGTTAGCATCAGGTATGGTTGGCTCAGAAACCGAAACAAAAGAAAAAGTATTGCTATTGAGAACGTAATAACCGTTGCCGGAAACTCCAACGAGATTGTCAAAAAGCGTCTGAGTGTCACTATCCCGCTGGACCCGGGCGGTTTCTAATACCTCTCTGGTCAACTCTGTAGCGATCCCCTCCTTCTTGCTTTGGTCCGCTGTGCGCAGAGACATGATTCCCAGATGTACTAATGCCCCGACGACAAGAGTAATCAGGGCGGTAACCAATAGGACTTCAATAAGAGAAAGCCCGGGATTGTCTCGCAAATGGTTAGTTATCCTCTTTCTCTTTGTTTCGAGCATAGGTTTACGTAAAAAAACAGGAACCGACTCAGGGACATGCCGCTACATCTTGCCTTTCGCTCATTTTTACGATACCTGTTGTTTTAACAGCAATTTCGTATTTCCCAATATTATCATAACAAACTGTAATTATTCTATCATTGCCACTTAGCTTGCCGGTGGGGACGTTAAAAATGGGGTTTTCTGCTGGCCAGGCTATTTTAATTACAGTGGCGAAAGATAATTGAGCGATAGCGGTACTGTCCCATTCTTCAGATGCCCCGAGATCTAACTGGCGGTAGATCCCGGCGGAATGAGCGCTGGTAAAATAGAAAACCCCGTACGCAATTACTGGATCACTTGCTCCTTGTACTCCACTTAAAGCCTTATTTTGCGCTTTTTCCACAAAGCTAGTCAACTCTTCAGCTATTGTTTTAAGCTCTTGCCGCCTGTTAAAGTCGTTATATCTAGGGATAAAAAATGCGGCAAGAATTCCGATTAAGGATATGGTTATGAGAAGTTCGATAAGAGTAAAGCCGTAGTATTTTCTGTGTTTGTAGTTTGTTTTTTTTAAGATCACGGAATAATTTTTATTGTGTTTTCAATAGGGTAGGTTGTATAGACAGCCGAGGAATTGTTAAGAGAACATCTAATATAGTAAAGATCACTTGACCCGTTAACTGAGTATGGTAACCAGTTTGTGGGATTAGAACTCCATGTGATATTTCCATCCTGTGTAAAGTTATTTGTATTATCGGTGAAACCAGGCGTACTTTCCAAATTAGTCCAGCCACTCCCATTCCAATACTCCCAGTCAAGATTTAGGGCCCCGCCAGTAGCGCCGTTAGTTTCCAGATCGACATTAATACCGGAAAAGATGTTATCTGAACCGAGAAACAAATATTCTCCCCTGCTTGAAGTGTCAACCGGATCAAAATCCAGAGTGTAGTCTCGGGATTCGTAGAAAAGGTATTCGGAAGGATCGGCAGTGTTGCCGCCTTGGGCGAGATCATCTGGTTCAGAAGAAGAACCACCGAAAATTCTTAGTTCATCAAAAACTCCGTCAGCATTAGTATAATTCCAGTTTGGGAAATGGATCTGTCGCGGGCTAACGAAATTAACAGAATTATAATCTCCACTAGGATCAGTGTGCGTTGGTTCAACTCCATTGAAAAGGATTCTCTGCTGATTAGCAGGGGAAGCGCTGTCGTTCCATTCAAAACGAAGATGTACCCATTCATTGGCCGACCAGTAATAATTGGTTGAAGCAATAACATAGTTATACTGGACATTGCTGGCTTCAATTACAAAGCGTAGTTCGTTGCTAGTACCACGTTTGTAAACTCGAAAGTAGTTGTCAACTGACAGGTTTCCGTAGGCTTCAAACAAGCGGTGATCGATATTGTCATTATGATCCCAGCTTGGTTTAAACCAAAATTCTACGGCTCCCGCGGAAATATTAAAATTCCCACTCATGTCAATATCATACCAATCACCAGCCGCATTTGCTCTTAACCCGTTCCCATATTTCCCTGCCAGAAAATCATCAGCTTCGAAATATTCTAGGTCACCGGAAGAACTTCCCACATCGCTAGTGGTAAAAGTAGCTGTCTCATCTTGAAATGTCGTATGATACAAAAGCTCATCGGCAAAATAGGCATCAGCGAATGGAGTGTAACTAACTGTTGGTGTTGGAATTGGTGTCGGCGTAGGCGTAGGCGTCGGTGTCGCTGTAGGTGTTGGCGTCGACGTAGGAGTAGGGGTTGGGGTCGGTGTCGGTATAGAAGTAGGTGTGGGCGTAGGTGTGGGTGCAGGCGTGGGTGACGGTATAGAGGTTGGCCCGGGAGTTAAGGTTGGCAAAGGAGTAAGTCCTGGTTGTGTGCAGAAAGTTAGTTGGCAACTGTAATTGCCGCCGCAGATAACAATGTTATTAGGTCTGGTTTCACTAATGGTGGCAAGCTCAAAGCATTTCTGATCGGCCGAAACTCTGTAGGTGTAGACTTGTGGAGGGTACTGAGGATCCTGCGGGAGTTCATTAAGATACCCAGCTAGATAAGTGTCTAAGTCCGCGTAGCTGGCCGCAGGGGGATATGTTTTAGGTAATTGGTCCTGATAGTACTGTTCTAGAGCCATGCTGACCTGTGTTAGCTCAGCTTCACGTGTGGTGTCTCGTCCTTGGGCCGCAGGGCGCCGTAAGCCCATTACTACAAGCATTGATAAAATTGTCGCCAGAGCGATGGCGATTAAGACTTCAGTAAGAGTAAAGCCGGGCGAGGTGGAACTTTGGATCTTTAGCATATGCATATAACAGGATAGCGGTTTAATTCTTACAAGTCAATCTTTACCAAAGCCCTAGCTTGCGTAGCCGTGCCCACCTAAGGAACTTTAGGCCAGTTTCAATTGCCCTGTTAACTACGTTTGGATATTTTTCTTTCAGGTGCTTGCGGTAAAAAAGACCCATCGCGTCTATACCAGAAGTGGTAACTGTTTGTTTTGTTTTTGATGAAGCCTGACTGATGTCTTTTGACTCTTTGCGCGTGCCTTTGGAAGCACCGCGATAATGAGTGATTGTTGCTTCTGGATGATAAATAACCTTAAAGCCTAACTGTTTAACACGGTAACAGAAATCAATATCTTCCCCGTTAAGGAAGTAATCTTCATCCCACCAGCCGATTTTTTCTCCCACAGTGCGGGGTATAAGCATAAATGCCCCTACGGCGCTGTCGATCTCGTGGGTTGAATTCATATCTTCCCAACCCATGAAATAGCGATTAAAAAGCCGGCTGTGTGGGAAAAGTTTGTGAAGTTCGGTTAAGCGAGTTAGGGCAACCCACGGAGTGGGGAAGCCGCGGTGACAATCCATGTCGATCTTATTATTCCAAAGCATCACTTTACAGGTGGCCACGCCAATGGAATTGTCCCTTACCATCAAACTGAGCATTGCGGAAAGGGTACCGTTGGGTACGGCTGTGTCGGAATTAAGAAAGAGAATGTAGGGGGTTTCCGGTGTGATATATTGAAGGCCCAAGTTATTCCCGCGGGAAAAGCCAAGATTTTTGCTTGACGCAACAAGTTTAACCTTCGGAAATTGATTTTTGATAACAGTCACACTGTTATCGGAGCTATTATTATCTACGACAATGACCTCAAAATCTTTTCTAATTCTCAGGTCTGTTAGTCTTACAAGGGAGTCCAGGCATTGGCTGGTTAATGCGGCTGTGTTGTAGGAGAGGATAATTACAGATAGTTTCATTAGCTTTCTAGACAGTACCACCCTTTAGCGCGAGGTTTTTTACAGGCCCAACTTGTCGGAGATTCCTTGCATTGCTTCCAGCACGATGCTGATATGTTCTTTTAGCGGCACATTAATTTCTTTTGCCCCTCGCTCGATGTCGTCACGATTAACACCGGCGGCAAAACTAGTAGAGTTCCACTTGTTTAGGACCGACTCAACGGATACTTCCGATAGTTTTTTATTCGGCCGCACCAAGGCTACGGCAACAATTAAACCGGTCAATTCATCTACCGCTCGCAAAGTTTTGGCCATGAGGGTTTCCGCTGCTATATTGAAACAGAATCCGTGTGCCGCTACAGCGTTGATTAGTTCCTTATTGGCATTTTGTTCTCTAAGCCACTGAATAATTACTTGGGGGTGTTCCTGGGGAAACTTCTCGTAATCAGCATCATGCAGTAAGCCGGCTATGGCCCATTTTTGTTGTTCATCATTTGAAATATCAAAATATTCCGCATAGGCGCACATTGCCGCCTCCACAGCCAAGCAATGCTTAATTAGGTTGCCACTCTTCATCAATTCGCTTAACTTGTTCAAGGCCTGGGGCTTAGTGATCATAGTGGGTTCCACATTCCTCCTTCCGCTTCTGTGATAACCTGATTTTGCTCATGGGTATTCACATCTAAAATCCAGAGGGTTTTCTGGCCGGTAGTGAATACTGCACGGTAATTATCGGGTGACCAGGAATAACTTTCCATTGTCCCCGTTAATCCGGTCCAGAACAAGTCTGTTACTTGCGTTTCCAGATTGTAGAAAGCGAGATAGAGCTGGTTTGTCCCCGATAGGGTTGTGTTGAGTTTAAGCAAGCGGTTTTGATTGTCAATAAGGGGACTATAATAGCTGGTTACGGCGCCTTTAGCTGTAGTAATAGTTTTTTTGTTTCGGCTGATAATATCTACGCTCCAAACATCTCCGTTGTCAATATAAATCACATTCTGTCCATCTGTCATAATGTCTGTTTCTATTGACTGGGCACTGCCGAGATCGACAAGTCGTTCTTTAATTGCTTTATCAAAGCTTAGCCACCACAAGCCGCGGGTTGTGTCTTCTCCGGCGCGGTAAATAAGGATTTCCTCACTATTAGGGAACCAGTCTGCAAATTGGAAAGAATTAAGCGAGTCTTTTTCTTCTCCAAAATGATTAGTGATACTGATTTCGTAAAGTAAGTGTTTTTGTGATGAAGAAACCTGAGTTAGGGAAAGGATGCTAACAGTCTGCTCCGTAATATCTTTTTTGTCTTTAATTCCTGTGACTACCTGGTGCACAGTGGCAAGTAACTTTCCGTTAGGTGACCAATATGGTTCTTGGTAACTTTCATTTCCTTCGCGGTTGGTAAGTCGCTGGCGGGAGTGATTGTCGAGGTCAACAACCCAAATATCGCCTCCGCAGGTAAGAGCGAGTTTTGTGCCGTCTGGTGCCCAGCTGAAATCCGAAATTTCT
The DNA here is from genome assembly GCA_018818265.1 of Patescibacteria group bacterium. Classification (GTDB taxonomy): domain Bacteria; phylum Patescibacteriota; class 4484-211; order 4484-211; family 4484-211; genus JAHISN01. The sequence continues at coordinate 10,234 of JAHISN010000017.1, read as the reverse complement.
TGCGGGAGAAAGAAGCGCGCAGTCCCGGATGTTTCTTCATCTGCACTCGTCTGGATTAGATGAACCTTATTAGTACCGTCGGGTGAAATAAGCCAAACCTCGCCATCTCTGAGAAAAGCAATTTTGCCTTTGGCCGAGAGGGGCTGATCAGGCAGAGGGGTAACTTGTGGAGTGGGCATCTTCTCTGTCGGTGTCGGAGTAAACTCCGGTGATGGCGTGGGCTTTTGTCCACCGTTTTGTGTGTTTCTCTGTGCGGCGGCAAAAATCACAAACAGGGCAATTAAAAGAAAGCCACCTGCTGGTAATAACAGTTTCTTGGGGGGAATATTTTCTAATTTTTCAAAAAGGGGACTGACTATGTCTGCGAGTTTGCTCATATATATGGCAGGTGAGAACAAGGGTTTTCGGGGTTCGGCAGAGTTGGAAGATTTTGCATGAGCGGTTTCTTCTGCTGGAGGCGGATTTGGCGTAGTCGCTGGCACATGCGGACTGGGACCAGACTGTCCAAAGGAAAAAACATCGGGTGTTTCTTTTTCTGTTTTTGGTAAATTTTGCGGATGTTGAATGTTGTGGAATTTTGATTCCTTTGCCATCAATCGTATCATACCGTAATAAATTATAAATTCCAAATCGGAACTATCCTGGGCTTCTTGACAGAATACCTTGCCCTCCCGCCTTGCACCTGCCTCGTCCTCGCCGAGCCCGGCTCGCTGAAGTTCCGGCGAAGCGGGCCGAGACGGGTCGCCGCACGCGAGGTAGGTCAGGGCGGAGATGACCAAATGGCGCTTTTCCTTATTTTTCTCTTGCCTTATGTGAGAAAAATTATTATACTTAACTGTCTATCATGAAGATTATTATCTTTGCTGGCGGTACTGGTGCTCGCCTTTGGCCGCTGTCTAGAAAAAACTCTCCCAAGCAATTTGACAAGCTTATTAATGGCAAATCAACACTCCAGATGGCCGTTGAGCGCGTACGGGATGTTTATGGTCTCTATAATGTTTTTATTCAGACGGCAGAGAAGTATGTCTCGGTTATTAAACACCAGATTCCAGACTTGCCTCTCTCAAATATTTTCGCCGAGCCGGAAAGACGGGATTTAGCTCCTGCAGTGGGCTTCGCTTTTATTAAGCTTAAGAAACAGAAGATTAAAGAGCCGATAGCTATAATTTGGAGTGATCACCTGATGGAAAATGTCAAGATTTTCCACAGTGGGCTCAAAACGGGAGAGAAATTGATCTTGGAAAATCCTAAGCGTTTTATCTATTTGGCTGAAAAGCCTCGTTACGCCGAAAATAACTTGGGCTGGATTAACGTCGGCAAAGGAATTGATAACAGGAATCAAATTCCCATTTACGAATTTAGAAAATGGCACTACCATCCTCCGTTAGAGAAATGCAAGAGGATGTTTGACTCCGGGCAGTGGTTTTGGAATCCGGGTTATTTTGTAACTTCTATTAATTTTGTTCTTTCTCTCTACCGAAAGTTTCAACCGGAAATTTACTCTAAACTCCAAATAATGTCCGACGCATTCGATACTGACCGTGAAAGTTCAGTCATTTCCAATGTGTACAAAACGCTTCCCTGTATTGACTTTGATAAAGCTATTTTGGAAAAAACACAACCGTCTGATGCCGTTGTTTTAAAGCTAGATATGGGTTGGAGTGATCCGGGAACTCTCTATGCTCTTAAAGAAGCTCTGCAAAGCTCTCCTCGGGCCAATGTGACTAAAGGACAAACGTTTCATCTAGACTGTGAAGACTGTCTTATCTATAATCAGGAGAAGGATAAACTGATTACCGCAATGGGGTTAAAGGGCTTTGTTATCGTAAACACTCAGGATGCTTGTATTGTTATCCCCAAGGATAAGGCTCTGAGAGTTAAGGATTTAGTAAAAAAACTGGAGCTGGATAAGAAATTAAGTCACTATGTCTGAGAGGACTTTGTCTTGCTCACGCAGCGCATTTTAGCGGATTACTGCTCGGAATCTCATTGAACCCGCACAAGTTTGCCTTCGCACTCGCGTCACGTTTCACGTGATCCGACGTGGTTCGGCAAACTTAGGCGGGTTAATTCGACTTACAGAAATCACTTCGCTGTCGCTCGTGTTTTCTGAGTCTCATTTAATGAAAATTGCACAGGTATGTCCTTACCGTTTTAATGTTCCGGGTGGTGTTCGCGAACATGTTCGTTGTCTAACTGCCGAGCTACGACAGCGAGGTCATAAAGTAACTATAATCTCGCCTGGCCATGGGCTAAGAAGGGTAGGCAGTCAACATCTCTATCTAGGCCGGGCTGTAAAAGTGCCTACCACCAATAAAAGCTGGGCACATGTTAGTATCTATCTCGATTCATCACGGGAGCCCCTAAGTCAATTACTTAGGAGTTATGACTTTGATATCATTCACTTTCATGCCCCTCTGTCACCCTTTTTATGCTGGCAGATTTTGCAGGTTTCAAAAGTAATCAATGTTGCTACTTTTCACAGCGAGTGGCGAATAACGGAGTCATTGGTTGCAGATTCGCTGGATTTTCTTCTTAGGCCGCTTCTTCCCAAATTTAAAGAAAAATTAAATGGTGTGATTGCCGTTTCTCAGGCGGCCCGTCGGAGTTGGGATGATTTTTTTGGACAATCATTACATGAAAAGATTATTCCTAACGGTGTGGACTTAAAACGTTTTAGCTCAAATGTTGCCCCGTTGAAAGTCTTTGGTGAAAAACCGACAGTTCTCTTTGTTGGGCGCGTGGAAAAACGCAAGGGCCTTCCTTATCTTCTTAAGGCTTTTAAGAAGCTTCAGAAAAACTTAGATGATGTCCGCTTAGTTGTTGTTGGTTCTGGTCCTTTGCTACCGCAAGCTAAAGTTTGGGTTAAAGCGCAGGGTTTAGCACGAAAGGTCTTTTTTGCCGGAAGGGTTTCTGACGAAGAATTGCCCGCCTACTATACTGGGGCCGATGTTTATTGTTCCCCAGCCATTGGTGGAGAGAGCTTTGGCATTGTGCTTTTGGAAGCGATGGCATCGGGAACGCCGCTTACGGTTTTTAATAATCCTGGTTACCAAGAAGTTTTACAGGACTGTCCGGCGGAGAGTGTTCTTGTTCCCTGTGAAGATACTGCCGCTTTATGTAAGAGTTTGGAAGAGATACTCAAAGACAAACAGCTTCGGGAAGAAATTCGGCAGTGGGGACTTGCAGAAGTTCAGAAATATACCTGGCCCAAAATAGCGGGGCAAGTGGAGAAGTTTTATGAGGGAGTTCTGAACGGTAGCGTGTGATGGGTATGTTTACTGGTAAACGCGGTGATCGCCAACATCGTGGAAAACAACTTCATTGCCATCGACAAATTCAAAAACAATCCGGTATTTAGGTGTAATAGAAAAGGAAAATAAATTTCTAAGTTTTCCTTTGAGTTTGTGAGTTCTTAATTGAGGATTAAAGCAGTTATGGCGGAAGACTTCTATGCGCCGGTTAATTAATCCCTTTTGTCTGTGGGGAAGACTCTTGAAAGCGCGTTCAAAATGCGGCGTGTAGTTAATCTTTTTAATTTTCATCCCAGAGATCAGTCAATTTACCCTTCAAAACTTCAAACTTGCCTTTCCGCCACTGGCGACGGCTCTCGGTGATACCAGCCAGAGCCAACCGTTCCTCATACCTGATAAATTGACGTATCAGGGCAGCAAGATCATCATAGTTAACGACAGCCACGTCGGGTTTATTGTTAGAAATAATCAGCAGGGGTTTGCGTGTTTTCTTCACTCTATTGAAGAGCGTGCGATAGTTACGCTGAATTTCGCGCGCGGAGGCAGTATCGGGGAAGTTAGCAAAAATTGCCAAGTTGTCCATATGGGTTATTGTAATTGACATACCCTGTTATGTCAATGGGGCACTGTGTTGTCCGGTCATAAAAAAAGCCACGGCACTATGCCGTGGCTGTGGGCTTCTTCACAATCTGGCGGATAAGGTTAGGGAATACTGCTTGTTCCCTCGCGGGCGATGCGGGCAATAACTTTGATGAGGTTGCCTAAAACGGGAATGTCTCCGTAAATACTGATAATAGAACCGACAAGTCCAACAAGTACAGTAGCTCCAATTACTGTGCCAAAACCCCAGGCAATGCCGCCGATAAAGTTATTGCGCAAAATAGTACCTTTTGGCATGCGAGTTCTGGCGGCGGCAACTGCGCTGTACTGTCCGGCAAGGTCTCCTTGATTTTCTTGAGCAAGTTTTTTATTGAATCTGGGTATTATGTGTGATTTCCCGGACTGGCAACCCGTGCTATCTAGGACAGCGCCGTTAGTTGGGGTGGGGGTAGGTGAATTATTGCAGCAGAATAGGCCCATTTATTACTCCTTTTGAGTCGTTTCCTCAGCGTCTTTTGATCCCTCGTCTTTCGTTTCAGTGGTTTCTTCCGCGGGTGTCTCTTCTGGCACCTCATCCTCTACTTTTTCTTCCTGCGGTGCTTCAATTTTACAAATAGGCTCCTCGGGGTCCATTGCGGTTTTTACCTTTGGTGGGAGCTTAAGATCTTTAATGCTAATGACGTCATTAATTTCCTTAAGACCGGAAATGTCCACCTTGATTTCCGAAGGGATGTCTGTGGGCAAGCAGGTTACTTCCAGTTCGTTAATTAATTCCAGCAAAATCCCTTTGCTCTTTTTAACTGCTGGCGCTTCATTTGCGAAAACAACAGGCACCGCGGCTGTTGTTTCTTCTGTTAAATCAACCTGCAAAAAATCGGCGTGTAAAATACGATTAGTAACTGGGTGAACCTGAAGATGCCGGACAAGAACGGGGCGATTCCCTTTCTCCCCTTTAACTTGCAAATAGACCAATTCTGTCTCTCCAGATTCTTTGTAAATTTCAATGAAGTCTTCCGTAATCAATTGAATAGCCAGCGACTCTACCTTGGGACCGTAAATGTTAGCAGGCAATACGCCGCCCTCGCGCAATTTTTTTACCTTGCGTCCGAGAATTTCTCTTTTTTCAACATTGAGTTTAATTTCTGTTTTCATGATAAAATGGGGAGAGGCGTGCTAATCATTGAAGAAATGAAAACAACAAATCTTCCTAACAATATTGCAGACTACGACTCCTCAGACTGTGATTATATAAAATATTGGCAAACCCGTCAATACGAGCACGAGGCGGAGAAGATGGCGCTCTCCAAACTACTGCCTGCTAGCGGAGAAAGCATGGTTGATTTGGGTGGCGGTTATGGCCGTTTAACTCCTTTTTATGCTCCGCGGTTTCAAGAAATCCGCATTGTTGATACTTCTGAGAAACATCTTAAACAAGCGCAGGTAATGTTTAACAGCCTAGGATTAAAAAAGGTTGAAGTGAAAAAGGGGGATGTTTGCAACTTGCCGTTTAAAAGTGAAAGTCAGGATACAGCTCTCATGGTGCGAGTTATGCACCATCTGCGACATCCCGAGAGGGTCTTTGCCGAGATTCACCGTGTATTAAAACCTGATGGAATATTAGTTTTGGAATTTCCTAACAAATGCCATTTTAGAGCGCTTATTCGTAACTTGCTGAAGGTTAACCTTGGATTTTATTTTAACATTGAACCCTATGAACAGCCGGCCGCTGGAGAAGATGGTATTTTTTACAATTTCCATCTGCGACATATTCGGCATTTACTTCAAGAGACCGGTTTTAGAATTGAAAAGAAGCTCTCTGTATCAAATTTCAGAAACCCTCTCTTAAAAAGAATACTTCCACAGAACATCTTGTTATTAATGGAACGTATTGCTCAGACATTACTAACGCCACTTAATTTTGGCCCCTCAATATTCTTAAGGTGTCGGAAAGTATATGGACATAACATTTTACCCTCGCACTAGAAATAGTAAAATAAGGAAAACCGTAGGTTTTCCACGTTATTCTTAAAAAGATGTCTCTAGTGCATTTTTATAATGTGATATTTTTATGTATACTTTGATTATGAAATCTGATTTGCACATTTTCCGCCAACTTAAACGGTGGGCGACGGTTGTTCCTCAATGGAAAGCTCAATCCCTAGCCAATGGCTTTTTCGGTTTGCCCCTGGTTCTAATTATCGGTGCCTATATTGGTTACGGTTTTGAGTCCCTCGCAGGACTGGCGGTTTTAGTTGTTTTTCTAAGCCTATTTGTTTGGGCGCCATTGCACCTTTTTCTATCCAAGAGAAGTCTCGCTCCAGTTAAGGATTTTATTGAGTCCTTTTCAAAAGGCGAGGAAGTTAGTCGTGAGGAGTGTCACCAGGCCATAACTTTCTTTTTCGGATACCCATTAAAAATAGCTTTTCAATCATTCGGAGTAACGATAACTGCCTATACAACTGGCTCGTTATTTCTTTATACCGGAGCTATCCCGGGGATAGCTTCCCATCTAAACCAGCTTGTTTGTATTGGTCTGGTAATCGGGGTGGTTGTTGCTTTTATTGAGGCGTGTCTTAATTATATTCTCGCAGAGTTTCTCCTGCGTCCGGTTATTGAAATGCTGGTATATTCCCATCCGCTTGAACTTGAAGAGAGGCTTTTTTATAAGAAATTCTCTCTTTCCCGCAAAGTATTTCTTTTTACACTCCTGATTTCTACGGCAGTGCAGATTTCTTTAGCCACTATATTTTTAGGCAGAGTAGCTTATTATACGCCGCAGTTGTTTACTTTCCATTTTTATTTCATAGCGATTTTTGTTGTTATAAGCTCGCTTTTTGTATTCGTTGTAACTAACTTGTTTACTCGCCATGTCACCAAGGCGCTTCGACAGTTAGTTGATTGGAGTAGGCAGATTATCAACGGGGAACTAGAACAACGCATTAACTTGCTTACCGATGACGAGATTAACGAGGTTATTGCCTATTCTGGACAAATGGTTAAAAATTTACGATACGAGCAGGAAATGATTACCGCTGAGAAAAATAAGTTAGATGTAACCCTTTCCGGTATTGCTGACGGGGTTATTGTCCTAAACAAGGCAAAGCAGATTGTCGTTTTTAATAAGGCCGCAGAAGATATTACCGGTTGGAGTACAGGTGCAGTAAAAGGCAAGGATGTTGACATCGTTATGAACATAAAGGACCAAACTGGACAATTTGTCCGCAGTCAGGAATATTGCCCGGAAGTAATTGACACTCAGGCAGACCGGGTTAACTATCTTCAATCCAATCTAAATTTGGTTACCCGCGATAATGAAGCTAAAGTGATTAATATGATGGCGGCTACAATTAAAGAAGCCGTGGTAAGTGATGCCGCTTATATTCTTACTTTTCATGATGTTACCGCCGAGTGGGAAATAGAGCGTATGAAATTAGATTTTGTAGCTATGGCCGCTCACGAATTAAGGACACCAATTACGGCAATCATGGGCTATTTGTCTATTCTTCAGGAAGAAACAGCCTCTAAACTAACGGAGGAGGAACAGCAGTTCATTTCCCGTTCCTTAACTTCTACCAAACGACTTACTGCTCTTATGGAAAATCTTCTTTCCATTACACGAATTGAAAAAGGCAAGCTTGCGCTCCAGAAGAAAGGTCTAGATTGGGAGCAACTTGTTAAGGAAAGAGTAGAGGACTATAGGCCGATGGCCGAGGAAAAGGGACTTGCATTAATATGGAATTCACCTCAAGAAAAACTACCGCTTATATTTGTTGATCCCCTAAGGATTGCAGAAGTACTTAATAATCTCTTGAATAATGCCATAGCTTATACCCCGAGAGGGGAAATTTCTGTTTGGTGCGAATATCAATTGGATAACAAGCAAGTTATTACTCACGTTAGGGATACTGGTCATGGGATTCCGCGAGAAAGTCTCCCGCACCTTTTTCAAAAATTTTATCGTATTGCGGGACCCCTGGAAGAAGGCTCCAAAGGCACTGGTTTGGGCCTTTATATTTCCAAATCCATTGTGGATATGCACGGTGGTAAAATTTGGGTAGGATCCGAGTTGGGGAAAGGTTCCACTTTTAGTTTCTCGCTCCCTGCGGTAGAAGAGGGAGAGTAAATTATTCTAGCCAAAGGAATGTTAACTGAATAAACTTTGCATTTTTGCCCAAGCTAACGTGTTAACTTGTTAACGAGTCAACTCGGTAACTAGGTAACTATAGTTCCCGCAAAACAAATTTACCTAGTCCCTTATTGTAGCGGCTAGGCTTTTCCGCCAAAGGCGGATCAGCCTCTGGCTGAAGCCTAGCGACAGAAGAATATAATTCCTCCTGACGCGGGTCTAAAGACCCGCCGCTACAAGTGCACATAGACTGGATGTTAATCAAAAATGTGGTAAATTTGTTCTGCGGTTGCTATATTATCTTTTCAAAATGTCTAAAAAATCGCTAGTAATCACATTGATTCTGCTCTTATTTCTAATTTCTAGTTTTTTGTCCCTGTGGGTTTTTTGGGGAGAGTTGACCTGTGGCATTATTGGAAAAGGGTTTTCTGACGGTCTGGGAGGCAGTCTATGGGTTTTTCTTGCTTTTTGGATCTTGTTTTTGGCAGTTCTTGCGCTATTTGTTTTGCTAGTCAAAGATACCAGAGTAGTTATTGGAGGAGTTTTTTTGACGGCGGTGAGTCTGACACTTTTTATACTGCGGGGACATTCTTTCACACCGCTAATGGCTACCTCAGGGGTCGTTTTATTTATCGCCTTATTAATCTTTAGCTTTAAGTTAAGGCAAGATGTTAACAATCACATAAATTTCTCAGCTGGACACCTGTTGCCGCCGCAATTCCGCAGTTTGGGATTTTTCCTGACCCTAATTCTGTCTTTTTATATTTACGAGAAAACTAAACCCTTGACTGTGGATTTTAAGATAGTTATACCGGAAAGTATTTTTGAAGCAATTTTAGATCAAGTGCCGACCGATGAATTAAATGACTATGCTGAGGATATGCTGGGGATAGATAATTCCACCGATCCACTTGTTACTTCGCAAACGACATTTATAGAAGAAATGAATGCGTTTTTCGAGGGGAGACTGCCGGTACCGGAAACCATAAGACCATATTTTGAGGGACAGGAATTGCCTGAGGAAACTAAGAGTTACTTACGTGATCAAGGCATCCCAATTGAGATGGTGGAGGACTTTCTGTCCTCGGTTATAATAGATGCGGAGGGAAACATTAAAGAACCGATCAGCGGAGGTGGGCAGCAAATCCTTACTGCTGGGCTCAAGGCCATGCTGGAGGACCAAATTAATCAAGCTTTCGCGCCCTTTTATAAATATCTGCCCTTGGTGTACGCAATTACAAGCTTTACGATACTATTTTATATTAACCTGATGATTGTTTTCGCGGGGACTTTTATAACATGGCTGTTGCTAAAAGTTTTGTTGTGGTCTAAGGTTGTTATTCTGGACAAAGAGATGGTGGAGTGCGAGAGGCTAACTATCTAATTCCCATGTCACGATTTTGGAAACCAGTAAGAAAACGGGTTCAATCGGAACTAATTAAGCGCGGTCACTGCGTAGGGTGTACTCGTTCACTGATGGAAGCAAAGCGTACTCCTTATTCCGATGATAGCAACAAGGAAGTGGTTACTTGTCAGTGCCGGAGAGTGTATATATACGACAAGCTGATTAACCATTATCGGAGGGCGCAAATGAATGAGGTGAGAGCTAAGGGCAATAGCAATGTAGGAGGAGGGGTCGCATAGTGGTTAATTGCACCCCTGCCTGCCGGTTTACCCGTCTCTGGAGGGCAGGCAGAGGTCTTGTTCAATGAGGTCCGGAAAATACGAGTGCAACGAAGTATTTTCTGTTGACCGAATTAATCCGCCGAAGCTTTAGCGAAGGTGGGAAAACGGCTTTTGTTAAGGAGGGGTGTCCGAGTGGTTTAAGGAGCTGGTCTTGAAAACCAGTAAGGCGAAAGCCCACGAGGGTTCGAATCCCTCCCCCTCCGCCATGGTTCGACAAGCTCACCATAGCGTGAGATTGACGAATCATTATGGGTTGCATTCGAACTTTGACGCAAGGCGGCAACGTGAGAGTGAAGAAATTTCATGCAATGAAATTTCTTCTAAGGCGAAACGTATACGTTTCGCCCATCCCACCCCCTCCGCCACCACGTACACTTGGTGAGTTCAAGCCATAAAGCGCAGACCTAAACATTTCCTCAGACGATTTATTGAAATAATCCCATGAACAAACAGAAAGCCAAACAACAAATTCAAAAGCTCGTTGAGAAATATCAGCGAGTAGCCGAAGCGGGAAAGATAAAGTCCTACAACGAAGCTCAAACGAGAAACGAATTTATTGAGCCGCTTT
>JAHISN010000016.1 GCA_018818265.1 Patescibacteria group bacterium | reverse complement strand
GAGGAGGATTGCGGGATGCTCTTCGTTTATACTGATGATGCCGTACGCACTTTTTGGATGAAAAATACTTATATCCCGCTGGATATTATCTGGCTAGATAGTGGTAAGGAAGTAGTTTATATTGCTCGAAATGTTCAGCCGTGCGGGGTAGGCGACTGTCCGTCTATTGACCCCGGTGTCGCCGCCCGCTATGTGTTGGAGGTCGACGCTGGCGAGGCGCAGAAAATGAACTTGCAGGTAGGGAACGAGTTTAGTTTGGTATTCTAAGCCATCCGGTTGGTAATTTGCTAAACTATGGTACAATATATGCAGAATATTAACCTTTGAAAATAATGCAATTAGAAACAGAAAGAAAACAAAAACTAATTACTTTTTCCCCCCAGTTGTATCACTTAGTTGAGAGCAAGGCGGGTAGGGTAGGACTATCTTTTCCTGATTACATTCGTTTACTGGCGGCGATGGATATTAAGGGAGATATTGAACGGATCCAGATGGTGGACGAACGGACGGAGGAACGAATTGGAATGAGTTTGGAAGATATTAGGGCCGGTAGATATGTGCGGGTAAAACCAGGAAATGAAAAACAGTTGAATAAACTTCTTGGTATCTCTTCATAAATGTACGAGCTTGTTTTTACTAAAACATTTCAAGCCGATTATAAGAGGCTAACTTCGAGGAATAAGCTGTTAAAAAAGCAAACTAAGAAAGCTCTCCAGCTATTGGTTCAAGGGCCCTTTTATCCTTCCCTGAAAACTCACAAGGTAAATACAAGGCGTTACGGTACTCGTTGGAGCTCGTGGGTTACTGGTGATGTGCGGCTTATTTGGGATTTTACTGAGAGTAAGAAGCTGGTTATTTGGTTGCTTGATATCGGTCGCCACAGTGGGGGTTCCAAAATTTATAAATAATCTATTGCTTCTTCTTATCCAATTTATCCAATCCTAGCCCTTTTACCCCAAAATAAACCACGGCGGCGATAACGGCGAAGTCTATCAGTGTATTGGTAAAACTACCCCACATAATTTTTGCCGAGCCGATATTTATCGAGGCATTAACTAAGCCTTCTTTAGTGCCCAAGAAAATGCTCAAGAGGGGATTAATGATATCCTTTACTAGTGAAGAAACCACCTTGGAAACAGTTCCGCCGAGGATGAACCCAACAGCCAAACCCACAACTCCTTGTTCACGTATAAAGCTTAAGAATCCTTTCATATGTTTTCACCTCCTTCTTTTGGTGAGATGTCACTTTTTCTTTCATTTAGTATGCGGGCTGTTTTCGATGCCGCGTATGCTTCTGCAATATACATTGAGTAAAGGGGAAAATGCTCTCTAGTACTTTCAGCTTTGTTCAGAGTCTTGATAGTGAGGTTGGTCAGTGTTCTAATTGCTGGGGGCACTCTATCAAGACCTTGCTGATTTCCATCAAAGAAAATATCTTCCATAGCTTCCTCGCCCACGGCGTGGACTAGGTTTTCGTAAATTGTTCTTCCTAGATTGTACTCTAGAGCTCTTTGGGCTCGCGTTTCGAGATACATTCTTTTAAATCCTAGTGGCATTTTAAGATATTCGGCAATAGTTCTTAGCGACCCTTTTCCCTGGCTGTTCAAATCTAATTCTTTGATGTTCTCGGGTTCACCGTTTTCCGTCTTTTGTGTGGCATAATATTGTGCTCCTCCCTCGGCGAGTCCTTCTGGACAATTTTCTGACATAGATAAATGCATAACTTCATGGCGGACCAAGTCTCTGCCCCAAGGGGACTCGAAAAAGCTTTCGGGTAGGATTAAAACGCGAGTGTTATTTCGTTCATGGATTGAGGCGAAGCCGTAGATGCAAGGGAATTCACCTAACAATGCTTGCCATCTACCAAAGATTCGATTGTCAACAATAACGGTGTTGCTGGCGATTAATTCGGGATTTGTTTTGATATGATCGCCGTATTGTACCCTAAGTTCTTCAGCATATTCGCGGACTAATTGTTGGCAGCGTGTTTTCTCTGATGGCTTTACACCAGCTTCTAGTTCTAGGTCTTTTACTTGTAATTCGGCTAGAGCAATTGTTTCTCTCAGGTGATCTTCCTCTTGTCTTTGTTTTCTGGCTTTACCTAACGCCCATTCCTTTGCCCTTTCAAAGAGTTGTGAAGTTTTCATTGCCGGTTCTCTGGGGGCTATTTTTTCCGAACCTGAAGCTTGCGGAGTGCTGGTGACAAATTCTGGATTCGGGGCTTGACTTGGCATAAATTGAGTTTCGATACCCATGATTTAGTGATAACTGGCTTATGTATGTAGGTTTACGTTTTTAAAATCATTCACTTTTTCTAGCAGAAAGCTTTTGATTTCTTCCGTGCTGATTTTTTCTTTAATAAAGTCAATTTGGTAATCTCTGATATCTTCAAAGAAAGTTAGTTGTTCCAAAAATAGTTTTACAGAGAATTGAGGGCCGAATTTTTTGGAAGCATTTATTATAATTTTGTCTAAGTTGGTATGTTTCTCTTTTAGAAGAAAGAATATGTCCACGTAGTCTCGCCAATTTCCCCGTCGGCCGATGGTGGCGGCTTTGTCGGCGGCGATATCCTTAGTGTTAAAAAGAGAGACCGATTCGGTGGCGACGAGAGGGAATAGGTGTGGAAAGTAATAGTATAAAAACGTGATTTTAATGTTATCACTGGTGGTAACAGTGAGTTCGTCGGAGCTATCAACCAGTTTGTCTTTGATTGGGAGCAGCGCGTGAACCCTGCGGGTAAAATGGGATGTTATTGAATTAGGTAAGAAAATGTCAAAGTCGTACGAGTAGCGGTGCTTTAGTTGTAAGGACAGCGCCGTCCCGCCGCCGAGCATGCCTTGCCTTTTAAATGCGGCGAGTTTTTTGAAAGTTTCCTTACGATTATTTGTTAATACGTCGAGGTAGGGTTTTGACATAGCACTCAGGCGGGAGATTAACATCTCCCAAGTCTAGGAGGACATTTTTGGAAAAATTAAATGCCGATGGAGTATAAATTTTAATTGGATTTTCTCTAAAGTGTTTTCGAATCTCGTTCTTGGGATAAGTTTTGAATAACCACTTCAGGTTGTTCCACGAGCCATAGGACAAGAGCTGGTTAATGATGTAGGGTGCGTCGCGAAGAGTATCCAGCGAACTTGTTTTAACCGACCAGAGGACCCCTTGAAGGGATTTGGGAACTACTGCCATGCAAGTATTATACCGTATTTAGACAATCTTTTTCTGTTGGGCTAATAGAATTATGCTGCCAACTACTCCCACTAGAAACCCCAGCGGGCAGAGAATGATGGAAACAAAGAAGAAAATAATGGACAGCGTCTCGGCTGAATAGTGGAGGAGGGGAATATTCTCAGTTACCACAGCCAGGCCGTACAGAAAGTTGTGCAAAAGTACGCTAACTAAGAAACCAGCTGCGCTGGAGCCAGTTAAGATTAGGAATTTCCTGAGCTTCCCCTCTGCTATTTTCTTAAGAGCCGTAATTGCAAGCGTAACGCCTAATATGAAGAAGGCTATCGCGGCAACTATTACCGTGGGGAACCCCGCGATTCTTCTCAGTGATGGGATTAGCATCGTAGCAACGATGAAGACAAAGGCAGTAATTAGTGCGCAGAAATTTGTAACAACCATGAATTCTTATGTGAAGAAGCCCCGTGCTTAAGTGCTGGGTTTCTTCACACTTGGGCGAAAGCGACAACGTAATTCTTTCCGTAATGTTTGGCGCATTCAGGGCATGCGGTGTAGTAGTAAAGCCTGTACCCTTGCCAATATTAACTATCTTTCCTGCTTCTTTTCCTTCTTCTTCTTTCGCTTTTCTTTAATGGTTAATTGTGGTGTCTTACGTTCTTCTTTTTGCTGTCGGCTTTTTCCTTTAGCCATAAAATACCTCCTTTCTGGATACAAATATACTAACTAATCTACCGCTAATAATCAATAGCTACAAGTGTCTCGATGCGTATGGGGCTGTTATGAAAGAGCCTATGGCAGTGGAAAATGTCCGAACTGCAATTTTCTCTCTAAACTCATCATTGGTATTAGGCAAGCATGCCGAATAGATCTTGACTTCAGAAGTATAAATGGATAGTATTAGATACATGAACGATTGTTCATGTAAGTGCCTATTGTCTGACAATAAAACCGTAAAGGTTCTAAGCGGAATAGCAAAAGTCTTTTCCAGCAAAACCAAGCTTAAAATTCTACTAATTCTTTTAGATAGGGAGCATTGTGTTTGCGAGATTCAGGAATGTTTAAGTAAAGGCCAGAGCTTAATTTCCCATCATCTAGCAGATTTGGTTGAAGCAGGTTGGATAAGACAGCGAAGAGGTGAAGATGCCCGCCAGGTTTTTTATTCCCTTACAAAAGGTAGCCAGAAGAAGCTAGAAGTATTTCTTAAAATTGGAGGTGAAACGAAATGAAAATTCAAGTTTTGGGCTCAGGCTGCCCAACCTGTAAAAAGTTATACGAGTTAACCAAACAAGCAGTTCAAGAAGCTGGTTTCAAAGAGCAAGTTGAATATCTAACTGGACAAAAAGGTATTCAAAAAATGATAGAGCTAGGAGTAATGTCCAGCCCGGCATTGGTAATTGATGGTAAGCCAGTGATGACAGGGCTTGCGGACGATATTGAGAAAATCAAAAGACATATTTTGCAAGCAAATGATAAATGATGAAATTTATAAAAATACTCAAGAAAAATTGGGTTCTAGGGCTTCTAGGCGGTGCTTATTTAATAATTTACCTTTGGCAGGTACAGATAGGCGGCTTTTTAGCTCAAGAGTCGGTTCAAAACCTTATTGGCGGCGCGATTTATCAAGGCTGGTTAGGTTTGGTGGACTACCTTTCGGCCCATGTCCTTTTTTGTCTGGTACCTGCTTTTTTTATTGCTGGAGCCATCAATAGCCTGATTGATTCACAGTCAGTTCTTAAATATCTTAGCGGTAAAACTAAGAAGTGGCTGGCTTATCTAATCGCTGTTACGGCGGGATTTTTAATTGAGGTTTGTTCTTGCACTATTTTGCCATTGTTCGCCGGTATTTGGAAAAAAGGTGCCGGTCTAGGAATTGCTATTACCCTTCTTTATGCTGGTCCGGCTTTTAACATTGTTACCATTATCCTTACCGGTCAAAGAATTGGCTGGGAGTTTAGTATGGTCAGATTTGTTCTTTCGGTTGCCTTTGCCGTTTTGGTTGGCTTGATAATGGAAGTTGTTTTTGGAAGTGGCAAGGAGGATGGAAGCTTTCAAATAGTAGCTCAAGACACCAACAAACTTAAGGGTTCAAAAAACGCCTGGCTCTGGGGAACAATGTTGGCAATTCTGGTGGTCGGTACGGCACCAATTAGCAATAATTTAAGATATGTTTTAATCTTGCCTTTAGTATTCCTGCAGTTAATTATGACCTTTTCCTGGCTTTCTAAAGAAAAAAAGAATGCTTGGTGGGAAGAAACAATTAAATTTGTCAACCAAATTGTGCCTCTACTTCTAATCGGTGTCTTTTTTGCCGCGGCTATTACCCATCTTATTCCCGAAGAACAGTTTCAAGCCTTAGCCAGCCAGAATAATCTATTAACTAACTTTGTTGCTGTCATGTTTGGGGGCTTGGCATATTTCCCCGCTTTGGTTGAAGTGCCAATTGCCGAAAACTTTATGAAACTGGGAATGGACAAAGGCCCTCTAATGGCCTATATGTTGGCAGACCCTGTTCTTTCACTGCAGGGACTTTTGGTTATCAGAAAACTTATTGGGACTAAAAAGATGCTGGTTTATGCGGGAGCAATTGTGGTTTTAACAACCTTAGCCGGTTTCATTTATGGATTCATATGAGAGAATCAGAACCTACCATTCTTTCAGAATGGTGATGAATGAATGATGAACAAAAAAGCAGTTATTTTAACTTGTCTAATTTTAGCAGTTATTTCACTTCTTGGTTTCAAAGCGCTTACTAACCTAAGTTCAGATAACCCAATTTTAACCGAACCGCAAGAAGACACCAATTCCTTATTAGTGAGTGTGGAAACGATCCCGGCCGACAAAATTGAAGTAGTTCACTTCCACGGTACTCGTCAGTGCTGGTCTTGTATCACTGTTGGTGAGTTTGCCCTAGAGACTATTAAAAATATGTTTCCCGAAGAATACCAATCGGGAAGAATTGTCTTTAAAGATATCAATAGTGACTTGCCAGAAAACAAAGCGATTGTTGACAAATACCAAGCCAGAGGTTCGTCTTTGTTTGTTAATGCTGTCAGCAATAACAAAGACAGTATTGAAGAAGACACAACTGTCTGGCGACTGGTAACCAATCAAGAAAGGTTTACTGATTATTTTGAAAACAAACTAAAAGCCTTATTGGGAGAGTGAACGAGTGAACCATGGACTATATTAGTTTACTTATTGACCAATACAATATACCGCTTTTAACTGCCTTTTTAACAGGCACGCTTACCTCTATTAGTCCCTGCCCTTTGGCCACCAACATAACTGCTATTGCCTATATCTCCAAGGACATTAAAACTCCTAAAAACACTCTGCTTAGCGGTCTTTACTACACTTTAGGCAGGGGTTTCAGTTATACGATTCTTGCTTGGATTATTTATTTAGGTTTTTCGTCGTTTGACATCTCTCGCATTTTCCAAGGCTGGGGGGATAAGGTCTTAGGGCCCATTCTTGTTTTTCTTGGCTTAATAATGTTTGATGTCATTAAGCTAAACATAAAAACAAAGAATGAAAGGATTGAACAGCTCAAAGAGAAACTAGCCGTGAAGGGTTATGCAGGTTCATTTCTTTTAGGCTGTCTTTTTGCTTTAGCGTTCTGTCCCTACAGCGGCGTTTTGTTTTTCGGTGTTCTTGTACCCTTGGTATTGAGATCTAACGAGGCGGTTTTGCTTCCATCTGCATTTGCTCTTGGCACAGGGCTGCCGGTAATAATTTTTTCCTGCCTGATTGCTTTTAGTATGCAAAAAGTCGGTCAGGCTTTTTCTGCTGTCCAAAAGATTGAAAAGATAAGCCGTAAGGTAATTGCCGCAGTTTTTCTTTTGACAGGAATCTATTATTTACAATTCTTAATTCGGTGGATTCTAACTTAAATGCTGGCATACAGCCAACTTAACAGTATTTATTTAGGCCTCAGCTAAAAACAGTGGCTATCCATGTGCCTGCAAAGTGGGTAATTAGCGCAACAATTAAACCAATAACTAAATGTTCCACTACCACTTTCCATGGATTTTTTCTATGTTCATTGGCAATAACAAAACTGAAAATAGATAAAATCAAAAGCCCCCAGATAACGCTTATTAAAATAGCTTGAGAAAGTTCAAAAACTAAAACAGGAGCAATAAAGGTTAAGGCAAAAAATAATTTGGAGAAAAGAGTGGCTAGTGTTGCTTCCCATATCTCTTTGTCTGAATATTTATTTTGGGACTCTTGGGAAATATGAATACCCAAAGCGTCGGAAAAAGAATCGGCAAGTGCAATCGTGAGAATCCCGCCAATAACAGCGATTTTAGAATTAGTGCTGGCACTAAGCCCCACAATTAAACCAAGAGTAGTAATTATTCCTGAAGTTAAACCAAAACTGAAGCCCGTTTTCAATGAGAGTCTCATGCCCTATATTCTACGTGAAAAATATAGAACACACAATTCTTTCAGATACATTCAGTCAACAAAGGTTAGCGCTACGCCCATTTTCCCTGCTCTTCCCGTTCTGCCTATACGGTGGATATAATCATTATAAGTTCCTGGCACATCATAGTTGATGACATGGGTTATGTCCTCCACGTCAATACCCCTAGAGGCCACATCTGTGGCCAGCAAAACTTGAACCTCGTTATTCTTTAACCTATTCAAAGCCCTCGATCTCTGTCTCTGGTTCTTGTTGCCATGAATCGCCGTGGCCTTAAACCCTCTCTTGGTTAGACTTGTTTCAAGTTTGCTTACACCCCATTTAGTTCTGCCAAAAACCAAAACCTTCCTAAATTCCTCTTTAATCAATAGTTGATGAAGAATCTCCAGTTTGTTCTTTCCCTGAATTCGAATTATATTTTGATCAACATTTTGAGGAGTCGTGCCGGTTTTTACCGATACTGTTACCGGGTCGGTCAAAAAGTCTTGCATTACGGCCTTGATTTCATTTGGTATTGTTGCCGAGAAGAATAAGGATTGACGACTCTTTGGTAAAAACGAAATGATGCGTCGTATATCGTGGATAAAACCCATGTCTAACATACGGTCAACTTCATCCAACACTACGTTTCCGCAGTGACCAAGGTTTAATGTCCGTCGTTCCTGTAAATCCTTGATTCTCCCGGGGGTTCCGATCACAAAATTTGGCCGACGTGATAACTCGCGCGTTTGGGCTTTTAACGAGGCCCCGCCGATGCATAGTGTTGAAAAAATCCTTAATCCCGAACTAAACAGTTTAAATTCATCCTGAATCTGCGCCGCCAATTCACGGGTGGGTGTCACAATCAAAACTCTTTGGTTCCGATCTTTTGACACCTTTGTAATCAAAGGCAGTAAAAAAGCCGCCGTCTTGCCGGTTCCCGTATTGGCAGTGCCAACCAAGTCTTTTCCTTCCAGTATGGGAAGGATTGCCTGATCTTGAATTGCGGTCGGTTTGTCAAAACCATGCGCCAGTACATTCTTTTTTACAATTTCATCCAAAGCAAAATCCGCAAAACTGTGCACTGGCACATATGGTGTTTCGACAACTTCAACACCCCTCTTGACGAACATAAGTGGGTTCAGAGAAGCGCCTTTGTTTCGGTATCTACCGTGGCTGCCCGATTTGTTATTTTGCTTGTGGAAACTACGAGGACGACCTCGCTCAGGATTTCTCATTTTTGCTATGATATATGGTCTTTAAAGGGAGACGATTGAAAAAAGGGGAAGATATGGAGCCCTAACAGGGCGAACATCCTGTACCCGACGTGGTACAGGGACGAATACCTAAGCCAAATAAACCGACTCAAATCAGTATTAACTACTGATCAATATTTAAAGCTAACGGAAAGGATTCTAACACAGCTAATTATCACTGTCAAGCTATGGGACGGTTCTGTCCCTGCACGCCCAAACCCCCACATGGTTGTAGGGGGGGGTAGGCGTGCATCTGATCGACTTATTCACTCTATCGACCCATACCATTACCTTTGTGTCGACCTTGGCCAGAACCATCTCTAAGACCTAAACCAAGCTCTTGTCTAATTTGATCAGCTTCATCAGTTTTCCCTTCCAAAGCTAATTTATGAGCTTCCGCAAATTGTGCAAAGTTTTCCTCATTTATAACTTCGGACACCCTGCCTCTGCCTTGCATTTGCTCTTGCCAGGCATTATAGTCACCACTCTCAAATGCTTGAGTCATAGCGTCGTGCCTTTCAGGTGTGCAATTAGGACCTTGAACATTGGGGTCGCCTCGATAAGCTTCGGCTAACTTAGGAGAGGGAAACATTACTAATCCTCCGAAAACCAACGCCGTTGCTCCAAGTAACATTGTTTTTTTGTTCATATTTTTTCACCCCCTTAATGAGGCTCGACCAGTCAGACTGGTCGTCAGCCGAATTAAGCCCTGTACCGTACTGCCGAAGGCAGTTCTGGTATCAGGGCCATTACGCCCGATCAGCTAAGTTTTTCGATGGCCGAATTAAACCCTGTACCGTGCCCCGATGAACATCGGGGGGTTGGTATTAGGGCTGATTAGAAAATCAGTAATTTGACATTAAATAGCTAGTCTTTCGTAAAAAATAAAAAATGCTCAGAACTACCTTCCCTGAGTAATACAAAAGAAGAGACAAATTTATTTCAAGAAGCTTGGTTTTTTGTGAAACCCTTTTTTGAAAGGCTGTAGTATAGGGAGAAGGTGGCAGCGTTGATCATAATATATTAATACAGGGTGTTTGTTTTTTAGGGTAGATTCTCACAGGCAATACCGTCTTTATCTGCATCTAGCCCGTGAATGTCATTATCTATCCCTCCGCAGTGTTCAAAACATGTTTGAGCGGCAGAGTGAGTTGCGAAATCTGGGCAGTTGTAGATATTTCCAGAGCAATCGCATGTAGTGGCAGGCGGTTTAGTTGTGGGCGTTGACGGAGCTGGCATGGGAGTGCTTACTGCTGGTTCCGGTGTGGGGGTTAGCGTGGTTAAACTGCCGGCGCAAGTGTTATCTGACCATAAACCACGTTTAGTCGCCCTTGCTTCATTTTCAGCCTGCTGAAACTCTCGCTGATACTTGTAAGGAGTTTGATAGGTGTACTCAAAAGCATAGCCTTCAACAATCATTAGTTTATTAAAATGCGTTCCATCTTCCAGAAAAACCCCAAAACCCAACTTGAACCTATCAGAAACGTAATAGTTGCTAATGCAAAAGCGGTTGCTAATTTAACTGACTTACTTTGAATTTTAGTCCAAGCTACGTAGGTGAGTGAGAATCCGATTATGAAAGGAAGAAGCAGGAATGAGATTATTGGAACTGTAATCCAGAAAAGAAACTTTTTGGTTGGGCTGGTAATGTATTTTCGGTAAAGATGGGTCAATAACTTCATGTAATTTGGGGTCGTCTATAGGCATTATAACGGGGTTTTCTGGGTCAAATTGTTACGCATGGTGTGGCTATGATGAGGGGACGGTGGGGGGGCAGTTACCTTGTGTTCTGCGATTTTTCCCTTGGATTCCCGAACATTCCCTCCGTGACCTGGAATAATCCAATCGGCAATTTCCAGGACTTTTTTGCGGCTTTCTTCTAATTTCTTTTGGTCCCAGGCCATTTCATCTTCTGCGGGTGTCATATCAGAGAACCACCAAACATCGCCCGCAACCACAACCAATCCCTTGTCTGTTTTTACCCATTCCGGGGTCTACAACGATAGTTGTGTTTCCATCTTGAATCAAAGTTGTTGTGGGGACTACTAGGGTGTCATTTTTAACATAGCCAGCGATTAATATTTTTACTTTAGTCATTTTTCTTCCTTTACATACCCAAGGGCAGTAAATCGGGCCTTAAAACCTATACGTTTATAAAATTCGTTAGGATAATGGCCTTCTTCTGTAGCCAATGCATGCTCTGAGTTACCATTATCCACTGATTGTTTAACACAATATAAAGAGGCAATTTTCCCAAATCCTTTGCCTCTAACCCCTTTTAGGGAGCCTACATTTGAAATGTATCCAATACCAGCAAAGTTGGTGAGAGTAGAAACTGCCACAGGCTTTTTCCCGTCATAAATGGTGAAGTATTCAATCTTGCCTGATTTACTGTGTTTATTCCAGGCATCCTTAGCCACATCTAAATAGTCTCCCAGTTCACCATAAGGATTTTGAGGGTCGTCTTTCTGATAACAAGCATCAAATGTTTTCAGAAATTCCTCAAGGCTGGTTTCATTGCCCACTTTTCTGACTTGGTTGAAAAGGTCTTCATTTAGATATTGACCTGAATGAAACATCCAGGAATCTTCCCAGTTCTTCTTATAACTCTGTTGCGTTAGGAAGTCTACTAATCCTGATAAGTTTTGTCTGTTTTCAAAATAGACGGCTGGTTTTCTTTCTAAATTTCTTAGTGTTGTTTCAATTTTATTAAGGCTATCTTTGGAGAGGAGGCTGTCTACCTGGGCGTGGTTAAAAAACGAAGAATCATATTTTTCACACCAAGCTATTGAAGTGAATCCCAAGTCAACTAACTTGTTATACATAATCCCGTATTGGAGGTGTTGATAGTTTTGCAAAAATAGATTGTTTTTCATTTTCAATATTTTAACTCAAGTTAGGATTTTTTAGTGCCGGGGAAAGTAATTGATTACTTGGCCTTAATTTCTTCCAGCATTAACTTCATATTGTTATAAACCAAATCAATATCTACTACCCATTCGTTGTTGTGGCGGACACAACAAGGAGTTTTCAAAACATGGTAAGGGCCGGGCAGTGATCTATCAAAGTTGTAGATAAAAGCTAATCCTTGGTAATTTAATTTCGACCTTTCAATATCGGGGCGAGTTTTTATGTGCTTTGTCACTACCTCTTTATCTAGTTTGTCGCCCTTATCCCACAATTCAATAGGACCCAGCGAAAACCAATAATTAAATACTCCTAATCTAACTCTCTGGACAGGTTGTCTTAATAAAAATGGCCCGCCAACAATCCCTTGGTCAATTTCGTCAATTAATTGTTGAAATTCTAACTTATTGTAGAAACAGTCAAGGCAAATGGAAATGAATTTGTACTTATCCTTTTCCAGACAGTTATCATGAAATACAGTCAAAACATATCGACTGTCGTTAACATCAGGTTTCCAGATATACTCAACTATCAATTCCTTGTAATTTCCTTCATCAATATAATGCTCGACTTCCTCGGCGACGGGTCTATTCTGGGATAAGTTGATAATCCAAGCTTCCTCATATTTACCATCTTTGGCGAATTGAATTATTCGAGCAGGTTCTGTAATTTGGGAGGTGAGTAAGTTGAGGATATTCATGCGGCTATTATAACTTAAATAGAGTGCCACATTAAGAGCCTAGTTCAAATTGGTTTCTTAACCACGCCGAAACCATGAAACATATTTGGAGTAAAGATTATGCCTTGGAGTGATGTACGAGCTACGCTCAATTTCTTCATCTCAAAGCTGATTTACTCGTCGCGCAAGGATAAATGGTAGAATCTCACATATGCCGACTGATGAATATTTGAACATAGTTGATGCAAGTGACAAGACAATTGGTAAAAAACTCCGCACCGAGATATCGAAATCCGATATATACCGCGTATCTTCTTTGTGGGTGTTTGATCAAGATAAAAACCTGCTAGTTGCACAACGTCCAGAATGGAAAAAACACGATTCAGGTAAGTGGACAGAGTCTGCAGTTGGAACAGTAGAGCATGGTGAAACATACGAGTCGAATTTAGTTAAAGAAGCATGGGAAGAATTAGGGATTAAGCCATCATTACCTGATTTGGTTTTTATTTCAAAACAGTTTCACGAAAGTAAGAACGGAAGGATGTTTGGCGCTATGTACGCTATTCTCTTAGATCAAGTAAGGCCGAAAATTGACTATTCGCAGAAAGAGGTGTCAAACATTGACTGGGTAAGTCATAGTGATATGATCAGCCAGCTCGCAAATATAGATAGCCGTTTTGTTGATGGTTTAGAAAAATTCTATACTGAAGTTTGGGAAAAAGTTAGTAGTGTCAAGTAGGCTTTACAGTGGCCTAGAGTCCTTAGAGATGATGCCGCTCATTGCAGTGGCTGTGGGCCTAATAGTCTTCTGGCTCAGGCTCGAATTCATAGATAAAATCGGCGTCCCAAGATACTTTTGTATCCAAACGATTTTTTACTTCATTAAGAATAACCTCTAAACTGGGCTTAAAGATCTTTTCAAGCTTAGATGCCTCGTGTAACTTAGCCCAAAAGTATTTTCCTTCAATGTTCTTTTCAGTGAGATTCCCTTTGATCTGGTCCGTGAAACAAACATAGAAAACCCCATCTTCAATCACTTTGCCATCCTCATTGCGGCGGATCTGTCTTAAATTGCCGATTATTTTGAAATCAGCCGTCAGTCCTGTTTCTTCAATAAACTCTCGCCGCGCCGCTGACAAAACTGGCTCGCCGTAACGTATCTTGCCCGAAATTAGACCGGTATAGCCATATTGCGGGTGTTTTAGTCTCTCATAGAGAAGCACTTCGTTGTTAATTACTGGGCATAAGTAAACACTCACTTTGTAGTTGAGTGGGATTTTGTGAGTCTCATAATCAATATTGGTAGCGAGTGATTTGCCTTTTTCACTCAGGAAGTATAGTCTGTCGCGTTTTTCTAAATAGCCTTTTTTAACTAATTGCTGGAGGTGGTAATTGAAAAGGTCATCGTCAATGTCATTTGGTTTTAGCTGAGAATAACGGGACCCGGATTCATAAAAACAGCAGTTCGATAGAATTTGAAGTTGAATTGGACTGTCGACCATGATTAGAAAGATTTTACCAAGTGGGGTATTGGCTGTCTACCGAGGACGGGCTAGGTACCAATGAATTTGCCACTGCCCACTTTTTCAAGTAATTCTAAAGTGGTCCTCACGGAGGGATTATCAGTGTGTTCTAATATCACACGTTTACCAAACTGGGCAATAATATTAGTTATGAACTCGTCAGCCCATGAGGGCGCAAAGGTGATAACGCCTGTGAAATCAATTTCAATTTTTTCGCCTGGCGCACTGTTCTGCAATTGCGAATTGATAGCGGCCAAGGCTTCTCGGCCGTCTTGTCGAGATGTTAGGAGAGTTCCGAATTTTTTTAATTTTATTCTCATATATTTATATCTGTCACAAATCTATGCATTATTTATTGCACAACCCGTAAATCTATGCAACTTTATCATAAATCTATGCAGGTTTGTGTTTGTTAAATCTAACTCTAGGGTTGGCAGTGCGCTGACTATATTGTAGCAGGGTGGGGGATTTTGTGATGTGGTTCCGCCATGCCCGTATAAACTGGGTTTGGCGCCCCAGCCCGTGGGATGGAATAGGAAGGGCTTATTTCTTGGAAATAATACAGGCTTTTAACTACAGGTTAAACAATTTCCATTTTAGAGGCGATTCTTCCTCTCTGCTCAATAATAATCAGGGCGTGATAGTTCTGAAATATTTCAACATCTCTTGGCAAATTGGCCTCAAAAAGTTGCTTAAGGAAATCATAAGTAAATGTTTCTGCCAATTTTCTCTTAGCAGTCAATCGTTTTGTATACTCATCAATGACGAAACTTGGTTTGTCCAGGGCATAAAGTAAAATGACATCGGCTGTTTCTGGTCCAATACCTTTAAGAGACAGCAGCTTTTCTCTGGTAGTGGCCATACCTTTCTCCATTAAATTATCTAGGGTTTCATATTCTTTTACAACGAAACTGGCAAAATCAAAAATCCGGTGTGGTTTTGTTTGATAGAAACCTGCAGGTCTAATTAGTTCTGTTAAGTTATCAGGCTTGCCTAAGTCTGCAATTTTCTCTAAAGAAAGCAGCTTTTCTCTCTTCAAGTTTCTTAAAGCTAAATCAGCATTACGCCAGCTTGTTCTTTGCGTTAGGATTGCTCCAATAGCAATAATTTCTCTTAGCCTATTATCTTTTTTCTTTGCACACCATTGGGGCCAAAGTTTTACAGGGGCGCCGTGTTTTTGTAAAAGTTCAAGGTAAAGCTGGTGAATTTTACTTTGCATAGTGTTTGCGAGGCGGGAGGTTATGATGCTTATTCTTCCTTTGGTTTTATACCGGCGAAGTTATAGACCCATTGTAGGGGATTGCGCGTGGCAATTTTTTCCGCCAACGATTTTGCACTTTCTGTTTTTAAGTTTTTGGTATAGTTTTCGTGCCAGAGCTTAAAATCATAGGGCTTATCTTGCAGGTATTCCCGTTGGAGTATAATTTGGTCTAATCTGTCGGCATCTTTAGCAACAATGGCCTCTTTAGTTTTCTCTTTATTGAATTCGTCGAGTAGGGCAGTAATCTCTTCCCCTCCCGGGTATACTTTGGAGTTGGTCGGTGTAGGCTCTTTTCTCGTCTTGGCTAACATAGAGTTTATGAACAAAGTTTGCATCTCCAGTTCTAGCTTCGGCTAAGTCGTGAAACAGCCCCATTTTCATGACCTTCTCTTTGTTTACTCCTTCAAGTTCAGCTAGAACCATTGCAATGATTGCAACTCTAAAACTGTGCTCGGCAATGGTTTCATCGGCTAAACGCAATACTTGGCTATGCATCCGTTGCATATTCTGCAATGAGCCAACCTCAAAAAGAAAATCAACAATTGTACTTAAGTTCTTTTTATCCATGGCTAGATTATACATCAATTAAGGCGCCGTAGGATTTTGATTGTAGGGGGATGATGAGAACGAGGGTCGGTGGCATGAGTTATTACCAAAATTGGGTATTTCACACTAGAAATATTGACATGGGTCCGTAAATTTAGTACAATTTTATTGACATGATTCCAAGAACTCTAGTAAAAACAATAACCGATAGTTATAAACTTGGTTTTATTACTATTATTTACGGGCCGAGGCGAGTTGGTAAAACCGTGCTCCTTAAACAACTAGTTGGAAAGGTGGGTGCAGAAGATATATTGTGGCTTGACGGGGATACGCAGGAAGCGCGCGACTCCTTAAGTACTACTTCGCAAACAGCGCTCAATAAACTTGTTGCGAAGAGTCAAGTTGTTGTTGTCGATGAGGCTCAGCGTATAGAGAATATCGGCTTGTCACTGAAAATTCTTATTGACAGCTTTCCTGAGAAGAAAATTATTGTTAGTGGTTCATCTTCTCTAATGCTTGCTCGTGGTATCCAGGAATCCCTAACAGGAAGAGCTGTTAAATACCGGCTATATCCTTTATCTACGGGGGAATTAACTCAAAATCTTAAAGATTACCAAAAACCCCAAATTCTTGAAGAACAGCTCCGTTTTGGCGGATATCCATATTTACAGCAGTTAAGTATCGCAAGAGATAAGCAGGCGTATCTTAAATCTATAGTTTCTGATTATTTATTCCGTGATGTTTTATTACTCAAAGACATAAGCTCGCCGGAGACTTTAAAGAAACTAGCGATACTTTTGGCTTTCCAAATTGGCTCGGAAGTGTCATTAAACGAACTGGCTACTAATTTGGGCATTGACATTAAAACTGTCAAAAGGTACCTAGCCCTTTTGGAGCAAAGTTTTGTTATTTTTGAATTAGGAGCATTCTCAAGGAATTTAAGAAAAGAGGTGGTGAAGAGTAAGAAATATTTCTTCTGGGATTTAGGGATTAGAAACGCACTTACTGATCAATTCCTGCCTCTGGACAGCCGGACTGATGTGGGACAGTTATGGGAGAATTTTCTCGTGGTTGAGAGAATGAAGAAGCATGAGTACGAAAGGGAACAAGCCCAGTGTTATTTTTGGCGTACATACGAGCAAGCAGAAATTGACTGGATAGAAATAGTAGGTAACGAGATTTCAGCCTATGAGTTTAAGTGGAAGCAGCAAAAAGCTCGCACGCCAAAAGCTTTTAGGGAAACTTACGGGAAGAGTCTAGAAATTGTCTCGAAAGAAAACTATCTTGAGTTTGTGATGTAACTTGGGGGACGGAAGGCTAGGGGTTTGCTCTTTGTTAGCTTTCGCTAATCATTCTCCACTGTTTGAACATAGTGCAAAGACCTTTTTCGTTTAATCTCACTAAGAAAACACCATCAAGCCCTTGGTACTTGCCTGCAGGCACTGTAATTCGGCTCACATTCCAATGAATTAACCCCAAATCCCCTTTGACCATCAAAACATCATGTTTGTAGGTAATGTCTTTTTGGTTGTGGGGGACAACGGTCCATAACTTTTCGACATCTTCCCAAGACTTGCAGGGACCAGAAAAAGGAGATTCGTGATATTCAACATCCCTGCTTAGTGTGGCTAAGGCTGCTTTGGGGTTTAAGTCAGCCCATGCCTTTAAAAATTTTTCTGCCCAAGTACTAAAGTCTATTTTTGTCATAGTTTAGCCCTCTTTCTTTTTAATAGCGATCATACTTATTTCAACTTGCGCTCCAAGGGGAAGTTCTTTCACACAAACTACTTCTCTTGCAGGATAAGGAGTAGAGAAGTAACTCCCATATATTTCATTTATTTTTCCATAAATCGCCATGTCCGTGACATAAATAGTTGTTTTGACTATATCGGCAAAAGAAGCCTCTGCTGCTTGAAGAATAGCCTGTAAATTTTTCATTATCTGGTGGACTTGCTCTTCAAAAGTGCCCTCAAGTAATTTGTTTTCGGGAGTAAGATAAATTTGCCCAGAAGTAAAGATTAGATTGTCATCAATGACCGCTTGCGAGAAAGGGCCGGTGCCCGGAGAAGGAGCCTTAAGAGTTTCAACCTTTGCTTTCATGAGCCTATTATATCATACTAGAAGAGTCGATGGACTACTTAGGGAACTTTGGGAACAGGATTTTAGAAAGTCCTCCAAATCAGTTTTGGGGTGCCTATCTATTGAAATGGAATTTGTTACTGCCAGAGTGTTTAGCAGGCGCAGGAGAAAACCTTGGTAAACTTTAGCATTTTCCTCACCATACCACTGATAAGCCCCCAGGTAGTTATTTGTCTTTGGGTCAACCATCCATAGCTTTGTATGAAAACCAGGAAAACCGCTCCAGACAGGAGTGGTAAGAATGCTAAGGCTCAGAAATAGCCGATGTAGGAAAGAACTGTTTCCTAGGAATTTCATCCGAAAAGCAACTATTAAAACAACTGGTTCCTCATCTAGTTCAAGATAGTTTATTGATTCTCGGAGTATTTGGTAGGAGCCGCGATCTTTAATGTTGTAGGCAGTGCCAATACGATCAAATTTCAGGTGTAGAGTACGGTTACGGACCAAGGATAAGAATTGCCAGGCGGAGAAAAGGGAGAGCTTGATTGTCAAAAACCAGGAAAATGCTTGCATGGAGACAATTATAACTGATTTGGGTCTTGACACGATAGTTGATTATGCTCCTCGTGTTTTTTGTCTCCCCCTAAAGGACTTGTTCTGCAACAAAAAGTTGGAGTTTGGATTGGCTCTAAGCGACTTAAAAGTTCTATTTGAAGGTTTAGGATTAATTCAGTTTCAACCCGTTTTGGTTACTACTTAACCAAACGCCTGATATTTTTGCCTTCAACATTATCTAAATAAAGGTGGACTACCTAACTCCACAGTGTATAGTGGATTACTAAGAGCAAATATGAGGAATTACACGAATAAAGTATCTGAAATATAATTTTTTGAAATTCTACCACCGGTAAGGTTTGGAAGTGTACCGCTGCTTTTAGTTGGTCTCTAGTTCAAACCACTAAAAAAGTAATTGCTGTTTAGTTGTGTAGAATGTTTTTTGTGTATAATACACTTAAGGTAAATGTCTTTGAATAATTGGTAAAAATGTCTAAGGAGAAAACATCTCGAAAAATCCAATATAAAAAGAACTTTCTAACTGATGTTATTTTCAGGATTGATTTTCCTGTAATCTTGGATATTGCTGAAAATACCCCAAAAGGCTTTCAGAATAAAATTCTGAACGATTTCCCCGTACTTGAGCCAATACAGCAATTTGGTGTAAAAATCGAAAGAAAGGGTTCAAATATAGATACTTTCACTGCAGATAAAACAACTTGGAGATTCTCATCGCCCGATAAAAATTACCTTACAGAATTAGATGCAGAGTTTTTGGCTGTAGTTTGTAAGAAATATAGCAACTTTACCGATTTTAAAAACACGGTGTCTAAAATACTAAAGAGCTTTGTTCAACTTTATCCTAAACTAGAACTAGCAATTAACAGATTGGGGTTAAGGTATATCAATCAAATTCAACTAGAGGAATCAGATTTTTTCGGATGGCAAAGTTACCTAAATAAATCCTTGATAACAAATTTAGATTTTTTCGAAAATAAAAACGACTTGAGAAGAGCAATGCAAGTTTATGAGATTATGCTAGAAGATGATGTAAATATGAACCTCAAGTGCGGAATTTTCAATAGTAGTTTTCCGGCACCTGTCAATAAAAAGGAATTTATTCTCGATTATGACTGCTATACCAAAACTCAATTATCGAGAGACCAAGTAATCGATAAGTTGACGAAGTTTAACGAGATTGCCGGAAAATATTTCGAAAGAAGCATAAACGACAGTTTAAGAAAAGTGTTAAATCATGGATAAACCTTATACCTCGTTTCCACCCATAGCAGTTAGCCCTACTATTCAAGAAATGCCTTCTTCGGGAACAACGCCAGCTCAACCGGAAAAAGCAATTAAGCCTGACAAACCGCCATATACAGAATATAAACCAATTACTCCTGATAATTCTAAGTTTTATGAGTCGAAATCAGTTAAGGCAGAAAAATTAGTATTCAAACTTCGTTAATTATGTATGTTAAAAGAACAGAAGAAAGAGTTACACAAGGTGACATTCTCGCAAAATTAGAATATAGATTTCCTGTGTTTCAGGCCGAAAAAGTGGAAGTCGCAAAAATTACCCTTTCTTATGCTGTGGTTTTGACGCAAGATTGTGATTTAGAACAGGACTATAAGTGTAGGGCTTGTTCGAGCCAAGAAAATTCTTCAAACGACAAATTCCTCCAATCCGTACTTATTTGCCCTGCATATCTTGCGGAACAGTTTAAAACTGGAATCCATCTTGAAAAACTTGGTTTAAAGATGAATACTTGGTCAAGCGAACAATGGAAATCAATAACGCAAAATCAAAATCAAAGACTCCATTTTTTAAGTGAAGACCCCGCACTAGAAATAGAAGATTTAATTATTGATTTTAAACACTACTATACAATTCCAAGAGATGAAATGTATGAGTCTCATAAGAAATTGTACTTAGCATCTCTTGAGATTTTGTTTAGAGAAGACCTTTCTCACCGCTTTACACATTACCTTTCAAGAATTGGTCTACCAACAGTAAATAAGTCCGACCAAGGTAGCGGGGATAGAGGAATTAACACTTTCATAAACAGTCAATCTTGAGGTTTCTTTTAAAACTAATTTACAAACAAAAAAAGTTATTTCTACTCCTTCCGATAGGCAGATGGTCGGATTTCGTTAGTATTCTCTTTTATCGGTAAAGAGTAGTGATTTGTTCCCGAGCCCTCAAATACTACATTGGCTTAGTAGAACTAGGGCTATCTAAATTTGAGAATGGTAGTAAAGAAAGGGACACTACAAGCGTAATTCAACTAATTAACTTAATTATCTCCATCGCATTGCGAAAATATTGTGTCTCAAATTAGAAACAATTTTTGAAATGCTGAACGAAAGATTACAAAATTTTCTAGCGATAACCTAAGAAAACCTAAGATTTTTACATGTGGGGCATCTCCGAAAATAGGGTACCCTTTAGGGCAGGTTTTCACAGGCAATACCGTCTTTATCTGCGTCTAGTCTGTGAATGTCATTATCTATCCCCCCGCAATGCTCAAAACATTCTTGGGCGGCTGAGTGGGTAGTGAAGTTAGAACAATTATAGATGTTTCCGGAACAGTCGCATGTGGCAAGTGGTGGTATTGTGGTTGGCGTTGGTGCTGGTATAGTTGGTGTATTTGCAGGGGTTTCAGGTATCGGTGTGGGGATAGGTACGGTTGTTGGAAAGGCTAAATTGCCAGAACAAGTATTATCTGCCCAGAGGCCTCGTTTGGCTTCACGTGCTTCAATCTCAGCCTGCTTGAACTCATTTTGATATTTATAGGGAAGTTGGTAAGTGTACTCAAAGGCATAGCCCTCAATAATCATTAGTTCATTAAAATGCGTTCCATTTTCCAGGAAGACATACCTTAATAATCTACCGTACTTATCACGGTCGCCCTGAGTAGGGTCTGTTTCTAATCTGACAGATTTACCTTCAAGAATCGATTTAGCCTTGCTTGATGCCTCTACCCCAAAGCACTGGACAGGCTTGCGTGGGTCAACAGTTTCCGGCGTGTCAATGCCAATCATTCTTATACTTTCTGTTTCCCCGTTGATATCAACGGCAATAGTATCCCCATCTACTACTTTTACTACTCGGTATGTTTGCCTGTCATCAGTTTTTATTTCTGTTGGGATTGGTGTTGGGGGCATTTGTGGGGTAGTGGGTGTGGGGGTATTAGTAGGGGTTGGTGTGTCCGTATGGATGACGGTAGGCGGAATGTTTTCGGGGCTGGGTGATGGCCTGTTGGTGGGGGAGTCAGTTTCCGAACTTTCGGAGAGTACTTCCTTGCTTGGGTAAGACTCGTCGTTTGCAGTTTTGTTTGTTGTGATTGGAGAGAAAAATCCTGAAACCCAACTTGAACCTACTAATAACGTGATAGTTGCTAACGTAAAAGCGGTTGCTAATTTAACTGATTTGCTTTGAATTTTAGTCCAAGCCAAATAGGTGAGTGCGAACCCGATTATGAAAGGAAGAAATAAAAATGAGACTATTGGGGCAGTAATCCAGAAGAGAAGTTTTTTGATTGGGCTATTAATATTTTCTCGGTAGAGACATGTTAGCAATTTCATGTAATTTGAGATTGGCTAGGGGCATTATAACAGGGCTCCGAGATAAATTAAGTGACGATGTGGCCGTGATGTGGTGGCGCGAGTGGCGCGAGGGGGCTGTCCCTTCATTTACACTCACGCAGGCGAATAACACAGGTCGTCGTTATATCATTACACCAGGTGTTTGTTTCTGAATGCGATTATTGATTGATCTTTGCGAAGTGATTTTTGAGCATTTGCTTTATCCTTCTTTTTCCCGCACTGGATTTGAAATATCTTTCTGCATCTAGGGAATCGTATTTATTTAGAAATGCTGAATAGTAAATTAGTTTTAGGGGACGGCGAGGTTTTGTTGCAGGTACATTGCCTGAGTTGTGCTGTTTTAATCTTTTCCTTAAATTTTCGGTATAGCCTTTGTAGAGTTTATTGTCTCTCTCACTGCAAAGGATGTAGAAGTAATACATATTTGAAACTCGGATTACCGAGTTTGGCTCCGATAAGCCCTAGTGGATACATAGGGCTATCTCCGCCAGCCCCATGTAAAGAGAGATGGCTCCGCCAGCCCCATGTAAAGAGAGATGGCTCCGCCAGCCCCATGTAAAGAGAGATG
>JAHISN010000015.1 GCA_018818265.1 Patescibacteria group bacterium | reverse complement strand
CTGAAGTTATCAATAACCAATAATCTGGCATCGTGGACGGTGGTAAATATATTGGTAAAGTTTTGGCCGTAATCTATGCTTTTATACAATCCCCTGTCAACATAAACATAGAGCGCCGCTACATCACTGGGCGAGACCTGAATATCATAAACTTTTCCCGCACTATTCTCAAAATCATAAAACTCACTCCAAGAGGGCGAAAGAGTCAGAGAGGGCAGAGCAGAAGTAAAGGAAAGAAAAACAACAGCAAAATAACCCAAGCCGCAAAATAGCGCGATTGGTTGTTTTAAAAAACTGCGGAAGCGGTTAAACATTGTTCCCGTAATTGATTAAATTATACCAGATTAAACAAACGGATTGTCGCAAAATGGTGGGGCGGGTGGTGGGGTTTCGGCAGATTACAAATAATTCTTTAAGGTTTGTTTTAGAGCTTTCTTTAATTGCCTTCTTCCAAAGCCACTTTTTAAGAATACCTCTCTGGCCTTTGCATCATTTTTGTTAATGTAGTATTCGTAGTGAATGAGTTTCAACGGGTCTCACCTTCGTCTTCCTCGGTAAAACCGAGTCAGACTCGGTGGTGGACCGACGGGGAGTCGAACCCCGAACTCCACAATGCGAATGTGGCACTTTACCGCATAAGCTATCGGCCCGCATGACGGGAAACATCACTTACCCTGTTCGCCGAACTTAGGATGCGACTTTGTGTGGAACAAACGCGGGAAGAAAACAGGGGTAACCTTTTGATATTCTCTATATTCCTCCCCAAACCACAAATACAATTCTCGCTCTTCAGTGTCAATCAAAACAGTTATTCCGATAAGCACAACTAAAAGAACAACCCAAGCAACCGCGAATATCGACGAAAACCATAGCGACAAGCCCGTAAGCATCGCCGCATAAGCTAAAAACATTGGGTGGCGCACCTGATTGTATAGACCAGTAGTCACCAACTTTTCCGGCCCTAAGTGTCGGCGAGATATGGTAAGCAAAGGGAAAAAATTACCGGCTCGCGCCAACTCTACCCAAGTCTGTATGAAAATAATAATCCCAAAAACTAACAAGCTGACTCCGATTGCCTTAATTACGTAGCTCACGGTCCCGCAACGCAAAAGCGTAAGAAGGCTTGAGTCAAATACATAGTTGAAAATCAGCCAGTCTAGATTCCTGCTGATTTCTAAAACCAACCACGGCACAAGTATGACGAAAAAAATTATGCTCCACGAAACGCTAAAGATTTTTATAATAATTCTACCCCCGCGTGACATATATATATGACTCAGGACTCCATCGTAACATCATCCAGTAAATACCGTCAAGCATAACATGATATAATCAGCCCATGCATAAAAATTACATTGGTGAGATTAATGGGCTCGTTGGCCAAAAAGTTGAACTTAAAGGTTGGGTTCAGTCCCGTCGTGACCACGGCCAGCTTATTTTTATTGATCTGCGGGATAGCACCGGTATTGTTCAAATCGTCACCACATCCGACAGCTGCAAGTCTGCTTATGAAACAGCGCAGGAAGCCCGCAACGAAACCGTGATTAGCGTTACCGGCACAGTAAGAAATCGCTCAGAGAAATACATTAACCCTAAACTGGCCACCGGAAAAATAGAAGTAGCCGCGGAGGAAATTAGAATCACAAGCTCTGCCAAAGAAGTTCCTTTTCCTATAGATACCGATGGCCACGAAATTGACGAGTTTATACGTCTTAAATATCGCTATTTAGATTTGCGCCGCCCCCGGCTGATTCATAACTTGCGCATACGACATCAAGTTATCCAGTTTATCCGCAATTATCTTACTGCAAAGGGCTTCCTGGAAGTGGAAACGCCCATTTTGTCCAAGGCCACTCCCGAAGGTGCGCGGGATTTCCTGGTTCCCTCAAGACTACAGCCGGGATCATTTTATGCTTTGCCGCAAAGCCCCCAACAGTATAAACAGTTATTGATGGTCGCCGGCCTTGAAAAATATTTCCAGATCGCCCGCTGTTTCAGAGACGAGGATCCCCGCTCCGACAGGGCTTACGGTGAATTCACTCAGCTGGATTTAGAAATGTCATTTGTTACCCAGGAGGACATATTAAGCCTTACCGAAAGCCTGTTTACCAAAATTGTTGAGGAAGTTCTGGGTAAAAAAGTTTTCCAGAAGCCCTTTCCCCGCTTTAGTTACGACGAAGCCATTAAAAAGTACGGCGCGGATAAGTTTGACTTGCGCAAGAAAAAAGATCCTGACGTGATGGCCCTCGCATGGGTATTAGACTTTCCTCTATTTGAAAAAACCGAAACCAGAGAAATCTCTTCTACGCACCATCCCTTTACCGCCCCCAAAGATGAGGATTTGCCTTTGCTAGACAGCGAACCTATGAAAGCCCGATCCTGGCAGCACGATCTTATTTGCAACGGCCTTGAAGTCGGCGGAGGCAGTATTCGTATTACTAACGCCGATATTCAGCAAAAAATATTTGAAATTCTGGGCCACACACCGGAGGAAATCCATCAAAAATTCGGACACTTACTGGAAGCCTTTAAATATGGCGTCCCTCCCCACGGGGGCATTGCCCCGGGCATTGATCGCTTTCTCATGGCGGCGCTCAATGAACCCAATCTGCGAGAAGTAATGGCCTTCCCAATGACTTCCGGAGGCCGCACCGCGGTGATGGATGCGCCTAGTATTGTATCTAAAGAGCAGCTAGATGAGTTGGGAATAAAGACCAAGACTATCGAGTAATTATAGTTCCCGCAAAACAAATTTGCCTAGTACCTTGCTGTAGCGGCTAGGCTTTTCCGCCAAAGGCGGATCAGCCTCTGGCTGAAGCCTAGCGACGGAAGGACGTAATCCCTCCTGACGCGGGTCTAAAGACCCGCCGCTACAAGTGAACCTTGCCCGGGCGTTAATTAAAAATGTGGTAAATTTGTTTTGCTGTTGCTATAAGTAATTAAGCGGCTAGACAATCAATCCAACAATTGGGGTGTCTATCGAAAGTTTCCCCTGCGGAACCCTCCATAGCCCCCTAAACGAAGTCAAAGGGGCGAAGGAGGGCAAAAATCAAAACCATAAAAAG
Source organism: Patescibacteria group bacterium (assembly GCA_018818265.1). Classification (GTDB taxonomy): domain Bacteria; phylum Patescibacteriota; class 4484-211; order 4484-211; family 4484-211; genus JAHISN01. The sequence goes on along the minus strand of JAHISN010000015.1, from coordinate 5,440 downwards.
CATCGGAGGACAACCGTGACAGTTAGCACAAAAGATGCCAAGAGAAGGGTTAGGGCTGCGCTCAAGAGTCAGAACCCGCGTGTAACCCTAAGCCCAATCGCCTTCAACGTACTCGTCACCATGGTACAAAATGGCGGCACCTTCACACGGGATGATTTCCAAAATAGTCGGCGACACCGCCAAAAGCAGCGAGGCGCTCTTCGCGGCTCTCTCATCAACCTAAAAATTGTCTGGCAAACCGGCGGCAGCTGGGCGTTAACGCAAACCTGGCGGCAGAGACTCGGGCTCTAGCGAGCCCGCAGGCAATTAACACATCAGGCTGTCCAAAATTTCGGACAGCCTGATTTTCCACACTTTACAAACACATATTTGTGGGACATACTGGTGTAATTGAAGGGGAAAACATAAGGGGCATATCGGTTTCCCGATTGTAGTAGCGCAATCTTGCCGTGTACCCCATGTGGTACTGCGATCATTGCGCGCCCTGGGCGCAGAATGCGACGCCATGCGCTACGCAATGCTGCATAGCGTTGACATCGCGTGGTATTCTGCTATTACAGGTAAAGATTACAATTACACTCCACCTTTAAATATTAACAAGTGCTCTTAAAAAGGATACTACCCCACCTTTTCTTTATTTTCCTTCTTACTTTACTTTTTCTTGCAGGTGCGTTCAATGTTATCGGCCATCAACAACTGCCTACTACTACCGCCGTTACTGCCACAGGAATAATCACCTTTGATAGCCCAAACGAAGTATATGTAGGAGAAATGTTTTCCGTTAAAGTTACATTTAGCGGTGGTAATGCCCAAAGCGATTATTACGTCAAAGGTCTAATTAGTAACGGCGCAACTGATTCCGACTGGTATGGCGGGAATACTCTCAGCGCTGATGGAATTAACTGGCTGGCTTGGAATGGCAATTGGACCGAAATGCCGATAATAAATACCGATCCCCAAGGCAAGGGTAATACCGAAATTAACTTAAAAACAAAAGATTCTCTTGTTCCCGGAGAAAAATTAATCAAGATAAGGCTACAAGAAGTTAGTAGCGGTATCAATCAAGACTCGGTATCAACAGAAATTTCTGTTCTAGAGCCTGAGGAACCAACCCCTACTCCCATACCCGAGTTTACACCGATGCCTACGGCGGAGGTGGAGGAGCCAACACCCACCCCCTCCCCCACAATTCTACCGACTCCAACTTCTACACCAACGCCCATCTCCACAATCAGCATAAACTTCGAAGTGCCTCAGGAAACACATCCGGAAGAAATTTTCCAAGTTAATGTAAAACTAACTAACGGAGAGGCTGACTCCACTTACTATGTTAAAGGTCTTTTGGGTAACGATACCGATGGTATCAAACTCTATAATGCCCGCACCCTGAGCATTGATAGCGAAACCTGGCTGGCCTGGAATGCCGCCTGGTCTAAATTCCCCGTTTTGGAAACTAATACGATAGGCGAAGGAAGTTCAACCCTTCACATGAAAACAAATGCCGATACCATCTGCGGCCTCAACTTTATAAAAATCCGCGCGCGTCTTGTAGATAGCAATGTGAACTTGGATTCAAACCTAAAAGAAATTCAAGTAACTCAACTGACAGCAACTCCTATCCCTACCCCGACACCAACCGTATCTGCAATAGAACCTTCTTCAACCTCTTCCGAAAGCGCCGTGCTGACCTTCACCTTTGGTCTTCCATCTGCAGTTAAAGCAGAACAGGAGTTCGAAGTCCCCCTAGCTCTCTGCGGCGCACAACCACAGACAGATTATTATGCCAAACTACTCATGGGTTTAACTCAAGAAAACTCTTTGTACTCCGCGCGCACACTTGGTATTGATAACGAAATATGGTTAGCCTGGAACGCCGCCTGGTCTAAATTTCCTGTCCTCACCACCAGTGAACGTGGCTGTGGTGATTTGGTCATCAAAGCTAGAACAAAAGAAGATTCTGCCGCGGGAGAATATCGAGTAATTCTGCGGCTTAAAGAGGTTGGGAAAACCAAAACATATGATTCTGCCGAACGCCAATTGATAGTAGAAGCAACTGTCGCCCCCACTACCCAAGGGCAGGTTTTAGGGACCATGGGTGGCCTTCCTGTAACCGGCGCCAGTATAAGAGAACTTCTGTATCAGATAGCAGATATAATAAAATGAGAACACCCACCTCAAATTGAAAGTGCTCGCACCTTCTAAATCTGCATTGACATCTCTCTCGACAAATTCGTATGCGCAGGGCATGTCGTCCACCCTGCTATACCGTTAATGCTGAAAATGGTCCTCGTGGTTGCTATAACAGATCTTCCAGCCTTGCTCTTTCTAAAAGCCCCTTATCGAGAAAAATTTGGCGGCTTACGTCAAGGTTTGAGCCCTCTGAACGAATTACCTTTGTGGTGATTTTCTTCTGTATTACGATGTAATCGTTTCTTTTGAGATAATTTATTATTTTCTTGTAAAACAAGCCTATGTATTCCAATTCACGCTCATTAGGTTGTTTAACTCTTCCAATCGTCTTGGTGTTAATCTTTGATTCAATTTTAGGTACACGGTTCTCAGAAGATATCCTAATGAAGTTAAGAAATTCTCTTGTAAGACGAAATGTAAACCAGACAGCTCTTGCATCAGACTCTGTAGAGAAGCGATAGTGTATGTCTTTTATTTCTGTTGAAATGTCTGTGCCGTAATCTATCCATTCAAGTTCTTTAACTCTATAAATATCATAGCTATTCTTTAGATTCACAAACAGGTTCCGCCAGTTTTTATACCAATCTTCAAATTCAGCTCGGTTGTAAAAAAGCTTAGCAAGATCTTTGTCAAAAGCCCTATCCTCCAATTGCAAAACTTTTTTAGCCAACTCATCAAACAACTCCAAGTGATTTTCCATCTTAATGCCTTTGGCTCGTAAATAAGCAAGATCGGGAATGACCTTTAGCCTCATGTACCAAATTAGGTCAAAAATATCTCTTGGTTTGCATGCGGAAGCTTCCCCTTCAATATTTCTTTCTTCCCGCTGTAATACCGCCGCGATTTTGCTGGCCATAAGAGTAGAAATATGGTAAGTTTTAACAGAAAATGCGTAGTTGTCTTTAGGGTCGGGGGAAATGACTTCGGTAGCAAAATCACCTGCCTCAGGAAAGATGTTAATGTCAATTCTTAGTTTTAGTTTTGTCCACCCAACATTTACTTTTAACTCCTTCAAAAAATCGAATTTAAGAGCAAGTGTATTAGTCATGTTTTTTGTATGGTTTCTTTTAATTACTTTTATCTCAACATCTAAATTAAAGTCTTTTTTAAAGTAAGTCACCAACTTAGCCTTTAGGTCGTCAAGCTCTATTTCTGCAGCACTCTGGAAGTCCAAATCTTCTGACATCCTTGGAAGTTCGTAGCAGATTCTCAATAGTGACCCTCCGTACATAACAAGGCTGGAATACTCGCTGTTGTTATAAATAAAATTCAGCACCGTATACTGAAGATATTCTTTAAGGACATTGACAATAACAATATCGTCTATCCCCCGTTTTTTCAGACTGCTGACTATTGCTTTGAGTTTAGTTACTAAAATGCTCATAGAGTAATATTTCGAGCGGTAAATTTTGATATCAACCGCTTCAATTTTTCTTTCTCTTTTTTTGCCAGAGACTCAACGTCAATTCGTAAACTAGCGAGAATATTCTCGCTAAAGCTGCACGTAAATCTGTCTGTCTGATAATACAAATAATCGAAGACTGCTTTGTGTGGTTCGGCAATAGTAAATTCGAACGAACCTTTAATCGTACAAAACCCGCTGAACAGGTCGTCAGAAATGCTTCTGTAAGAGTAAATCCCCAAGCTATTTTCGTATTCTCTTGGCAATTTGGTAGTAATCGATGTCCTAAAAGTATTTAGCGCTTCGGCCAACAAGCCATAATACTGCAGTGCAGATTCCAAGCTAACATATGAAGGAATAAGAAGATTATTAGCTAAAAAGAAGATATAACTGGAATCAACTTTATTTTCTTCGTAGAAAATTCGGGTAACATAACAACCCCGCTTCAGACTAATTAACTCTCCTTTCTTTAGAGCTTTGGCAACATAAGAGTTGAGCAATGCGGGCTTCATCTCAAAATTACTTGCAGAAAGAGATAGCGCCTGTTTTGTAAAATACGGGAAATTATTGAACTGTGAGAAAAAACTGTTTCTAAAAGTCATATGCTGTTTAGGATATTATACAGTTTTGTATTATATCCCAAACGGTCCCCGAAAGCAAATTCTTCTCACCACACGCGCAGAGAATGTGGTCCACGCTGCTATACCGCCGACACCAAGACGGTCCTTGGTTCCCTATCTGCCGAACGCCAATTGATAGTAGAAGCAACTGTCGCCCCCACTACCCAAGGGCAAGTTTTAGGGACCATGGGTGGCCTTCCCCTAACCGGCACCAGTATAGGAGAACTGTTCCTAAAATACCTTAGAAGGGTAACGCTCAGACTTCTGATATAATAGCTTCATGTCCAATATTTCAAACAAAACCAGGGGCGTAATATTCCTTCTTTTATCAGCCCTAATGTACAGTATTATGCCTGTTCTTATTCGTTTTCTTGGTGGTGGAGGCATACCTCCAATGTCACAAGTCTTTCTCCGTTATATCGTTGCCTTTTTATCAGCATTCATTCACTTATTTTTCTTTTCTAAAGTGAAACTGAAAATTGAGAAAAAGGATTTGCCATTGTTGGGATTTGCGACAATTTTTACATATGCCTTAACAAACCTATTTTTCACATATGGAATTCTATACACAGAAGTCAGTAATGCATTATTCCTCTTTTATACCTACGCAATTATGACGCCGATTATTGGCTATTTTCTTATAAAGGAAAAGTTGAATAAATACAATGTCACTGCGCTTATATTAAGTTTAATTGCTTTATATCTTCTTTTTCGGCCCAATTCTTTACCTACATGGAAAATTGGCGGTGTTTTTGCCTTACTTGCAGCACTTGGTCAATCTTTATATGTTGTAATTCGCAGAGCATTAACGAAATACCCCGCGATTGTAATGATGTTTCTCAATACACTGGTTGGAATAATAGTATTAGGTGTGATGAGCCTATTATTTGAAAATTCTTTTTATTCCGACAAGACTATATTGCAACTTTCAGCCAACACCTATCTCGTAACCATTCTTTTTGGAATTGATAACTTCTTAGCATGGTTCTTTATGACTAAGGGCTTTGAGCTATTTAAAGCGACGACAGGCAGTCTTATTCTTTTAACAGAACTCATCTTTGGGATATTTCTGGCATTTGTTTTCTTCAGCGAAATTCCCACGCTATTAACTGTCATTGGTGGTTTTCTTATCCTCACATCTTCAATGGTAGTTATATTAAGGGGTTCAAATTAAACAAAGCACGCTCGAACTGCACTACCCATAATAAACTCATGCGTGCAGCTTCTT
>JAHISN010000003.1 GCA_018818265.1 Patescibacteria group bacterium | reverse complement strand
TTGTCTAAGGACAGTTCATTGAATGGCTTTAGTGGCAAGGCGGAAACGCGCTCAATTTATGTCAGCAGTTATAAATTCACAATAGTCTTTAATCTAGGCAGTTTCGTGTTAGAATTATTTTAGTTGACCTAGTCTCCGTAGTAAGAAATGCTTTGAAAGCTTAAAGTCGGTCACTAAAAGAAGCGTGCGGGCGGGATTGTTTTGCGAAAAAATTAGGTAAAAACTATGCCAAAACAAAAATTTGACAAAGGTGAAATTGTTATTTACCAAACCGCTAAAAAAGAGGTGGAGTTAAGGGTGCGGTTGGGAAAAGAAACAATTTGGCTTACGCAGGCACAGATTGCCCTGCTTTTTGGCATTAAAAGGCCAGCGATTACTAAACATCTAAACAATATTTTCAGAAGCAATGAATTAGATAAAGACTCAGTATGTTCCATTTTGGAACATACTGCCACTGATGGCAAAGTTTATAAAACCCAATTTTATAATTTAGATACCATTATTTCCGTTGGTTATCGAGTAAATTCTAGACGTGCAACGCAATTTAGAATTTGGGCAACAACAATTCTTAAAAATTATCTTGTTCGCGGCTATGCTATAAACCAAAAAAGGCTTTTAGAAGCACAAGCAAAGTTCAGAGAACTGCAAAACGCTATTGCCCTTTTAGAAGATAAAGTAGGAAAGAAACAATTAAAGGGGCAGGAAAGAGAAATCTTAAACTTGCTTGCCGGATACGCAAAAACCTTAAGTGTTCTAGAGCAATATGATAAGGGCAAGATCAAGAAGGTAAAAGGAAGAAAAGCTCGGTTTATTTTAGAATATCAAAACTGCTGCAAAATTATTACTCAGCTTAAAAAGGAACTGATTGTCGAAAAGGAAACTGCTGGTCTTTTTGGCAATGAAATAGGTAAAGGATTCGAAGGAATTGTCAGGAATTTATATCAGACTTTTAGCGGTAAAGAACTGTATAAAACTATTGAAGAAAAAGCGGCTCACCTACTCCATTTCACCATCAAGGATCACCCGTTCGCTGACGGCAATAAGCGGATTGGCTCATTTCTATTTGTATATTTTCTGGACAAGAATTATTATCTTTACCGTTCAAACGGCGAAAGGAAAATTAATGATAATGCTTTAATAGCACTATCGCTTTTAATTGCCGAGAGCAATCCAAAAGAGAAAGATATTTTAAATAAAATTATCATTAGTCTTTTAAGTGATGACTATGCTTTACGAAGTTTTTAATTCATTAAAAGAGATCGCCCAGGACGAATTGTTTTCCTTCGCGTGTAATTTTGTCTAAGGACAGTTCATTGAATGGTTTTAGTGGCAAGGCGAAAGAATTAATGAAATTTAGGTTACGATGGTTGCAAGGTTCCTGCGAACACTATCCAAGCAAGAATTGATTTTGAAATTAAGCTCAAAATAATATAACCCCGTTCGCCGTATAGATAGTCCGACCATCTACCGACTTTTTTGTACTGCAGATACATATTGATCGGAAAAGTGTTGAAAAAGAAGAAATAGGCACCCAAAATAGCATATACAAATGTAGGAATACGGGAGAACTCGCCACTACCAAGAAAATAAATCAAGATACCGATCCAAGGTATTAAACCAGCAAAACTACCTACCCAAAATGCTATCCAATTAGTTTTTTCGGTTGTTTGATTGTGAATTTCCATAATGAGGCCTAGTAAATTCATGGTTGCGTTCAACCCCATTAGCATAAGTAAGGTAGAAATGTCATACATGCCAAAAAGCATCGCGATCATCATGATCATGAGAGAAGAACTGATAGCGTATTCAAACCATCGAAAATAGTTAATTCCAATTCGAAGTTTTGCATTGTAAAAATCATTCAGTTTCGGCAATATAATGAGAAAGTGCGCAATGGCCGATAAAAACAGGAATGCAGAAACAATTATTGCAATCGGTACTCGTGTGATTTCCTCTGTCTGAGTGACCAATCTACCCAGTGCCTCATTGTAAGTTAGGAAAGATGAGGTAAGGGGAAGTTTGAAATCTTTGATGTTCTCTAACGTCAATCCAAGATATAACATTGCCACTCCCTGAACCAGGTGGAGCGTCCCCATAAGCAAGTTGAAGCGTCGAAGTTTATTAAATACTGAAGTATCAGAATCAATTGGAGCCATCTATTACAAATATACCAGAACATCCGGTTGGTGAGCAATAGTAGGTCTTGTTGTCTAACTTATCTAAGGACGGATGTTCTATGTGAAAATAGGTATGAGAAAATATATTAAAGCTAACGACAGGAGTTTAAAGTGGCTTAGACAGGGACTGCCTTTATGGCTATGGACGGATTGCCCTTAA
>JAHISN010000014.1 GCA_018818265.1 Patescibacteria group bacterium | reverse complement strand
GCATAAGCAATGCCAAGGCTATTACCAATAATCGGCGCGCTGCCACTTTCAATTAGCGGCGCAAAATTAAAGAGCACCGTTGATATCAAAAGCAAGACCAAAAGCGTCGTATGCCCCACACCATAAAGGGCAGGTCTTAATTTTTGCGCCGAGCCGGACAAACCGTCAAAAATATTTAGGGCGCTCCGGCGCGAAGTGGTAGTTTTCTCCACACTAATAGGTGATTGCTCCTGATTATCCCCCAATGGAAAGAATATCTTCACCAGGCGCGCAAATCGCGACCGCATCAGCGAAATCGTCACTTTGCCCGTCTTGGGTGTTCTAAACCAGGTCCCTTCTTCTTTCTCTATAAAACCTTTCACACTAGCATAGGCCTGAAAGGGAACCAGAAGATAACACAAAGCCACAAAAGACAAAATACCCAGGTAGTCATCTTTTTCGCTTTCCTCGATAAATAGACCGACACTATTCACCAATGGCAGGGCAAACAGATTAGTCAAAACCATTGACCAGCCCCAAATTGAAGTCCAAAAGGGAAGACTAGTTCTAAAAACCAATTCGGCCACCAGCCAGGAGATATTGCCAATTAAGAATAAAGCCGCTTGAAGATAGTAGGGGGCTAGATACAACAACTCTATTTTCTCCATAAAAGAGAGAGGGGAGGGGACAAAGCGAGAAGCTCGAGAAGGTGCGCGACCTACTAAACTATGTAGCCATCTAGCTATGTAGCTATGTTTTTTTTGTTTATCATAATTACATGGTTGCATAGTTGCATAGCTTGGCGCTTGCAACTTTTCACTTTTAACTTTTAACTTTTCACTTTCCTCCCACTTCCCCAACATAAGTCTCTTAAACATCTTCCGCACATTATTACCGTGTCCTTCCGCCCAGCGCATTCGCTGACGAATAAGCCTCTTTATTGTTGAGACACACTCAGCTGGTGCCTGCACATAAGGCGTAAAGACTACTTTGTAGCCCTTCTCGTAAAGTCTTAATGTTAATTCAAAATCTTCCGTAATTGATGTACCCCAGCCAGTTTCCTTAAGAACATCCGCCCTTATCATATAAACCGACCCGTGAATAATTTTAAGACCACCCATTAATTCCCGAGCAGGTCTTTCCACTAAGTAAGAGCCAGAATACTCCGTCCGCACACCTTTAGTGACCCAGTTTTCGCCCTTGTTTAAAACATGCCATTGATAACCAGTTACCGCCGCCGCTTTACTCTTTTTAATCTCTTTTATTGAAAGACCCTTACAGACAAACTGAAAATGCCGCAAGAATTGGTCAATAGTGTCGGAAAAGGGAACAAAATCGGCATCAAAAACCATAATAAACTCCGTCCGTGGATCCATCGTTTCTAAGGCATGCTTCAGCGCCCCACCTTTAAAACCCTCTCGGGTGGGACGGTGGAGAACGCGTACTAGATTGTAGGCCTGCCTCGCCGGCTGGCGGGTTGTAGGTTGTAGGTTGTAGGTTTTGGATTTCTGCCTATCCTCCGTAGCCTTGGCGAAGGAGGAAACTTTTAACTTTGAATTTATCTCCTCCGCCACCTGCTCAACAATTTCCACCGTCTCATCCGTACTGTCATCACAAACCAAAACTTCAAAATGCGGCCGTCCCTGTTCATCAAAATACTCCATACTAGCACAGGCCTCAATAACCCGCCTAGCAACTCTCTTTTCATTAAACATCGGCAGATGAATAGAAACAAACGGCTTGCGTTCCAACTCCAACTCCCCAATCTCCCCGTTAATTAAAGAACTATTGGCATTGTCCCGAACAGAAGAACCAAACAGCCATTTCCACACACCACCCGCTCCTCTAATTCCTCCATCTTCCCGCCTCGTTACGGGATTGCCCAAGCGCGTAATCCGGTCAATTAAACCTAGCCTTCTCCGAGAATCATTTCGAGAATCATCTTGTGACGACATTTCCAAAACCTCTTCATTATTTCCGCTAGCGTTACTTACCCATGGCAAACCACTACCATTTAACAAGCCGCCTCTAAGACCCTTCCGCCGGGAGAAAGACAAAACTAAGGCCAGAGAAAAATAGTATTTGAAAGAATATAAAAAGAAAATGCCACCAATAGCCAGACTAATTGAGGCGAAGAACAAACCCAGCGGCGCTGCCCCGGGCGTGGTAAAAACAACCTTTAACCATCCATAAAGCCCTCCGCCTGTAACTAGTGCCGCCAGGCCTAAAAGCAGCCACCCGCCGACCATTCGCGGCCAATAGTGAAAAGTAAACTTTGGCAATTGCCAAACATTTTCCCAAACAAATGCCCACCGCAATCGCAAAGAAAGGGGATAGTCCACCTCGCCATTTCTTACCTGCGTAGCGAAAAGCTCCCGACTGGGCTGGTGATTAAGTCCATTTCTTGCTAAAACATTCTGGATACCGTGGTTGGTAACCGGCAAATATTTGGCCAACTTAATCGAGGAAGAACGAGGATTAAGAATAACATTGTCGAGAATTTTCCTCTCCAGCTTCTTGCTAATGCCTCGCGGGTGCTCGGCTCCCGTTAATAACTGGTCTTCCATCGCCTCCAGTAAATTCTCATCTTTCTTCACTGCCTGCCGATAGCGCTCTTTCCATTTGTAAAAAGTTGGGCCTGAAACACCGAATTCATAACAAACATCAACCACTGGGCGGCCAGCATAAATAACCTCCTCAACCATTCGTTTGCGCCTCTGAGCTAAATTCACTCCCTTTTGAGGAACGCTCGCCCTTGTGCTATGGATCGACTCGTATAAAACGGCATATTCGCGGCGCTGATTTTTAGTTGCCAGCTTATGCCGCCTTAGAAAATTAACAAAGGCCGTGGGCGAAACTTTTAGACCTTCTTCAAGCAGCTTCTCGTAAATCAATCGTGACGATAACCCCGGGTATGATACTACCAACTTTAGAATCTCTAATCGCAAATCGGAGGGTTTAATTTTCCACTCGGAAGGAGGCACTTCGGAAGCCAATATCTCTTCTCTTCTTTCTTTGGGTAGGGAAAGAAATTTCCTTTTCCAGCGGTAAAATGTCCTCGGAAGAATGTCCAGGCTGAGACAGACCGAAGACACTTTTTCGCCTCTTTTAAAGACTCTTTTTAACGCCTCGACTCTCAGTCGCGCAGAATGGGCCATAATACACTTATGATACCAGAAGAATTAGGAATCAGATAGTAGGTTGTAGGTGGTAGGTGGTTAGGGTCCTATCTCTCTCCACGAATAATCTATTTCCTGTTGTGACGCAATTAGATTATTAAATTCCTGATTAAAAAAATAGCTATACGGTAAAGAAAACAACTCTGCCGGCGCATCTTCATTAGAAGGACTGCCTGCTCTAGTCAAATCACGTCCTAAAACAATACCGTCTAAAGCAATCACTCCGCCATTATGTACAAGTTGCCGTCGCAATTTATTATCGTAATTAGAATCGAAAGTTCCACTGGCCATGAAAACACCCCACATTTCCTCAACCAACCCCGAAACTCCGACATCACCGTCAACTACAAACAACACCGCCGAAGAGGGATTCATTGTGTAACTATGCTTAACATACAAATTCTCACTGATATAAATCAGCGCAGAAAATACGCTATTTTCAAAACCCGATGGAGTAGAGTTATGATCTATAACATAATCACCATCGAATACATATATTCCACTGCTAGTAGGTAATTTATTATCCGCTAATGCGCCCGCGGTCTGCCTTAAGGAATCATAAGCTGGAAATATCTCGCCTAACGCGGTGGCACCCTCTAGCCCATGACCATGATTATCTATCTCCCATGACTCCGATGATTCAAAAAACGTAATCCCGCCACCGCTCATAATCAATCCGTCTGAGTTAAACTCTCCTGGCGGCGCTGAGCACGGCATATTTATCAATCCACGAGAATACACCATACCATGCATACACTGGACCCAAGCTCCTTCTATAGTAAACATAGGGCTATCCGCAGAGCTATCCGCCATATCCGCAATTCTAAACTGAACCCTCATCACTGTAGATGAGTCACCAAAATCTATTTCCCCTGTAGTTAGCCGGACCCAGTCAGTCTCACCATCACTCGCCGGGAGACCGGTCGCTACGACTACCACACTATCCATAGATTCCCAGGCCTCACCAGACTCATAGCTCCAACCTGTCCCCTGATTGTCGGTATACCAGCGATAAACGGCCGTGGAAATATCTATCCCGGAAGTCTCATCAATAACATCAACCGAAACATAATACGAATGATCATTTGACCCTAGAGTGTAACTAAAATTATCCCAGCCATGCGGACTCACCGTATCTATTTTCAGTAACGCGCTAACTTCTGGCTCAATATTACCCGCGTTATCCTCGCTATAGAAGTGCAGTATGTGATCACCATTCGCAACAACTGTAAATTCTGTAAAAGCCGAATACCCCCCATATAAACTAATCCCGTCCCAAAATGTGAGCCCCGCCGACCCTTGGTCTTGCATTCCGAGTCTGAGATAAACACCCTGAAACCCAGGAGGCATAATTAAACTTTTCTCGAGCAAGGTCCAATCCGCCGACCCGTTCACCACATCACTAGCAACAATCAACTGATCTTCCGCCTCGGTTGCCCCTCTAGCCCACACTTCAAACCAAGCACCTAGCCCGGCAATATCTAGCGTCTTTACCCAGGCCGAAGCGGAATAACTACCACCGGCCATGGCAGGAACATAATCCTCTCGATTATGCCAATAAAAATATTCAGTTCCGCTTAACAGATTACCAATAGCGGCTGACCGCCAATCGAACTTATGGTAAACCAAGCTTTGCCAAAATGCAGCACCTCCAATATACTCCCAATTATTAATAAAAGGAACCCAAGCCCCACTTTCCCACTTCCAACCACCGCTCTCAAATGAAGGATTAAGAATCTGATTCTGTCCAGTACTATGCTGTTTCGTTGTTGGAGGATTACTGTTTAACCAGTATGTTGTTGACTTTGGCCCTGAATCAATATCAAAAGCCCGCAAAGCTACATCCACCGTTGAAGTATACCAGCCATTGCTTCCCTCTACACCAGAATAGGAATGCGTGGTTACTGGTGGATCATCATCCGCAGAAAAAACAATTCCAACGCTCAGAAAAAAAACCGCGCAGATTACCAACAGCGCCAACACCCTCATCCAGTTATAATGATTATAGAACTGCCGTTGAGTTAGACTAATAGTCTTTACATTCACAATTACCTTAAGATTAATGGAAACACCAGCATACTGTCAAGAAGAAGACCGCCAATCAAAGCGGATAAGGTGACGAACGGCAAAATCAATTTCAACTAATTCCCTGCTTCCAGCCAAGTTATCTTAACTTCACCAACTAGCTGTTCTAGCGTGAAGAAATACTTTGGCATAAAAACAAAGGTCTCCCCAGGATAACTATCATTATCTACTCCTAAATCCCGCCCGAGACTAACTGTCCTCGTTCCAGAAGTCGACTCCAGTAAAGAGAGCAAGCCAAAAATATATAGTCTGTTATCCGACACCCCCGTATACACACTCCCGCTCACAAAGTATGCCCCATAAATCGACTTCACATCCGGACCAACAGTAAAGTCCCCATTGATAATGAAAACTAAAGAGGGGGCAAAATCATCCCGGTAGTTCAATATCTTATCCGCTTCGGCGGACTTTGGCGGAGCCACAACAAAATCTTTGGTGATTGTTAAGTCCCCGTCTATAAAGACTACCGCGATGGTGTTATCTGAAGAAATCCCAGATACGTCACCAAGAGTCAAATCCCCAACCACCTTATATTCACCCTCTAAGGTAATCGCAGATAAGGAATTTATCACTGTCGCCTGATCGTAGTGAAACTTCTCCTGTAACTCAGAATAAGCCATGGGTAAAGACGACGTATCAATAAGGTAACCATCCATACTCCAATCCCTTTCACTTCTACTCACAAGGCTTGGAGCAATAAAACCTCCACCTGTCCCAACAAGCCCGCCAATCTGGGTAGCTGAGGATGAGTCCTCCACCAGATAATTACCAATAGGAATTTCAACATTTACATTCTGCTCCGAATATACATTCCCGTCAACCGAATTGAGCCAAGCACCCCCCGCTATTGGCGTGGGTGTAGGCGTGGGTATAGAGGTAGGTGTAGGAGTAGGTGTAGGTATGGGCGTGGGCGCAGGTGTGGGAGTAGGAGTAGGCGTAGGTACAGATGTAGGCGTAGGCGTCGCGGTGGGTACTGGAACAGATGTGGGAGTCGGTGTAGGTTCAATAACTACCGGCTGGAAAGTTCCGCCACCGCCAGACCAGGTTAAACTCTCTCCCAAACTATTCAGCGGCTCGCCTGGATCCCCCTCACCCACCTCCCTAACTCGGAATGCCACCCATGCAGAGCCGGCAGGCACAAGTAATGGATCAATTATTCCATTATCTACCGTAATTGTATCCCAAGCTAAACCATCTCGAGCCTCACCAAAGTAACCGGTAGTCTTGTCCGGCAAATTAAGCCAGCCAGCAAGGCTGGCGTCCTGCCAAGCATAAGAACCGCTCAGGGGACTACCCGTACCATAAGTCCACTGCAAATAATTGGGGCGGTACCACCCATCCCCCAAATCGATACCATGTACATTAGTATCGGCCACAAAAAAAGTGGGATTGAATTCCATATCGGCACCTAAGGGATCAAAATCAATCGTCAGCGGCGGTGTAGAAAAACAAGCCTCATATTCATCAGAAGATGACTCCCGCCAAGGATAAACTTCCTGTCCCCAGGGACGAAACTTGATCCAGCCATTGCCAAGTGAAGGGTGTTCATAGGGCACAAACACCCCGAACCCCCAAGGAGCCATTGAATCCCTCTCAAAATCAAAAATCTGTGTAACTGTAAAGTTATAAACCAGCGGGCCAGGCAACTGTGCTGCGGCAGGAACTTTTGCCCAGTATGTTTCTCTATCATTACTATCCACCATATTACCAGGCAACGCCTGAACTGTTATACCATTAACCTTTATGGTAGCCTCACTAGCGCTCCACCCACTCACGTTTGAGCGCCCAACCCAGATTATATAAACATCATCGGAACTAATTGTTGCACCTGCGGGTAAATTTACGGATACTGTTCCCCCTATCGAATCCATATCCTTTACATCATAAATTGTGTACACTGTCCCCGAGTTAGTCTTTGTCCAATTAGTCCGCGTCAATATTCTGAGCGCATAGTTACCCGCAGAACTGATATAAAATTGATATCGCGACCGATCATTAGACCACACCTCGTAAAATACATACTGTCCTCCAGAAGCGCCTGAATCTGCTTGCAGCATGCCACTATCAGAAAGCTCTCCACTCTCGGCCTCAAAGATCAGCCCTGAAGGAGTTGAACCACTCTGAGGTTTTATCTCAATCTTATCAATATCGGTATCTCCATGAGCATCTGATCCCTCAGCCAAAATAATTGTGTGCCAGCCTGTACCAAGCGAAACATATTCACTCTCGCGCCACTCCCAGCTACCTCCCAAGACCTCTGCGAAATTCCAACTTTTCTTCACCACCCACTCGTCATAGAGCCCCTTACCAGCAGATACCGACGACACCCGACCGGAAATTTCGATAACTTGATCAGAATATGATTCTTCAGTGCAACTCTGTTGAGCATAAACCCCATCCGCCCTCAATACCAAAGCCGCAATGAAACAGAACACTACTATTATCGCTGGAATGTATTTTTGTTTCTTCATAAATTCACCCTAGAAATCTATAGCAAATCGACTCCTGGAATAACCGGCCGCAAACCAGCCTTTAACCGGCTCATTTAATAGATAGATCTTTTTATCAGCAGTCCAATCCTGAGCCTTAAATCGCTCAAGAAGCAAAGCACTAACACCCGTATCATCGGAAACAACCGCGATCTCGCTATACATATCCAACTTTTGCCGAGTGTCCTGTTCATTAAGTCGTGCTGTTGTGAAAGATATCGACCCGGGAATAAAAGCCTCTTCCCATTCACTCCGAGGACGCAAATCCAGAATCATAAACCGGTCAACAGCTAAGTCTCGCTGGTCATAAACCTCTTTGAATTCCGCCAAAGAAAGCTCCTGCACTGTTACAATAGCTCCTAACCTGTTCGAAGAATCTGGCCGTTGCGGGAAAGAACCCACCGCCAGAACTATAGCCAAAACTCCCAACAGCAAAACCCCCACAATAAGCAAATAATATCTAGTTTTTTTTTCTCCCATAGATTTATAAACTCTACTTACTTAAAGAATTGGTAGATAGATTAAATAATGTGTAATCGAAAAAGGCCGGAAGGGATGGATTAGATCTCGTCACTTGAACAGTTCGCTCAACATCGCCTGCCGAACCAGTTGATGTTATTGTATGATACTGCGATGGAAAACTGGAATCCGCTTTTAGAGCAATTGTATTAGGAACACCATTATAGAAAGCCTGAATACGTAGAATCTGATCTGTCCCTGCCCCAGGGAGTAGAATACTTGCTGTCTTCTCCCTAAAATCTATTCCCCCAACCGTTTCCGTAATGCTACTTGCCTGTAAAAATCCATTACCTCGCGAAGTGTGCTCTTCAAAAGGATTGTAGGCTTCACGAATCACCTCGTAATCGCTCGCGGGAACACTTTCCTGACTTATGAAAGTCAACAATAGGGACGCCCTGTTGCCATCTTGATCCTGTGAGGTGCCATCTTTCACCCAATATACAGTCAGATTCCCACTCATCCCCGAGCAATTAACCTGCACAACATTATCTTTTGTAAGTGGAGCCGCCAAAATCAACTCATTGCCACCGCCGCCCTCGCTTACAATATACGAATACTCACTGCCGGCTTCAGATAGGGAAACGGGAATAAGAACCGATGATGCCGCACCGGTTGATTCCAAAGCGTACAAAGCCTCCTCAATACCCGCCTCCGCCGCTGAAAATGCACGGTTTGTTTCTTCCAATTCTGATGCCTGCTGAATATTTGAGAGTGAGCGAGAGGCTATTGACAACCCTAAGGTTAATCCCACCACGGAAATCAAAACTATCCAAACTACCACCTGACCCTTCCTATCAATGAAAAGTGACGACCTGCACTTGTTATTGTTCATGACAATTACATAATAGCTAAGACTTACACCATCTGTCAAGAGCAAAAAAAAGCCCCGCTGAAATGCGGGGCTTCTAGAAAAAGAAATTTTCTCTATAGGAGAAAAAACAGAGAATTTTACTCATATACAAAGTCCAGTGTTGGGAAATGTTCTTAACACTGGACTTTATATTAATAAATGTCCGATTTCTGACATTACTCTGGTCTTTACTATGGATCAATAATCCATAACAAGGACCAGAGGGCTTGAGGTGTTTGCCTTGCCGGGTGCCGATCTTGTCCCGTACCGAATGGTACTGGACTGGTACCCGGTCGTGGTAGGAGAAAAGTTAAGTGTGACTTTTCTCCCCTCAAGCCGCGCCTGCCTCTGGCAGGCCGCGCGTGCGTAAATCTTTTCACTATTTCAGTTGAGCAAATGTTTTAGAGGAGCCGTCTTATCTTATTGCAAGCTTACGTTCAAGACGGTCTTTGGGCCCATTTATCTCCTCTAGGCCTCACTTTATGCGGTTGCTCATCGACACAAAGTGTTTTTAGGCTCTGACTAGGGTGTCGCCATACTGTAATCCCCAGCCACCTCGATCTTCTCTCCTCGACTAGTTTAGTCGGGATTTCAGGCGATATACGCCATATCTCGATTCGAGGGTTTATTACAAGCGCCCGTTTGCTGTTAGTTATAGCTAACAACTATCCCCCTTGTTCCGCGGGGAAGGGTTCGTTGCCTTGTCATCACGACTCTTAGGTCGGATCAAGCCGGAGGTCTCTGGCCTCTATATTCACCAGAGTGGTACCTACCTTATCGGCGCTGCTTTTCTTGCCCTCCGTCTCTGGGGCAAATGAAATCTCGCTTACCTCCTCCTGAGACTATTTAGAGCTAACGCTCAAAGGATCAGTGCGCGAGTGAGTTTCGCACTTACCCTACCTAAACTCTTAGTCTAGGATTTCTTCCGCCAACTGATTCCGACCCGTGGCTTCGGCCAGATAATTTTTGGATCCACCATTCCCCAAAGAAACTTTTGCAGCCTTTTCATGGTAAATCCTCTTCGTGGCTCGCAAGCCACCTATTGCCCTGCTCTTCCACCCATCCCGCCCAATAGCGCGGGACACAGAGCCACTGGCCCTGAACTTGCTTGAGTATGTAGCAGGGGATTCCCCGCAAGTCGAATCCTGCCATTCCCTGCTCCTGCAGGTTAACGACGGGAACGAACTCGTCGGGATCCTCGTAATTTTCGCAATCAGGGTTGGTACAACAGAAACCATAAGTTTCCTCCCCATCTTGCAAAACCACACCCCAGGGGCCGCGACACAGGGAACATAAACTCCCAGATCTGTGATAAATCATCACACCTGGAGTATCCCCATGCAGACAACCCGGCTCGTGCCCAGGTTCTTCCGCTCCTGCTTCGAGACCATCCCAATCGTCCGGATACCTCACTCCGCAAATCACACACCTACTAGTCATCGTTTTTCTCCTTTCTGCCCCCTGATAGTGCACAGCGAACCACACTAGGTTCGCAGCTGGGGAGCAAGCTACAAAAACTTTTAACGTACTGCCGGTTAAAGGCGTATCCGGCGCAAGCCCTGAAGGAAAAGCTCCCTTCCCAAAATTTCTCAATTAGGGGTCGCCCCTGTCAGGGGCGACCCCTATCAGGCTTTAGAGACTTTGGGAAAGTTCCGTCGGTTATATTTTTAAGATGTGGTACAATTTAGTCACCATGACTCAACTACAAGGCGTTGATAAGATAACAATAAAAGATCAGGTACAGGTTTTTTATAACCCGCAAGGCAAGCCGAGTTCGGTAATTCTTCCCTATAACCTTTTTTCCCGGCTTCTTCCTAAAAAAAAGAGTATGGACTCAATCCTGAAGGAGTCCTCTCGTATTGCTATACAAGAAAATATCAAACTCCAAGATCTCCTTGATGAACTCGAACGAGTGCGCGAAAAGAAATACCGCGATTGTTATGCCTTATAACCCCATGCCCAAGGTTTTTATTGACACCAGCGTTATCTTCAGTTCTTTGCTATCAAACAGTGGGGCCTCGGCAAAAATTTTTAAATCTGCTCGAAGTTTAGATATTTTTATCTCACAATATGTTATCGACGAAGTACACGATGTTCTTAAACAGAAAGCTCCCCACTTGTTAGATAGCTTTGAACAAATGCTTCGAGTCAAAGACTTCGCAATAACACCTGCCCCCAGCAAAAGGCTAGTTCTTAAAGCCAGAAAAATAATTTCTGATCCTAAAGACGCTCCCATTCTTGCCGCGGCTATATCAGCCAAAGTTGATTACCTAGTTACTCTAGATAAAAAGGACTTTATTAACGATGCAAAAGTAGCCGAAAGGTCCGGCCTAACGATTGTTACTCCTGGGCAATTCGTGAAGTTGCTAAAGAGCAATTCTCTCTGATCTCTGCCTTCGAGTTAGTCTCAAAAGCAAGGATCAGAGGGCTTGAGTGTTCGTCGCCAGTGTGCGAATGAAGAAGAAAAGGGTGTGTTTTCTTCTCCCCTCAAGCCGCGAAATTGGGGAAAATCCCCACGGGAACAACCTGCCTTAGCTTCTGTTGGCAACACAAAAGAAAAGGTCGGGGCCCTCAGGCGCCGATGGTCTCTATCCCGTGCAGATTTAGCGTCTCTGCGGGACGGACTTTTGGAGGTGCCCGCTGTGTCTCCACAGTATCAGGCAGTTGCCTTTCCTCCAAATCGTGCAATCCTAGCCGCTAGTCAGCAGCAGTGCACCAGAGGCGCATTTTCGGAAGGGTCTCCGGGTATTTCTATCCCGATCCCGTAAGGGCGTCGGGATGCCAAGCGGCAGGGGACTGCCTCTTTGACTTGGACTGCCGGTCTTTGCCCCAACGGGCCGGTACCGTCCCCAGCTATGGTTAGCTGATACTAATTCAGAGCCGCGATTGTTTCCACGGTAATTTCCGGAATCACCGTGTGGTACACTGCGGCATCCTGATCTTCCGCGTTGAGGCGGAACAGTGCCCCGCCAACTTGGGAAAATTCGTCATGCGGTGTTGCCCAAACCTCTCGACCGTTCACCGCAAAATGCCAGACTTCCATATAGGCAAGTTCGACACTTTCTGCCTGTTGGAGGCAGTGGGAAATGGCGGTGCTCCGAACGACACCAACAAGATGCCCGGGGTCCCATTCATCAAGCCAGACTTCTGCAGCCCAGTCTGTCTGAAAGAGTTCCTTCCAATCCACATCTGCGTCTGTCTGCAGAACGCGGATGATGAGATCGAGTGGAGCCCCGACCAAATATTGCTGGAGCCACTGTTTCAGATCAACATTTGGCTCCTCTTCCATCCAGGCCTTGATCTCTTCCAACATTTCTTCTCCTTTCGCCCCTGTGGGGCAAACTACAATATATTTTTGGCGAACTACCGGTCTGGGCATATCCGGCACAAGCCCCCAGCGATTGACAACTCTGGTCTTTAATATGGATCAATAATCCATAACAAGGACCAGAGGGCTTGAAAGTTTGCTGGTGTTTGCAGTAGGAGAGGAACTAGGTTTGGTCCCTCTCTTTTCAAGCCATAATTAAGTGCAGTCACTATTAGACAGAAATCAAAACATTATTGGAAAAGAGTTTTTTGGGGACATCCCGTGAAACGGGACCGGCGCAGTGCGCTCATTATGCCTTCGCGGCATAAGCCCTCTTTGACTCTTTTCCTCATTCTCCCTTAGCGAAACCTTACGGCTTCACTTCCCACCGGTAAGGCGGGGCGGGGATTGCTAGAACGGCCAAGCGACAACCGCAGCTGCCAGAAGCAGCACGGCCGGGAAAATCCGGCCCGTCACGTAGGACAGGGTGCCGTACGCAATTGCGCGGCGAGAAGGGGTCTCTTGCTCGCGAGCTTTATGAAGGCCCTCGTGCACTTGCGTCTCGACTTGCTCATTTGTGGCCCCCACCCTGATATGCGCGGCCCAAAGATATACCGCAATTGCGAGGGCACCGAGGAAGCGAATAACCATCGCGCCAGCCAGCCACTTGGGTAGCTCTTGGGCCCCGACATTGATCATCAGGAAACCCAGAGTGCCCATCTCAATAAGCAGGTTTGCATAACCTGTATGCGTGACCTGCTCAAACGCCTTCTTCTTTGCCAACTTCCACAGCCGCAAAGGAGAAGAAGAGGCGACAATAAATATCGCCCACAGAACGTTGATCGTAACCAAAAGCACTAACACTTTCAAATCCTCCTTCTTTTATCTGAAACGTACGCCATTAAAGGCCTAGCACCAAGCTAGACCTCACTCCAAACGTGGGTTATTACGAAAGTTTCCAGCCCACGAACTGGAACAAACCAATGACGAGGCAGGTAACGCAAGCCACCGTCACGCCCGCAACCCCGGCATAGCCGTTGGCCCATACAATCAGGCCAATACCCGCCACCACTACCAACCATAGGTAGCGCGGGAATGCAGCGGGGGACTGCAAGAACCTTTTCAACTTCATTTTTTGTTTCCCTCCGTTACCGTAGCAGCCAACTGCCCCAAGGCAGAACGGCAATAACCGCCGAGACTGCCAAACCAATGGCGAGGGAAAGCCGAAACTTGCTAGCTTTTCCTAGCCGCCAAGAAAAAAGCGCTAAGGCGATCGTCCCCAAGCCATGTAATCCACCAGACAGGTGGAACCCGCCGGTGGCAAGGCTCAATCCGGTTAGCCCACCGTACAGGCTGGCCCCCATTATGGCGAACGCCAGCCAGATTGGGCCGGCGATCGCGACAAACTCCCTAAAAGCTTTTGCTAATCTGGACCTGTTCATTTTGCCTCCCTTTCAATGTGTTAATACCCACCAATTTGGCGGATTTATTCTTCCGTGATCAGCTCGCCGGTTTCTACAGAATAAACCTTGCGGACTGTCACATTTTTAGCTTTGGCCGACCCACAATTTGGGCAGGCTTCCTGCCGCTTGTAAATCGTCTCGCACTCAGTGCATGCTAATTCAAAGGAGATCTCTACCCGAGTCTCCGAAATAACATACACTGTCTCGCCATCAGTCACGCGCGTATAGTGCGTACGCGCTAGCAATGCGTCTACCTCTTCAGAAGAGAGGTAATACACATCGCCGCCGTGCCGAGCGTGCGGGACTTGCTCCGTATGGAATGTATGCCACCTTTCACGGTCATCCTGCCTGATTGACCCTTTGAAAGTTTGCGTCCATTCCAATTCCCGCTCAAACGGTGATTCTTCCCCTATATGCTTCACGAGCATTTCAGAGAAGTTGCGCAGGTATAGAAGGGCGGATATCCGTACTTCCGCTCCCCCTACGGTTTCAATTTGGTACCAGTGGGTATCACCGCGCCCATACGAACTGGGCGCCGAGTCCCCGTCACCGCTCCAGCCATGACTTGTCTTTCTTATAATGCGGGCGACGGTATCCACCCCGTCCCCTACTGACACTTCCACAACCAGGCCTTTCTCAATTGCAAAGTTCAGCGACGCTGGGCAGTTCGTTGCGAAGAGAACCCTGTCTATTAGACTTCTCCTGCCACTGTTGGAGTGCAGCCCTATTTGTGCTAGGGCATGCTCCATACCTCCGGCCTCTTGCGCGCCTAAGGTATAGTCCCTCCAGTCCAGAGGGGACATTTCTATCCACTCTTTAGCCATCATCTTCTCCTTTCTGCCCCCGATGGCGCGCAGCGAACCACATTAGGTTCGCAGCTGTGGGGCAATCTATAAATACTTTTAACATTTTGCCGGTTAAGGACATATCCAGCGCAAAGCCCTGCTACTAATATTTTTCAGCTCAGAAGTAAATACTTCTGAACCCCTCTAAACCCCCTTCGCTCAGACTAAAATAGAAAGGAGCTTGGAGAGAAGGGAACTGCTTAGTTTGGCTTGTTCCCCATTGGCTGGAAGATACACTATATTGTTTCTTCCAGCAAAGTTAGTAGTTCGAGACTTTCTTCCGACAGTTAGCAACTGTCGGTAGGCGGAGTTTACGCGCCGGGTACAACCGGACAGCGTTCGGTCTCATCTAGAGTCATATACCCTAGCCTCCATCCTAGTTCCCTCTGTTTTATAAGGTTTTTTCGAGACCAGCTCTCCGCGAGATCAGAGGTTCCGCGGCTGGCCTTCCGTCTGAGGTTTTAATACAGTGGGTTATCAGCCCCAACTTCAGCTGCCAGGCTAAAATTGTTTTAACTGCAAAGTATCTTCCTCAGAAATTATGGGCTTGAGATACGCCCAGATTCTTTTGCGCCTTGATGTTAATCAGGCGCGAGGCAATACAGCCTCCGTAGGCAAACTTACTCGGGGGGGAACTTACTCAGTAGCCAATCAAGCTCCGCTACGCCCTGCACATCCCACGCAACCCAGCCCTCTTGTGCAGGGAAGAACTCCCGAGCCGCCACTTCGGCGGCCGCAAGCGCTGCCGCTCCGTCCGCCGCTTTGAGAATCACTGGACTATGGCCGATTTGCCGTCGGCCTAGTGCTAGCGGTCTGTCCGCAAGCACTGAAGCGATGAACACCACCATGATTAGTCTCCTTTCCTTTGCTTAACTAATCGTTACCGGTCTGGGCGTATCCGGCGCAAGCCCCGTCGAAATTTGAATATGTGAAACACCCGAGGGCGAGGCAAGACTTTATTTTAACTCCGCATTGTGCGGCATAAGCCTGCCCCGTCCCTCGGGTTATCGGTACTTCTGGTTATGTTGCCAAGAAACACTCACATTTCTTTTTTAGATGCTCTTGCATCTCTTGGCTTTGGAAATTCGCAACTCACTACGTAATACGCTTGCGGACGCACTCAACAACCACGTCCGGGGAAACCTCAGAGCTGCGGTTCTGAGGGGAGCCGAAAATGTCACCACGGCCGCCCCAACCGGACTCTAGCGCCTGCAGTTCCGCACGTGCGGCGTCTAGATCGACAGGAACATTGCTATCCCACCGGCAGACGGTGTGCTTCCTGTACGTCTGTCCAGTCGGCTTCATCTGTCCGCCAGTACCACGTTCCATGACCGGCATCTCAGGGTTATACGCCACAACAGTCGAGGCGTACTTGTACCCGATGCTAGTCGCAAAGCGGTGGGTGGACTGAACAAAAACCAGCTTGTTGGGCACAATCACCCGCACTTCGCTAGCTGCCTCTGCAGCAGCGTACTCCGCATCGCGCTCGGCCTTGAGCCGAGCAACTTCGTCCATATCGACGGTGCCATCAAGACAGGCCTGGACGAAGGCCACACGCTCGGCCATGGATACACGGAAATTCGGCGCCATCCGGGCGATGGCGACAACGAGGTCGGATTTTTGAATCTTTGCCTCGACCCGGGGGCCGAAACGATCCATCATTCCGACTGCGACGACGAGTTCCAGGTCTATCACGCGCTCGGTTGCCCGAGACTCCAGCACAGCCATGGCGGTGATACTATCCGCATCCGGACGTACTGTACCAAGTACGG
>JAHISN010000013.1 GCA_018818265.1 Patescibacteria group bacterium | reverse complement strand
TGAGAGGAAATGTGATTGAAATGGAAGATGGAGATAAGATTATAATTGCCCCGGAATTGTATAAGGGTAGCTGGCATGTAAAAGAAAAGGGAAGAAATGGAATTGTAAATGTGACTTATCCTAATGATGGTGATGGAAACTATGTAATTTTGTCACCAGACGTATTTAAAACAATGCCTGAGTGGGGGGAACCAGGATATCATCCGAGAGTGATTTTGCTGAGGGAAACAGAGGGGGTTAATCTTAGTTTATCTTCTGGCGCAGGAATGAAGTCTTCCGATTTGCCCTGTGTTTCTGTGGGAAATAATAGTATGAGTGCTTTGGTTGAATTGAAAAATGAGGTTGGCTGGGATGGAAAAAAAGTTGATTTTGGTGAGGGAATAACGGTAAATAGTCATTCTTTGCTTTTGGGCTTAAAAAAAGATACCGAAACTGAGTTGATTTTTCCGGGAGGAAAACTAAAAATGAAGGGGATCGATAATGAATCTTTTGAGTTGGCATTGCTAAGAGAGTGATAAAATAGAGTAATGGAGAAAAGGAAAATTGATTTGTTGAAAGTTTTAGGGGCAGTGGCGGCTGTTTTCTTGATCATGTTTGGTGGAGTGGATAATGCTTGGCGAACAGCAAGATATTGGTGGTATAAGATGATTGGGTGAAATGGATTGACAAAGGGGATGTAGTTCGATAGATTACGTTATGGCGAACAATGAAACAAAAACAGTGACAATTTACTATTGCGGCCTTTGCGAGCAAAGACCACAAGTTGAGTTTCAAGATGATGTGAATGTAAAAGTGGAAATAGTTAAGAGAAATCATAGTAGTTGTGTGACTAGGGTGGGTTTACCGATTATAGAAGGTGTAAGTAAGGCAATAACGAATATGGCTTATGTGTCAAAAAGGTGAAAAATAGCCATTTAACCCATTGATTTGGAGGAAGGGATTAGATACAATATGAGCACTTGATGCTAAAGCTTCAATTCGGAATGGAAAAAATAAACACAAAACTATTGAAAAATAGGTAGGATGTGTTCGAATTGATTGCCGACGCAAGTCGGCTTTTTTTATGGTAATCAAGGCACTTTTTAAATTAAGACCGAATCGCCTCTAAATGAAAATGGCGAGCCAAAGGGGCCTGTGGCTTAGTTGGTTATAGCGCTTCATTTGCAATGAAGAGGTCGGGAGTTCGAATCTCCCCAGGTCCACAAAGAAAGTATATTTGCTTTCTTTCGTAATTAGTACCTAGGATTAGAGAAAAAATTTGAATTAATTTTTTCTCTTGACTATGTATTGCCCTTTAACAATCTATTGAATTGAATATTTTTAAAAAAATTATCTTGGCAACTAAACTGAGTTGCTTAAGATATTGAAGAATTTTATTAAAGCAAATGGTGGATGCCTAGGTTGCTAAAGCCGAAGAAGGACGTAGAAGACGGCGATACGCGTCGGGGAGTTGTCAACAAATGATGATCCGACGAATTCCGAATGGAGAAATCCCTTCAGTCGAAAGGCTGAGGATCCACCCGATTTATCGGGGAGGAGGGTAACCCGGGGAAGTGAAACATCTCAGTACCCGGAGGAAAAGAAATCGAAAGAGATTCCGTTAGTAGCGGTGAGCGAACACGGAAAAGCCTAAACCTCAATTTATTGAGGGGTTGCAGGGTTTTGCATAACATCTTGAAAGAACAGAAGAAGGTTAAGGAATGAACCGCCAAAGAGGGTGAAAGCCCCGTATTTGAAATTTAAGTAAAGATCGGCAGAATACCTAAGTACCGCGATCCACGTGAAATGTCGCGGGAATCTGGGGCGACCAAGCTCCAAGGCTAAATACTTTAGCGGACCGATAGTGAACTAGTACCGTGAGGGAAAGGTGAAAAATACCCTATATAAGGGAGTGAAATAGATCTGAAACCATTTGCTAACAAACAGACAGAGCCTCAGCGCAAGCTGTGGGTGATGTCGTGCCTATTGAAGAATGAGCCCGGGAGTGTTTCTAGTTATCAAGTCTAACTTTGCTAAAACAAAGGAAGGCGTAGCGAAAGCGAGTGCGAATAGCGCGAATAGATGGCTGGAGACGACCCGAAGCCACTTGAGCTAACCTTGGGCAGGGTGAACGTCGATGGAAGTCGGCGGGAGGCCCGAACGGATCAGAGCTGCAAATCTGTCCGATGACCTGAGGTTAGAGGTAATATGCCAATCGAAAGTGGGAATAGCTGGCTCTCTCCGAAATATATTTAGGTATAGCGTCTGGTGGTGGGCAGCGGGGGTAGAGCTACTGGATGAGTGTTTTGGGCGCAAGCCCAGGCATTTAACCAAACTCCGAATACCGTTGTTTCTAGCCAGGCAGTCAGTCGATCCGGGCTAAGCTGGACCGGCAAAAGGGGAAGACCCCAGACTCTCAGTTAAGGTCTCTAAATCTATGTTAAGTGGGAAAGGTGGTGGGTTGCCTAAGACAGACAGGAGGTTGGCTCAGAAGCAGCCATCCTTTAAAGAAAGCGTAATAGCTCACTGTTCGACCTCGCAAGAGGCCGGCAACCTGCGCCGAAAATGTAAGGAGGCTAAAACATAGTACCGAAACTGGAGATTTATGGATTCCTTTTTGGAATTTATAAATGGTAGGAGAGCGTTCTAAGTGCGGCGAAGGTTGACCGTAAGGTTTGCTGGAGCGCTTAGAAGTGAGAATCCGGGCATGAGTAACGAATTTCAGGTGAGAACCCTGGACTCCGAATATATCCAAGGTTTCCGCAGCTACGTTGTTCGTCTGCGGGTTAGTCGAGCCTAACATGAGGCCAGTGTAGTGCTGGCGTAGTGGATGGATAACCGGTTAATATTCCGGTACTTTGATAAGTTCGTTATCAGTTGGGGCGTGACGGTGAGTGGAAGATTTAGAGCAGAAGTGAAATGCTGCTTTTAAGTGTCTAGCTAGAAGGGGTTGGCAAATCCGCCTTTTCGTTATAAAGTGAAGCACGAATAAGAGTTTGGAGAGATCCAGACGATTGAATTGAATCCATTTATCCAAGAAAAGCGTCGCAATCAGAACTTATTGAATTCGTACTAAAACCGACACTGGTGGATGAGTCGAGTAGACTAAGGAGATTGAAAGACAGATGATTAAGGAACTTGGCAAATTAGCTGGGCGTAAGTTTTACAAGATGCCCTGCCCGCCCTAACAAGCGGGCTACAACAAAAGAATGCATGGCGACTGTTTACCACAAACACAGGTCTCTGCAAACCCGCAAGGGGAAGTATAGGGGCTGAAACCTGACCGGTGCCAGAAGGTTAAGAAGGCGGGTGATTTTCGATTTATCGGATATTGCTTGTTTTATAAGCCCTGGTGAACGTCAGCAGTAACTCTAACTGTTCTAAGGTAGCGAAGTCCTTTGTCGTGTAAGTTACGACACGTATGAAAGGTCCAACGACTGTGCAACTGTCTTAATCATCTATTCAGTGAAATTGAAAGAGCGGTGAAGATGCCGTTTAATTACATCAGGACAAAAAGACCCCATGAAGCTTTACTGGATCTTTACATTGATAAGAAAATAAATATTGTCGAGCGTAGGAGGGAGACTTCGGTCACCAATGGAACACCTCCCTTGTTTATTTTTGAGTCTAACCTATCTGTCTGAATCGGCAGAGGGGACAGTGTATGGTTGCTAGTTTGCCTGGGGCAGGCACCTGCAAAAAAGTAACGCGGGTATACAAAGGTCAACTTGGTCCGGCAAGAAATCGGATCTTAAGTGCAAAAGCAAAAGTTGGCTTGACTGTGAGACTTACAAGTCGAATAGCACTAGTTTACTAGAGCTATGCCGAGACTAGATGCTCGGTACAGGGTCGAAAGACGGTTTTAGTGATCCTCGTGACCCATTTGGTATGGGCACGGGCTTACTGGATAAAAGCTACTCTGGGGATAACAGGCTGGTCGCATCCGATAGTTCATATTGACGATGCGGTTCGGCACCTCGATGTCGTCTTGGCGCATCCTGGCCCTGAAGAAGGGGCCAAGGGTTGGTCTGTTCGCCCATTAAAGCGCTGCGTTAGATGGGTTCAGAGCGTCGCGAGACAGCTCGGTCTCTATCCGATGTAATCGTTCGTTTCTTGAGGGGATTCGTCTACAGTACGAGAGGACCTAGACGAGGAAACCGCTAGTGTGCCAGTTGTGCCGTCAGGCGCATTGCTGGGTAGCTACGTTTCTATATAGATAACTGCTGAAAGCATCTCAAGCAGGAAACTGACCCCGAGATAAGGAAGCGTAGTCCAACGTAAGTTGGACAGGAGATCGCCGGGAGACTACCGGTTAATACTCTGCATGTGGAAGATCCGTAAGGATTTAAGCTAAGCAGTGGAAAGATCGAAAAAATTCTTTAATATCTACAGCTCTTAGGCCGCCAGCACTGGTGGTTTAGGAGCTGATTAGGCAACTCAATTTAGAGGCCAAGATTGATATTTTTTAAAAATTACTTACTTTTTGAGTCTCGGTCATCAGAGCGAGGTGGCTCCACCTTTTCCCATTCCGAACAGAGAAGTGAAACGCCTCAGCGCCGACAATAGTCTCCCTGCGAAGGGTCCTGAAGATAGGTCGTGGCCGGGACTGAGAAAGTAAGTTTTGTTCAATAGATTGCATAAGGCAATTAATCCTCCAGAAATGGGGGATTTTTTTTGGTGAATTTGTGACTGACGAGCAGGTATGCGTGTGGTATAATAGCCAAGCTTTTAGAACGTAATTTATTTGCGTTTTAAGGATTAATTGTTTATTTAGGGTAGTCAATCCCGTAAATAATCCCGATAAAAAGCGGGATTTTTTTAATAATATGGCTAAAAAAGATAAGAAAAATTTAACAAAAAGTAAGTCGAAGAAAAAAGAAGTAAGCATGATGTCGATGGAGGAATTGCTAAATTCCGAAGAAGTTAAGGTTGTTGGTTTGAAGAAGGGACAGGAAAAAAAAGGAAAGGTAACCGCAATAAAAAATAAATCAATTTTTATTGATATTGGGGGTAAAACTGATGCGATGGTGATGGGTAAAGAGTTTGAATCGGTAAAAGACTATGTAGCTGATTTGAAAGTTGGGGACGAGATTGAAGTGCTGGTGAAACAACCAGAAAATGATAAGGGGCAAATTTTAGTTTCTATTCGGGGAGCGGCTTCTGGTTATGGATGGAATTACTTTACTGAAAAAGAAAAGAATGAGGGTGAGGTAACTGTTTTTGGAAAAGAATTGAACCGTGGTGGAATTGTGGTGATTGCGCCTTTTGGTTTCTTTGGATTTATTCCTGGATCTCAAATTGGGAGCAAGTATGATGTTGATCCTGAAAAGTTATTGGGTAAAAAGATTAAAACCAAAGTTTTGGAAGTTGATCAATCTAAAAATAGATTGGTGTTTTCGGAAAGATTGGTGTCTGAACCTAATAAAGTAGGAGAAGAGTCTGAAGCAATTGAAAACTTGGATTTGGGAGATGTGTTTGAGGCTGAAGTGGTTAGAGTTGAGCCTTTCGGCATTTTTGTAAAGGTTGAAGAGAGCCACGATGATAAAGAACTAAAGCTTGAAGGTTTGGTACATATTTCAGAAATTTCCTGGGAGAAGGTTAACGATCTATCTGGCTTGTTTAAGGCTAAAGATAAGATAAAAGTGAAGTTGGTTAACAAATCCGATGGTAGATTGCAGTTTTCAGTGAAAAGATTGCAAGAAGATCCATGGGAAAAGATTGAGAAAAAGTATCCCAAAGATAAAGAATTTGATGGAGAAGTAGTGAAGATTGCAAACTTTGGAGCCTTGGTGAGACTTGAACCAGGAATTGAAGGTTTGATTCATATTTCTAAATTAGCAGGAGTGGTGTTGAAGAGCGGAGAAAAGGTTTCGGTTTATATCGAATCAATTGATACTGCAAAAAGAAAGATTAGTTTGGGAATAGTAAATTCGGACAAGAGTACTGTAATTTATAAATAATTAATCGCCTAAACCCCTCTTTTGAAGAAAGGAGGGGTTTTTGGTATCATCAATGGATGCCAAAAAAGATTTTAGACAAAAAAGAAGTTAGTAGTGAGGTAGGAGATTTGAGTTACGATACAAAAACTCTGATAACGGTAATAACATTGGTGACAGTGTATCCTGTGGGTTTAATATTGATGCTGATTTGGATGAAATGGAAAAAATGGATAAAGTTTTTAGTGTCTTTGCCAGCTATTTTTGTTTTGATGGTGCCGTTGGCAGTAATATTTTTTTCAATAATGGTGATTGTTAAATCGGGAAAGGGATTAATGGATTATAGGGAGATTGGAAGAGAGAGATGGGATGATAGACCGACAATAATTGAGTTGGATAGTTCTGAAGAGGCGACAATGAGCCCAACAATGAAGATAGTCAAAGAATAAGGCCGAAGGTTGGGGGTCTTTTTATAGTGACTTTATTAGAGCCCCTAGAATGAAAGATTTTGT
>JAHISN010000012.1 GCA_018818265.1 Patescibacteria group bacterium | reverse complement strand
GCGATTTATCCCTTTGACGCGATGCTAAAGCAGTGCCGCTACATTGAGGAGCTTTTCTGTAGCGGCTAGCCTTCAGACTAGCGTTTTCCGGAGGCGATTTATCCCTTTGACGCGATGCTAAAGCAGTGCCGCTACATTGAGGAGCTTTTCTGTAGCGGCTAGCCTTCAGACTAGCGTTTTCCGGAGGCGATTTATCCCTTTGACGCGATGCTAAAGCATCGCCGCTACATTGAGGAGCTTTTCTGTAGCGGCTAGCCTTTAGGCTAGCGTTTTCCAAGATTTTTTCTGTGTGTTTTTCCCAGGTGTAATTATCCTTTGTAATTTTCCAGGCTTTCTGACCTAACTTGTGGGCTAATCTTTCGTCTTCTATTAATTCTTTAATATACTTGGTGAAAGCATTTAAATCGTTTTCTGGTGGAAAAAATCCGTGTTGGCCGTGCTCAAATAACTGGGCGGCCCCTGATCCGTAGGGCATAATAACTGGACAGCCGCAGGAAGCGGCTGCTAAGGCATCCATTCCAAACGCCTCAAAATGAGGATGTACCCAAGCGCGGGCTCGTTGGAATAGTTTAGTTTTCTGCCTTTCGTTTAGAGAGGTTATCAATTCCACGCGAGATGTCAGCTGCTGTTTTTGTATTTCTTTTCTAAACTTATGCAAATCGGTTTGATTTTCCCAGCCACCGGCAATCTTCAATTGCACGTTTGGAATTTGCTGAAGAATTTGCAGCAGAAATTCGGGATTTTTTGTTGAACTCCATCGAGAAGAGGCTAAAAGGAAATCCCCGCGCCGGGTAGGAATTTGAAGCAGGGGAGTGCAGCCGGGAGTGATGACGGTGGTTTTTATGCCGTAAGTTGACCTAATATCGTTCTGAGTATGCTTGGATAAAGCGGCGACAACAAGGGCATTGTTTAGGTAACTCCGCTCAATTCTTTTAATCAGATCCTCGCTGATGTTCATCTTGTTACTGCTCAGCGTAAACTCACTTGGCAGATTGGCTTGTGCTTTTTTTCTTAACGATATCCATTTTTTTGTCCGCGTGATTTGCGGCTTATAGACTTTGTTGAAGATGTAATGAACTGAGTCGTTAATATAGGCTATGTAAGGAATGTCTTTTCTGCGGCGGATTGCCCGGGCGGTGGGGCAAGTGGTGCTGCCGTGAGCAATAAGCAAATCGTATTGCTGCTTGCTAATTACTCGAGGAGCTAGATAGGGACTGAATAAGTGAGCGGTGGTAAAGAAGCGGGACGGGGGAACCAGAATGGCCTTACGAAAGGGGATGGGGTAATTTTCAGCGAGATATTTGATATTTAGCCCACGGGTGAATTCCTTCAAATTCTCCTTTAATTTTTCGTTTGGGGAGCTTTTGATGGGAAAAAGACAGAATACCCCCGATGTCCATCGGGAGATGAATGAAGAGTCTTTTTCCTTGGAAGAAACCTCGCGCTTTAGCGCGGGGTTCTTCACGAGCACAAGAACATCTACCTTGTGGCCTAGCTTTATAAGCTCGTGAGCTTCGTTGAGAGCGATAATTTGCGCCCCGCCGAGGATAAGGTGGTCGATTAGAATAGCGATTTTCATAAAAAATTTAAAATGCAAAAAGCAAAATTGCAATTCAAAATTGTAAATTTGGCCCCACTTCCCAATTTCCAGATTTGGATGCTTTTAACTGTTCTATAAATACCTACTTTTTAACTTGCTGTAATAGCAAAATTTACCTGCCTCGCTTGACACGAGTCAAGGCGGGTTTCGCGATTATCGCAGACTAAAGTCTGCTATTACAAAACGCGAGAATATCAGATTTCAAAGCGGAAGCCTATATTATGATTATGAGATCTTCTTAATTTTGGATTTTGAACTTCATTTTTGAATTTTAAGTTTTTAATTTTACATTTCGAGAGAATTTATCGAATGTTGTTATATTTTCTCATTTGAGAATTTTCGAGGAACTGGTTGAATAGTGTTTCGTATTCTCCTGCTGTTTTTCCCCATGTAAACATTTCCTTCGCTCTCTTACGGGCATTTGCTCCTAAGTTTCTTCTAACTGTGGGCTTTTGAATCAGTCTTTCCAAATAGCTTTCCAGTTCGTTAAGATTGTTGGCCATAAATCCTGTTTTGCCATGTTCAATGACTTCGTTAGCAGCACAGAAATTGAGCGCTACAGAGGGTTTACTGAAGGAGGCGGCTTCTAGAATAGGAAGGCCAAAGAATAGGTATTTATCGCAAGTAGCATAGATGTCGCTCGCCTGATAAAGCTGTGCCAGCTTTTCGTCATCGCAGTTGATGATAAAACTTACTTTATCATTGGCGATTTCTTTCAGGTAGTCTAAATATTTTTGTGAGCCTAACGAGCCGGCAATGGTCAATTTGATCTCGGGGTAGATCACTGCAAGTTTGTTGAAAGTTTCAATAAGATGATGAAAGCCTTTGTAAGGGGTAAAGCGACTGACGGAGAGAATGGTGGTAGGTGGTAGGTAGTAGGTGGTAGGTGGTGAGAGATTGGGAGTGGACCGTGATGTGTTGGTCAGGGGTTTGGCCCCTAGATAGATATAAGGGATTGTGCGGTTATACAAAGTCTGGGCTTCTTGGCTAGTGTATTGGCTGATGGCGACTATCTGATCAGATAGTTTAAAATGAACTTTTTGGATCAGAAGGATAATTTGGTTCCCGAGCCAATTTAATAGTTTATCTTTGATGTTAGGTTTCTGGTAGGGGGGTAGTCTTTCAAGATATGCGTTTAATTGTGTGCCGTAGTAAGTGGAAACGATAGGCAGTCGGGCCAGCGTAGTGCCAATTAGTAGCGACAACATACAGTGGGCAGATAGAATGTGCGGTTGGTCTTGGCGAATGAGTTTGCGGACTTTCAGACCGGCGAGCCATTTGCCAATTAGTGGTGTAGTTTCAGTTTTGATTAAACGAACATTAACGGAGCTTGTAGTCAGCTGTTGATGTGCTTTCGGGTCATAGTTTTGATCGGTAGCGTAAAAACATACGGAGTTTTTTTTAGCCAGCGCAATAGCGAGTTCAATTGGCGCCCGCGACCCGGATTTAGTATTGCAGATTTGGGTAATTACACCAATTTTCATTTTATGGGAATTTCTCATAATTATGGAGATGTTTGGATCAATTGCAGTTTATAAGTTATTTCAAGCTCAAAGCTTAAAACTAAAAACGCAAAGCCACAATGTAAAAGTTTCAAGTTTTAAGTTGTAGTTTTGAATTTTGCACTTTGCGTTTTACGTTTATCTGGCTCAAATTGAACTTTCGAAGGAAAATTGTTTAATCGATAACCTTTACTATTTCTTCCGTATCATTGAATTCATTATGTACCAACTCAATCTGTGGTGTGTTTTGAGTTAAAATTCCTGCCGGGGAGATGTTTGCGAAAGTGTTGTATTGGAAGGCAACTAGATTGCTGTTGATGAGTTGTGCGGCATAGTTGGTGAGGTTTTCGAATTTGTTTGCACAGATGATAATGTGGTCGGAGTTGTTGGTGACAATGCCCTGATCTTTAAAGTAATTTTGCTTGATAACGATGTACGCTTTTGGAGAGTCTTTTATCTGGATGTAAGGTTTAGAGCCGCCGCTGAATATATTGTTTTCTAGCTTTGTTCCCATAAGAGATATTTGAGTTAGAGTTATGGGAGTTTCTGAATTATTATCAAAAGAGGAGTTTTCTATTTGGATTTGGGGGATGAGGAAAATTTCATTTCCGTCCTTGTCCAGATTTTTTTCTATCTGGGTGGTAATAATTTGGCCAGTGTTATTTTCAAAGATAGTGTTGTTGATCCGAAGAAATGTGTTCCCCTTGGTGCTAAAGAGTGTAATGGGAGAGTTGTCAATAAAAGTCGATTTTTCCACGGCTAATTGGGCGCGATCAATATCTATAGAGGTTCCCTGCACAAGTGAATTAGTGATGGTAGCGATTGAATCCTTGCGAATGTTAATGTGTGTGTTTTTGATTATGCTATTTTGAATGGTAGCGAATAATCCATCAATATTGAGAACTGAGTTTTCGATTTGGCTGTTATTCAAGCTCGTTCCAGAAGAGAGATTAATGGTACAGCCGATAAATTTTTCCTGATCTATTTCGCGGGCCTCTTGATTGGCGGCAAATCCAATTTCCTGACCTTGTCGCTCTCTGTCAAATTTAACTAGCTGTGGGGGGAGGAGGTTTGGTGGATTAAGAGGCCTAAATTGTTCGTGGACAGTTTCACCGGCAAGTAGATTTGTTTCTTGGATCTTGGTAGCCACATCGAGAAGAGGGACTCCTATTGTTACTGTAAGATAGATAATTCCGGTTATGGGAAGAATGAGAGTGATAAGAGATATAATTATGTTTGGGAATGATTTATTGTTTGGCATGTATTTATCAACTAAAGTGCCTTATAAATTCATCAACATCTAAAAATAATTTTGCTTTTTTGTTTAATTCTTTCTCGGGCACGTCCCACCATTTAATGGCTAGTAACCGATTAATCTGTGTTTGGTTAAAACGAAACCTAATAATTTTCATCGGATTTCCGGCCACTACCGCATAGGGTGGAATGTCTTTAGTGACTACGGCCCTTGCTCCAATAACTGCTCCGTTACAAATTCTAATACCAGATAATATGCAAACTCCTTCTCCAATCCAAACGTCGTTTTCGATAATCGTTTTGCCTTTAGAGAATCTGTCAGGTGTCTTCAACTCCTTACTGATCTGTTTTAGAGGATAAGTAGTGACGCGCGAAAGGAAGTGTTCTCCCCCGCCAAAAATTACTACATTGTCAGCAATAGAACAGTATTTACCAATTTGTATCCCGTCATCTTTTTCCCAAAGCCTGAAAGTGTTTAATTTATAGCCGTATGTTTTAGCTCCAATGTTAATTTGATTGGAGCTTTCGATTACTCTTTTCTCAATGATGTCAATTAAGCCTTTAATAAAATTTATTGATTGGACGATTAGGTGATTAATAGATTTACCTTCGGTTAGGATGGTCATGGGCTTGCTATGTTTATGATATTACCATTATATAGTAACCGCAAAACAAATGTACAACATTTTTAATTAACATCCGGCCTATGGGCATTGGGCATTTGTAGCGGCGGGTCCACGTATAGAGATTTGATTGGTATTGGTCTTGTAGTCTTGTAGGGACAAAGTTTATAAACTTGCCCGTTCGTGTTCTAACGTTCTGTAGCCTCGCTGTCAAGTAAGGAGCGTATACTCTAGTAGTCAGTTTTTCTTTGAAATAGCTTTCTGTTTGGCGACTTTCCATAAGGAATCACCACGGTTGAGTTTAAAGATTTCTTGGTCAGTAACAATTCTTAATTTTTGCACTTTACGCCTTTGTTTGATAACGGTGGGCATTTGGGTTAAAGTGCCGTAAAATGCCCGCAGTTTGGCTAGTCCAAATCGGCGAAACTGTGGGTGGATTAAATCATTGATAATATCAACAAATCTTAATATGAAAAAGAGGAGACCGTAGATGAGCAGGCTGAGGAGGGAATAATTTTTTAAGAAAGTAATGATGCTGTTTTGGGTGGTAAAAAATACTTTTTCGGGTGGTGTGAAAACTGGGTCGATTAGGGCTGATTCTTTATGGTAAACGAGGCTTGCGGGAACTAGGAAAATTTTGTATCCGGCTATGCGAGTTCTAAAACAAAAATCAAAATCTTCATAATAAAGAAAGTAGATAGGGTCAAACCCGCCAATTTTCTCAAAAACTTCTCTCTTGATTAACATTACTGCTCCCGGCACCCAGATGGTTTCGATTGGTAATAGGGGCGGCCCCGGTGTCGGGGCCGCCCCTATATTAAGTGTGTAATGATACGGATACCCGTATTTGGAAAAGCAGGGGACTTTGATTTCATCGGGTAATTCTTTAGCATCAAAGTCCAGCAGTAGCGGTCCGGCAATGCCAACATTGTTATCCTGTTGTAACGGTTTTAAAATATTTACCAGCCAATCGGGGTCAAACTTAATGTCTACATTAAGAACGGCGATATAATCGCCGCGGCTTTCTTTAAGGCCCCTGTTAATGCCAGCTCCGTAGCCTTTATTTTGAGCCTTGATGATTTTGACATGCGGGAAAGTATTTTTAACAAAGTTTATGCTGTCATCGGTTGACTGGTTATCTACTAAGATAATTTCCATTTTGTCCTTGGGGTAATTTGTCTCCATCAGTGACGGCAGGCAGTATTCCAGGTGTTCTTGGCCGTTATGGTTGATGAGGAGAATAGAGATTAAAGGAGTTTTCATGGGGGGCGTTAGGGTGTTAATTGGCATTGGTTTTTAATGTTGATGTTAACGCTTTAAATTTGAGTAACAGGCTTTCTTTTTTTCCCGTCAAATATCTAATCCAACTAAATACTGTCAAATGTAACCCCAGACTGATAATTTGCTGGAGCAAGTTGCAATGCTTCTTAATCAATCTAAATTTTGCCTTATAATAGTCAAGATATCCTTCGTCTGTTAGCAGGGCAGGGGACTGATCATTTTTTCCGTGATAGACGATGGCATTAGGTAGGCTGACTACCTTGAAGCCCGCCTTTTTGGCGCGCAGGCAAAAGTCGGCATCTTCAGCATAAAAGAAGAAGTTTTCATCAAATATGCCAATTTCATCAATAAGGCTTTTTCCAAACATCATACTGCATCCGGCGACCCAATCGCATTCTTTGATTTGTTGACAGTCTTTTGAGCCTGATTCAAGTCCCAGCCAGCGATTAAACTTATACCCGCAAGAGACGATTCGGTGCGGTTCGCTTTTAGTCAACACCTTCGCCCCCACAATACCGATACCCTTTCCGATTTGTGGTTTATCTGTTTTAATTTGTAGCTTATTCGCTCCTGTTTGTAGCTTGTTTGTTTCTACTTGTAGCAAATTCGCTAATATTTCTAGTGTGTTTGTAGCCAAGATTTGGTCATTGTCCGAACAAAAGATAATTTCTCCCTGTGCTTGTTCAATGCCTCTATTACGGGCATAAGCCGGCCCGTAGTTTTGGTCAAGTTCAATTATCTTTACTTCCGGAAATAGTTTTCTGACATATTTAACAGAGCTATCTCTCGAGTGATTATCGACCATAATAATCTCGATTTCTTTCTGCGGGTAAGATGATTTCCGGATGGATTGCAGGTAAGCTAATGTGTCTTGTGCTCCGTTCCAGTTTGGGAAGATTATGGAGAGGAGTGGAGGGAATTTGTGAGTGGCAGGTAGTTGTTTCATTATTATATCAACCTTAGAATCATGAAGCTGGTTGTAAATAGGAATATTGATGAAAGCAAATTTAATATAGCTGCCATTTTGTTTTTGCCAATGGCTGTGCAGTAGGCGGTTATTAGAGATAAAGCGCCAATAAAGGAGTAAATAAAGAGGAGGGGAGTGATTATGGGGATGGCCGGGGTATAAGTGCCCGCGAAATGATGAACAAGGGGGGCAGATACAGCTATGCCAGCGGGAATGATAATGAGGGAGGCGGTAATAAATATGGCGAGGATTCTCGTAAGTTTTTTTAGTGATGCTTGAGCACCGTTGCGAGAGTGTTCCAAGACGACTTCAGGGAAAAAGATCTGTCCCAGGGCACCGGAGACTAGGGCTACCAGCGATCCGATCATGAGCGCGAAACTGTAATAGCCGATTGTTTTTTGAGAATAAAAAAGGGCAAGAAGGGGGATGTTTAAGCTGCCTACGAGTCCAGTCAGCCCAGCAAAATAAACAGGCAAACTGTAATTTTTCATAACCTGCCAGACGTTTATTGGAACTGATTGGACACTGAAAAGTTCTCTTTTTCTAAGAAAATTGATACTGGGCATAAGCCCTAGGATAAGGGATAGTCCTAGGGCAAGGATAGCGGCTGGGATTCCCCATAAGCAGGCGCAGATGAGAGCGAAAATGTTTCTTAAGACCGAAATGAGAAGGTTAGTGTTAATGTATAACGTATAGTTCCTAAAGCCCAGAACGCAGAGGCGAATTAGGTCGAGGGAGCTAATGATAAAGAGGACGATACCGGCGTAAATTACTTTTATATTTGAGGTATCTTTTAGAAGCTTGAAAGCTAGTTCTTCTCTGAGAATATAGAAGATTATCACAAAAACGAAAACAGTGCCAATTCTTACGAGGTAGAAAGATTTGAGTAGATGCTTGATTTTCCCAAGCTCTTTTTTTGCTTCCAATTCCGGGATATACTTGGTAAGGGTAGTGTCTGTGCCCAAAGAAACGGGCACGCCTTCAAAAAATGAGGAGATGGTTTTAAAGGAACCAAGGCCAATTGGGCCTAGAATAAGTGAGAGGGAAAAATTTGCCACAAGGCTTATGGTAGAACCGATGATATTTGCCAAGAGCATATAGCTACTATTACCGATTATTTTCCTCTCTTTTTTTATAATGGAGATGATAGGGTTAATCATTTTGGAATGCTAAGATTGAGTATAATGATAACATCTAGTGATGGTTAAAAGTTTTGCAACTAAACAGGTTAAAAAGGTTTCTGGTAAATATTTTGATTATTATTCATATCTCTTGCAGAGAGAGATTTTGGGGGAGTGTGAAACAGTGCTGGATGTTGGATGTGGTTCTAGTTCACCAATACAGCAATTTTCGGAGCAGTTAGAGTATAGTGTTGGCGTGGACATTTTCGGGCCTGCCGTTGAGGAGAGCCGGCAGGCTGGAATTCATAATGAGTATAGCGCTATTGATGCTTTAGAGGCAGGGGAGCGCTTTAAAGAAAAATCGTTTGATTGTGTTTTGGCGCTTAATTTAATAGAGCATCTATCAAAAGAAGATGGTTTAAGATTAATTACCATGATGGAAAAGATTGCCAAAAAGAAGGTAATTATTTTTACACCTAATGGTTTTTTGCCTCAGGGAGCGAATGAGAATATGTTTCAGGAACACTTGTCCGGATGGACGTCTAAAGAGATGACCGATTTGGGGTATCGGGTTATTGGGGCAGGGGGATGGAAGGGGCTGAGAAGGGGAGGGGAGATTGTGTGGCGGCCAAAGCCGTTCTGGAAAGGGGTTTCTCTCCTGACGCAAGTTTTAACAAGGAATTATCCAGAGCATACCTTTTATCTCTTTTGTGTCAAGGAGATCGAATAAATTCCCAATTTGCAAGGTGGTTTGGGGGATCAAATTATAAAAAGTTTTGAAACAATGCCGAATTTATCAGAAGTTCTTGCCAAGTTAACTGCCAAAAACAAGACTATGCGCCAGAAATTTAATCTAGGCCTGGCTTATCTTCATTTTAAAGCTAGAAGTATTTATCTCTACAGTTATCCGATTAGATTAAACATTGACCCCTGTAATTATTGTAACTTGCAGTGTGCTCTTTGTCCGGTAGGGCAGAGAGATAAAGGTCGTAAGCAGACTTTGATGACTTTTGATACTTATAAAAAAGTTCTTGATGAGTGCGGGCCGTATCTTTGGGAAATAAACCTTTATAATTGGGGAGAGCCCCTGTTAAATAAAGATGTTTTTAAAATGATCAAATACGCGCGAGGAATGAAGATTGATGTCAACTTAAGCACAAATCTGAATATTTTTAATGATGAAATCTGTAATAATTTAATCAAGTGCAAGTTAAATAAACTAATTGTTTCTTTGGATGGGGTTTCGCAAAAGTCGGTTGAGGCCTATCAAGCAGGAAATAATTTTGAGGTGGTAATTGAAAATATGAAGAGATTAATTCAAAAGAAGCATGAGTTAGGAAGCGATTTGCCATTTCTCGAGTGGCGATTTATAGTTCATAAGCACAATGAACACGGGATTGATAGAGCAAAAGAGTTAGCACAGGAGTTAGGTGTTGATAAACTGGAGTTTTTACAAATTAGATGTAATATGGGACAGGAGTTATTGATGAATAACAAGGCACAATTTGAAAATGTTAAACCATGGTTGCCTAAAAATGAAAATTTGTCGGGGTATGATTATTCAAAAAGGCAAAAGAAAGACATTAAAGATTTTTGCCGTTTGCTTTGGATTGAGTCGGTTATTCAGCCGGACGGTTCGGTTTCACCTTGTTGTGCAGTGTGGCAAGACAAGTTTGATTTTGGTAACATCAGAGATTTTTCGTTTAAAGAAATTTGGAACGGAGAAAAGTACTGTGCGGTCCGACGGCTAAGCCGAGGCGAGGTTGTTCCTGACCAAGGCCACATTTGTAATATCTGTAAGGTTAATCAGGCGCAGGTCTAGCAATCCTTAAAACTACACCTAAGGTAGAGTGTTCCCTTGTTAATAAATGGCTGAGCCTGTTTGAGAAATATCTGATGGGAGCGAAATGCACTAAACTTGACTTTAAAACTTGTTGAACAATAGATGGTCTTGATTCAACTCTAGAGGGGTGAAGGTTTCCTTTCCTAGTAAAGATGGGAGAGGGTAGTTTTTCTTCCCTGCTAAATAGGAAATTGGTTAGATAATTATCATTAGGAGGTACAAAGTGCCGAAAATCCTCAAACCGAATAGCTAATTGGTGGGATTGAGACAGAACTTGAAAACTTTTATGGCCTAGCCAGCAGGTGTGTATTGGTGGCATATCGGTTTGCCAGATTGATGTTTTTGGAAAGTAATCTCTGTTTGGAGTGGCAATAACTATTTTTCCGTTCTTACCTAGGGTTTCTAAGCACTTTGAAATAAATTTTCCTGGTTGTGGTAGGTGCTCGATAAGTTCAGTGGCTATTATGAGATCGTACTTTCTGTTAGTTCTCTTAGTGAAAGATTCTATATTAGCTTTTACAAAGCAGTTTCCAAAGTTTTTCAGGGCAAAATTTATTGCTGTTTCCGAAATGTCGATTCCGGTTGACTGGTGTCCCTGATGGTTAAGGGCGTAAGTTAAGTATCCGTACCCACATCCCACTTCTAAGATTTTCAGGCTAGGCTTATTTTTTAGGTATTTGTATACCAAATAGTAAACTGCTTCTTTCTCCGATAAAAATCTTAGAGGCTCTTTTGAACTTTTTATCTGTTGGGCGTATTTATAATATCTGTCGTACCCGGGTGTATCTGGATTGGAGTAGAGCAGTTCGTTTATACCCGATGCTGCTTTTTCTGGCGAGATGAAGTGTGTGTCGCAGTTATCACATTTAAATATGTTAAAAGTCGTTCCTTCCGTGTATCCGGGATAGTTTTTATAGATAAGTTTTGTGTCTTTTGATTCGCAGATTATACATACAATATTGACGGGTTGTGTTTTTTTAAGTCGAAAGGGTTCGGTAACACCGTAAAGAGAAACTCTTGGGTAGAAGTTTGGCGTTTCCATGAATGGCTTTAAGCGTGCGTGGGCTTGCAGGACTCTTGCCCGGATAAAACCTTTTTTGGGGACAGTTGATACTTCCCACTTTTTATCAAAAAACTCTTTATTCACCGCGGTATATTTCTTATCTATAATTTTTATGTTCTTCCCCCAGGAAAAGTCAGTAGGGGGACGGGTTAGGTTTCTCAGGCTGTTGATCATAACGATAGCCAGTGTTTTATCTTTGATGGTCAGCCTTGCTTCGTAGTCACAGTCTTCGTACCCGATGCCGCTAAACCTTTCGTCAAACCAGCCTGTCTCCGAAACAGTTTTTTTAGAAATGAGAAAATGGCTCCAGCTGTGGTTGATGATGGCGATTTCTTTTTTAAGAATTCTGCTTTTCTCCAGGTGTTTTCGAAAATAAGGCGAGATGTTGAGGTCGTCGTTTAAAACGAGTATCTTTTCGGCGGGGGAGTGGATGATAATTTGATTCCAAAGTTTGCTAAGGCTTTGAGGTTTAACATATTCTATGATTTTTATGTTCTTATACGGATCAAGGAATGAGTTAATCCTTTTTAGATAATCTAGTTGTTTCTCTCGGTCGTAATAGCCGTTAATGGCGATAATGATTTTTGTGTCGGGGAACAAAATTCCTAATTTAGTGATTAAGGGAACAAAGTATTTTTTATAACGAGTAATGTAGGTGGTAATGCCAATGGTGTATTTATTTTGGGTGTAGCCCGGTGTAATTTTTGTTCGGTAAAACAGCCATGAGAAATCTATGAGCATCCAGTGGGGTTTGGAGAGAGCGATTTTTAATAGAGAGACTCTCTTTCTATGTGGGGAAGCACGATCTTTATCCAATGTTAGATAGGTGACACACGTCATAAATTCATGATAGCCGGCGAATAAAGATAGAACCAGGCCTCTCCATCCATCAAGTATCCCTTTTTGTCTAATATAAATACTAAGGAATCGAGCAGGGGGTCGGAGAATTAGATAGTAGAAGGCCGCGGGGGGCTTTTCGCGCTGGGTCAGCTTTCCGGCTTCAAATTTAATGTAGCGGTGGAGTTTAAATAAGAATTCGGAGAAATCATAATAAGAATAATGTTCAAAGGGAATGTCAATTGTGCCGGTTTTACCGTTTGTAATAGTAACTTGTTCGTGTACATGTTCTTCTTGGTAGTGTCCGTGGTCTTTTTTAAAGAGTCTTGTTTGATAATCGGGATACCAGCCGCAGTGCTTGACCCATTTCCCTAGAAAATATGCTTTGCGAGGGAAACGATAGGCGGCATACTTGTCCTGCTTGCCCCGAGTTTTATCGAGGGGAGATTCTCGAAGGATTATCTTTTGAATTGCTTGAGCCAAGTTGTTTGGAATAATTTCGTCGGAGTCTAATATTAACACCCAGTCTCCTCGGGCGGATTCAATACCCTTATTTCTCATTGACATCATCCCAGGGTCGTTTGGGGTAGTGATTATCTTAGTGGTGTATTTTCGGGCAAACTCTACGGTTTTATCGGTACTTTCTCCGTCAACCAGAATTATTTCGTCAGCCCACTGGACTGATTTTAGGGCGTTTTCTATTTTGCGTTCTTCGTTGTGGGAAGTTAGGACTGCGGTAATATGATTCATGACTGATGCTTTTGTAGG
This sequence comes from Patescibacteria group bacterium, assembly GCA_018818265.1. Lineage (GTDB taxonomy): Bacteria > Patescibacteriota > 4484-211 > 4484-211 > 4484-211 > JAHISN01. The sequence continues at coordinate 16,956 of JAHISN010000012.1, read as the reverse complement.
GACAAATCCCTCCAGAGGCGGGCAGGTGCGACTTGTCCCTACGAGTATTCCCGCCCCACCAGCTAAATAATCGACAAGTTTTAGCACAATTAAACCTAATGCTAGATGTGGCTGTGCCAGTAGCAGATTGACTTTTTTAAAATACGCGGCACGTAGTGGATTGAATCTTTGATAGGCAGACCGAGGATTTTTGGATACATATTTATGCAATATTTTGCCATAGTAATATTTCTTTTTGATCATTTCGATGAGGTTGTTGTTGGCCCAGTGTTTCAGGCGCACGTCGGTTGTGCCAATTTTGAATCCCGCGCTTTGCAGGCGGTCATCCAAGTCGTAGTCCTCGGCGGAGATTAAGTTATTGTCATATCCCCCTATGAGGGCAAATGCTTTCTTTTTAACAAACCGTGCGGCGTTTAGGTGTGCTTCACCCTGCGCGATTAGCTTTTCTAGGTTGCGGCATCGGGCCCAAAAGTCAGGGGCGGGATTCTCCTCTGGTAGGGCCAAGGCATCAACGCTTCTGCGTTGACAGTCACTAACATAGATTGATAGAGCTTGTGGGTTTAGTTCCATATCGGCATCCAGGATGAGTAAGTAATCACCACGGGCTTTTTTGGCTCCGAAGTTTCGCTGCGCGCTTCTTTCCGGTCCGCGGGTGAAAATCTTGTCGGTATATTTACTGGCAATATCTACGGTTTTATCGGTGGAGTTATTATCGACAACTATGATTTCGTAATTTAGGTAGTCCTGCGATTTGACACTTTCCAGTAAACGGCCGATATTCTCTTCCTCGTTTTTGGTGGAGATGATGATGGAGATGATGGGTGGGTTTGGTTTATGGTTTTCTTTTGTTTTGTTTTTTTGCATTGGTTTGGTGGCTGGGTAATTAGCCGTGTGGAACCTAATTATCCAATTACCGTCTCAGTTCAGCTGAGGTTAATTACCGCGACCCCGAGCTTAGCCGAGGGGGAGCAAATTACCAGTCCCGATGAACATCGGGGCGAAATTACCTAATGCCCAATATATTTTTAACTCCATACCAAATTCTCTCTTTATTCAACCTCGACACTAGCGCTTTAATGTGACTTGGCCTCAAATAGAACTTCCTATATGCTAGGGCTTGGTATTCCAAAAGCTTTTCATGAGGAAGCTGTTTCAATTCCAAACTGTTTCCGATTTGTTTGCCATAAACACGCCAGTTGTGGGTCAAGATTTTTAGTCCGCCAATATTTTCTTTAGCCATTTCGGCTATCTGAGTACCGGGGAAGGGGACTAAGATAGCAAAGGTAGCGTACTTGGTCGGCAGAGAACAGGACAGATTGATAGTTTTTTGGATAGTCTCTTTGGTTTCAAAGGGATGTCCCAGTATAAACTCAGCCTCGGTAGTGATACCAACCTTTTTGCAGATGGCAAAGGTTTGCTTGATCTGCTCGATGTTAATTCCCTTACCGATTCTATTAAGCATTGCTTGGTCTCCGGATTCCACACCGATGCCGATGTATTTACACCCGCTTTTCTTCATCAGCTCCAGCAGTTTCTCGTCTAGTATATCCACTCGTCCGCCGGTGGACCAGGTCATTTTTTTATGCAGGTTTCTCTTAATGAGTTCTAGACACATTTCTCTGGCGATGGCCTTATTAACAGCAAAGGTTCCTTCGATAAAGTGGATTTTGTTGGCACCGAATTTGTTAACATTTCTTTCTACTTCATCAACAATGCGGCTAGCGCTTTTGAAGCGAATTTTTTTGCCTAGTGTGCGGTAGCAAAAAATGCACCCAAAAGGACAGCCGCGCGCGCCTTCTACGGGTAGTTCTAGGAGGGAGCTTTTTCGTCCAAAACCGCCCATTAGATCGGCGCCGCGGTATTTATCTAAGTTGAACATTTCCCAAGGGGGCAAGGGGAGGGTGTCGATATTTGCAATTGGTTCACGGGGTGCGTTAGACTTGATTTCGTAATCGTTTCGGTAGGTTAGGCCTCGGATTGATCGTAAATTTTGTTCTTGAACCAGTTCCAGTAAGGTTTGTTCTCCCTCGCCGGCGGCAACAAAATCAAAAATAGGAAACTCTTCTAAGGTTCGTTCGGGAATGGCCGAGGCATGTGGCCCGCCAATAATGATTTTAACTGGGGCAGAAATAGACTTGATCCACTGTGCAGTTTCTGCGGCGGCATGGATCTCGCTGGTGTAGGCATGTAGCCCGACAAGGTCGGGCTGAAAAGTTTCTAACAGTTTATTGATTTCTGGAGTTGACTGGGTGACCGGATCGGCAACTATTACTTCGACCTCGTTTTCCAAAAGATATCCTGCAAGTGAGGCAATACCTAATCGGAGGATGCGGTTTTCCATCTCCAGTTTGTCGGCGCGTTCGTGGATTTTAGGGCCGTTGAACAATAATATTTTTAATGGCATCTAGGGCTATTCTAGCATTTTTGTCTCAGAATTTCGCCAAATTTATCTGCGGCTTTGTCCCAAGAAAAGTTGCGGCTCCATGTTCTAGCGTTTTCTGATAATCGCTGGCGCAATTGTTTATTGGAAATAAAATATTCAATCGTTTTTGCTAGTCCTTCGGGAGTGTTTTGGGTAGTCAGGAGCCCGGTTTCTTTGTTTCTTACGGATTCCTTTAAGCCGGGCGCATGGTAGGTAATAGCAGGAGTTCCTACGCTGTTGGCTTCAATAACTACGATTCCCCAGCCTTCCTTAATTGAAGTGGAAAGCAGTGCCCATGCCTTTTGCAGAAGTTCCCACTTTCTCTGCTCGGATATGTAGCCCCAGAAGATGACTTTGTCGCTGAGTTTAAGTTTTTCGGTAAGTTTTCTGAGTTTGTTTTCGTAAGTCTTTTTCCCTCTACCAACAATCCAAAGCTTTGCCTGCGGGAAATTCGCCATGGCCATCGAGAAGGCTTGAATGGTATGTTCAATTCTTTTCATTGGGGTCAGGCGACCTAGAGAAATAAGGGTGAGTTCTTTTTCTTTTGGATAGCTGATTGGATCCGGAGGAGAGTTGGCGCCGGGGTGGATGATGTTGATGTTTTTGCCGCCTCTTTTTTTAAGGTCATCTTTAGTTGACTGGGAAATGGTTATAAAGGGAGTGTTTCGGTAGATGCGGAAGTACAAGTTTTCAACAATTTGACCAACGAAGCTGATAGGGAAAGGCCACTCGCGAAACCAGATTGGGCCGGCGATTTCGCAGATGAAAGCGACCTTCTTTTCTTTTACGTAGAGGGGGGTGAAGAAGGGCAGGCCGTGAATTTGGTCAATGACAACATCAAACTGACGGCGCCATTTTGTTAGGTACAGGTATAAAGCCCACGCATGGACGGTTAGAAACGAGCCGCGGCGGATAAAGTTAATAGCTTCGATTTGTTCTGCTACCTTCTGCTTTGGGGTTTTTGCAGAGAACCAGGTAACCTTGTGTCCCTTTTGCGCCAGCCGCTTACTTATTTCGTAGGTGTAAATTTCCGCGCCACCGCAGGCAGGATGTTTGATGTCGCGCCAGCTGAGTATGAGAATTTTCATTATTTTTAGTCTGCCAGGGCGGTTTTTACAGACTCAACCTCCGAAGGATGCGGAGCAGGGGAGTCATTGGTGTAGTATTTTAGCAGATAGCGGCGATAAAAAACGGCAGCGGTATCGCGAAGGATTTCCAAAATTGTACCGAGATGTACGGTACTGCCCAGATTTTGCTGGGTGTGGACGATGGGGGATTCTACGATTTTCTTATATCCGTTCTGTCGGGCGGCTACCAAAACTTCTATGTCAAAAGCCCATTTTTTTATTGTCAGGCGCGGGACGATATCTTCCAGCACTTGGCGTCTGAAGGCTTTAAGTCCCAGTTGGGTGTCCTTAACATTAAGCCCAAAAAGAAGATGGGTTAGATATTGGTAAGCCCGGCTCATTAATCTTCTGGTAAAAGGGTAGTTGCTGATAGAGTCCGGATGACGGCGGGAGCCGATAACAATGTCGGCTTCACTTAAAACGAGGTATTCAATTAGCATATGAATTTGGCGTGGATGAATGTCTAAATCGGCATCAAAGAATAGAACAGGATCTCCTACTGTTTGGGTAAATCCATAGCAAAGAGCAAATCCCTTACCAACATTTAGGGGATAACTGATAATTTTGAAGTTGTGTTGACGGGAGGAGTTAACATAATCGATAGCTTTTTTCAAGGTACTGTCCCGACTGCCATCGTTAATTAGAATGACTTCGTAGGCGTAAGGAAGTTTTTCCAACTCATCGGCGAGAGTTTTAAGATACTCACAAAGATTGTGTTCTTTATTGTAGGCGGGAACAACAACGGAGATCTTTTGGAAGTGATTATTAATCTCTTGCATGACTAGTGGCTAGTAATTATTATAGCCAGTTCTTTTTAAAAATAGCAAGGGGAAGTGGAAAGTGATTAAGTGATTGAGGTGTCAAGCGATTAATCAATTTTATTTAAGTGGCCTGCCATGCGTATCCCGACGTCACGTCGGGAGAAGCATGGTGGAGATAGGGAGATTTGAACTCCCAACCTCTACGCTGCCAGCGTAGTGCTCTAGCCAATTGAGCTATATCCCCTTATCTATAGGCATCCACTTTTAGAAGTGATGTGCTGAACTGACAACCCGCCTCGACTCGCAGAGCTTGTCGACGCGAGGCGGACCTTCAGCTTGTTACTCGGGAATAACGTGCTGAAGCACGTCATTACAGGTCGTGGATATCTACCTAATGCTGACAATATAGCATTAGGTGAAAGAGTGCGTCAAGTTTGCAGTGGTTGTATAACTGCTCAGAGTCACGATACAGTTTGTAGCGGCTAGCCTGCCTGACGGTAGGCAGGGCTTCCACGCGATGCCAACGCTATGCAGCATTGCGTAGCGCATGGCTGTCGTAGCCTAGCGTAGTCGAATGGTTGAGGTCTTTTCTGAACGGGCCTAAAGCATGCCATGGCGATCACACCATGTCGGTATGACGTGGCATGCCGTGGGCCGCCGCTACAGAGCAAAACATTGATTTCTTGCGTCGGAAGCCTGAGCAGTTACGTGCTTGTCTATGGTAAAATTGCCTTATGAGCAAGTACAATCCTTCGGAAATCGAAACTAAGTGGCAGGGGTTGTGGGAGAAGGCCGGTCTCTACGAACCTAATATTAAAAAGGCTAAAAATCCCTATTACAACCTTTGGATGTTCCCTTACCCTTCGGGTGCGCGGATGCACGTTGGTCATGCTTACGCTTCCACTGGCGCTGACATTCACGGTCGGTTTATACGGATGCAGGGCAAAGATGTTTTCCAGCCAATGGGGTTTGATGCTTTTGGCATTCACGGGGAAAATTACGCTATCAAAGTTGGCAAGCAGCCGAAAGAATTGATTGATGAATTGTGCCGTGTTTATCGTGACGAGCAGTTTAAGCGTATGGGATGTGGCTACGATTGGTCTCACGAAGTACGCACTTACGACCCCGCATATTATAAATGGACTCAGTGGCTTTTTCTTCAGCTTTACAAGCATGGCTTAGCCGTGCGCAAGAAGGCTCCGGTTAACTGGTGTCCTTCTTGTAATACCGTCTTAGCCAACGAACAAGTTATTCAAGGTTTGTGTGAGAGGTGTGAAACACAGGTGGAGCAAAAAGAGTTGATGCAGTGGTTTTTCAAAATTACTAATTATGCCGAGCAATTGCTAAGGAATTTGGAAAAGATCAACTGGCCCGAAAGAATCAAAACTATGCAGAAAAACTGGATTGGAAAGTCGGAAGGGATTGATATCAGATACACTATTGCGGGAAGCGACAAAGAGGTTATTTGCTTTACCACCAGGCCGGATACGAATTTCGGAGCAACGTTTGTAGTGCTTGCGCCTGAGCACCCGTTGGTTCCGGAGCTAACTCAAAAGGATTACTCTGTCGAGGTTGGGCAATACATCCAAGCGGCTAGGGAAAAGAATGATATCGAGAGAGTGGCCGAGGGCCGGGAGAAAACGGGAGTGTTTACTGGAAGTTATGCAATTAATGATCTAACGGGTAGAAAAATGCCAATTTGGGTAAGTGATTTTGTCTTAATAAATGTAGGAACTGGGGCGGTGGTTGGTGTGCCGGGACACGATATTCGCGATTTCGAATTTGCCCAAAAGTTTGAATTGCCTGTTCTCCGTGTGGTAGTTGGCTCAGACGGTGACACTTCGGATATTATAAGGGTAGCGCAGGTGCAGGAAGATGTGGGCACGATGATAAATTCAGGCTTTCTTGACGGAATGGATATTCACGAGGCTACTCAAAGGGTAATGGACTATATAGAGGAGAAGGGGTGGGGGAAGAGAGATGTGCGTTATCGTCTCCGCGACTGGTGTATTTCCCGTCAGCGCTATTGGGGAGCGCCGATTCCCATTATTTATTGTGGTAAGTGCGGGGAAGTACCAGTGCCCGACGGTGATCTGCCAGTTTTACTTCCCGAAGTAAAAAATTGGCAGCCGACGGGAACGGACCAATCGCCCTTGGCGGCTATTAATGAATTTGTAAATACAACTTGCCCCAAGTGCGGTGGTCCAGCGAAACGGGAAACGGATGTCTGTGATAATTTTTTGGATTCGGCTTGGTACTACTATGCTTACCCTGTTTTTAAGAAGTCAAAAGTCAAAAGTTAAAGAGATTGAAGCTGCAAGTACAGCCGAAGACTATCCGTTCCAATCTAGGATTCTTAAAAAATGGTTTCCTGTTGATATGTATGTGGGGGGAGCGGAGCATGCGGTTTTACACCTGATGTACACGCGTTTTATTACCATGGCGTTTAAAGACATGGGTTTAATCGGTTTTGACGAGCCGTTTAAGACTTTCTTTGCCCACGGTTTAATTACCAAAGATGGCGCTAAGATGAGTAAGTCCAAGGGCAATGTGGTTAACCCGGATGAGTATATTGATAAAGTTGGCGCCGACGCCTTCCGTGTTTACCTAATGTTTCTGGGTCCCTATGAGGGGGGAGGGGATTTTACTGATAGTGGGCTGCAGGGCATGGTGCGGTTCCTTAATCGGGTATGGAGTATGGTAACTACGGCTTGTTCAAGCGGCCCTAATGACCCTAACAGCCCTAACGACCCTAAGAGGATTCAACTGATGCACCGAACGATCAAGAAGGTTAAGGAGGATATAGAAAGCTTTTCCTTTAACACGGCAATTGCGGCATTGATGGAATGGGTTAATCAAGTTAAAAGCATGCCGCGTAGCGTAGCTTTACGTGGTGAAAAGTTAAAAGTGAAAAGTCATAAAGAAGAAAAAAGCTTAGAAGAGTGTAGTAGCGCAATTTACCCGCCTAGACTCGGCGAGGCTGGTTGCGCGCTGTATAAGGAAGAGGCGGAGGTTTTACTGAAGCTACTTGCGCCCCTTGCGCCTCACATTACTGAAGAACTTTGGCAAGCTATGTCGTTCGCGAACCCACGTCGCTCGCGAGCGACAGTGGGAACGACGCGGCAGGGTAGTAGGGATGGTTTTAAGAAAGAAAATTCGATTCATCTTCAGCCCTGGCCGGAGTATGATCCTGATTTAGTTAAGACAGAAGAAGTAACGGTGGTTGTTCAGGTGAATGGCAAACTTCGGGACAAGTTGGTATTCCTGCGCGGAGCAGGGGAGAGAGAAGTTCATAATAAAGCCCTAGAGTCTATAGTGGTGCAAAGATTTCTGCAAGGTCAAGAAATTAAACATACCGTGTTCGTCCCCGATAAACTAATTAACTTTGTGGTTTAAACAGGAATTACGCACACTAATTCGTTTTTCATTGTAGCGGCGATGCTTTAGCTTCGCGCCACGTCAGATGTAGAACATTAGATGTCCTGTGGATGTGCCAGAAAGAGCGGTTCCTCTAAATGCTAGACTAAAGTCTAGCCGCTACATAGACGTGTGGCTTCTGTTAAATAATGAATTCCTCTTATTACTCTCATATTCTTCTCATCTATATTCTAATTTACCTCCCGAGATACCTGTTTCCTCTTGACTAATCGTGGTCAGAAAGGTATATAAATATATATCTTAACATCCAAACGCTTTAATTGTTACTCAGCGTAGGTTTGTCGTTGAGATCTTTGATTTTTCGATATTCTTAAAAAATAATCGTCGCCAAAATACGATTCGTGAAATTTAGGACGGTGTGGGGTGAACAATATGCAAAATTCTGTGATTTTAGCCTATCCAGAGTTATTAGGCAAGAGTTTGGCTGTCATAGAGTGCGGGGCAGAAAGGGTGATGTTGGGTGGCGCACTTAATGAACAATGGCGGATGTAATGGCTGTAAATTTTCAAATTTTTAACCTTCGCGTCATATTTTAAAATGTAATCAACGACGGTAGTTAACTTGCATAGCAGGACGATGAATTAATAGCGTTAAGACAATAAGATTTACCACGAAAATAGCGTATGGTAATATCGGCGATTGGTGTTAGGAAATTCTCGCCGGAATGTAGATATATTGTCACATAGAATATAGCGACAAACTTATATTATGAACCTAAATAAAGCCCCGCTCGCGAGTAATGATTAGTTCGAATCATTATATAAGCTAGCCTATGTCTGCGGATGTCGCAAATGCTATAAGGGGTTCTAGAATAACACGCTAGGGCACTAGTAAGTAATTGTTAGGAGTAGTCGCAGGGATTATTATAATGAAATCTCGTGTAAGTAGTCGACTATCGATTATAAATTTCATGAATTATAAATGTGTTCATTAGTTATGGGCGTGTGCCTTAGGGCGTGCCTTAGGGCATCTCAAGCTCCCTGTTGGCGAAGTTTTGATTAGGAAGCACTGCCAGTAAGGGGTTAGGGTTTCATATAGCAACCCCAAAACAAATTTACCACATTTTTAATTAACATCCAGTCTATGGGCATTTGTAGCGGCGTGTCCACGGCATGCCGCCATGGCAGGCTTTAGACTTGCGTCAGGAGGGGGGGGGTAACGTCCTTCTGTCGCTAGGCTGCGACAGCCATGCGCCACGTCATACCGACATGGTGTGAGCATCGCGTGGAAGCCCTGCCTGCCGGCAGGCAGGCTAGCCGCTACAATAAGGGAATCAGTAAATTTGTTTTGTGCCTACATGACGCACATATCACTACGCCATGCTAGAGAGCGTTGTGCAGTACTCCATTGTTTTCTTCTTCTTTGCACCAGGCCAACTTCCTTACCCGCCTTTTTTGTTTCCTTGACAGCGATTATTCATTAATGCTAACATGTTCTATGAAGAGATATTTATATGAGGAACACCCTTACACCAAAGGAGAAACTAGCATTAATAGCGAGAGTTGCAGATGACGGCGTTTCGGTAACTCAAGCTTGTAAAGAATTTGGTGTTTCCAGATTCACTTTTTACAAGTGGTTTAATCGTTATCAAAAGGCTAAGGATAAACTGGAGGCGCTTGCCAGCCAGCGGCCTACGAAAAATGCCCACTGGCATACAACTGAGGATAATGAAAGTCAGCAAATCATCAATTATGCTTTAAGACATCCCCGTGTTTCAGTTAATAAAATAGACAAGAGTCTCCCGGTGATCGGGCGTACTGCGATTCAGCGTGTCCTCCAACGAAACGGATTAAGCACTAAAGAGGAGCGCGAACTTTTTTCACACCAAGTGAAGGCAGGCGCAGTCGAATACCCCTTATCTTCTCGAACTAAAATACAATTTCTTTTAGAAGGTTTCCCTCCCTTACCACCGTTTTTCGACAATCGTAGGCTAATACATTTTGGGAAAACTGCGGTTCCGTTTTTCTTTATATTTAGTCTCGGCTACCTTTGTTGCCGCGCTCTATTTAGTTGGGGTCGGATGGTGTTTTTGACGCCGGGTGTATCACCATTGGGTTTAGTTTTCGCTACCATAAGCTTGCTGGTCGGAGGAATTTTCTTTCTTTATTCAGCCAAGACTTATTTATCTTTGGCCTTAGTTCTTTCAACTTCGCGGAGACAGACAGGTTTGGGGAATGGCCTTTCATTAAACGGACAAGAAGGCAAGCAGAGTCGCTTGCACAGTATATTTACTAACTTTTTACAGGCGAGTAGAGAGAAGCAGGGAGAGGAAAGAGTGAGAGAAAGAAGGGGAGTATTTTCCTGGTTATTTGGAAAAGAATTGGAGGACGCCGGCGTGCCGGGCTCAGTGTTGATAAATGGTGAAATTAGCCAATTGGAGCTTGAGCGAAAACCATTTGTGTCGATACATTTACCGATGTTTAATGAAAAGAGAGTGGCGCGGAGGATTATTGAAGCCTGTGCCAAAATGGAATACTTTGATGAAAACGGCCGCCCCAATTTTGAAGTTTTAGTTTGTGATGACAGCAGTGATGAAACAGTGGACATTGTTCGGCAGGTGGCGGAGGGCATAAATTTAAAGTTAAAAGTTAAAAGTGAAAAGTTAAAGCTCGAAATTCAAAAATGTTCAAGATATAAGGGTTCTATTAATGGTCAAGTGTCAAAAGTGAATGGTCAGTTGGTAAGGATCTTGCATCGACCCACCCGAGAGGGATTCAAGGGCGGGGCACTTAAGCATGCTATAGAGAAAATGGACCCACGGACGGAATTTATTATGGTTTTTGATGCCGATTTTGTTCCTTTTCCCGACACTATTTCACAATTTCTTAAACATTATCAGTTTATCTGTCGGGGTTTATCTCGCACTGCTATTCGCAAAAGCAAGGTGGGAGCAATTACTGGTTACCAGTGGCATGTTCTTAATAAAGATGAGAATTGGATTACCAAGGGAGTGCGTACGGAATATTCCGGTTCCTACTTGGTTGAGCGGCCAGCAAGGGAATTGGTTGGAGGATTAAAGATAATTCACGGCTCGGTTTACATGGCGAGGGCGGAGGTTCTAAAAAATATTGGCTGGGGAACTTCGATTACGGAAGATTTTGAGATGACACTGAAGCTGTACGAGAAGGGGTATAAAGTGGTTTTTACTCCTTATGTGCAGGCGCCGGCGGAATGTGTTTCCACTCTTAAACGCCTTTCTCGTCAGCGGATGCGATGGGCTGAAGGTCACTCAAATAATATTAGAAGGATGTTTAAGCGTCTCATTCGTTCTCCTCGGCTAAGCTTTATGGAAAAGCTGGAGCTGTTGTATCTTTCTCCCTACTATCTACAGGCGGCACTGTTTCTTGTGGGAAATATTTGTTGGTTGATTGCCGAGTTGGTGTTTAGGGTAAAGCTTCCTTTCTGGACTTCATTATGGGGGTGGTCAATGGTGCTCTCGAATCTTTTTGCTCTGCCGCTAATGAATAGCGTTGGTCTATTTGTTGAGGAGAGTAAAAAAGATGATTATTTAGGAATCTTATCTTTTATTGCTCTTTGTTATCTAGTAGTCCCTTTTCAGGCTTATGCCAGCGTTAAGGGGTTTTTAGAGAAGGAGGAGGGGACATGGTTTAGAACGCCCAAGAGTGGGAAAGTGACAATTTCGCTGATCAGATCCCGTTTTTCCCGGTTGGTTAAAATCTTCTTTCCACTGGAGGGAAAAACAAGCGAGGAAATTGTTTCTCCGGAATTGGAACCTCTTGCGCTGTCGCCAAGCGCTTTAAATCGGTTAGGAAATCTTGCCGTCCTCCCGCTAAGGAGTACTTTGCGGAACCGGCGTCGTGTTGGGAGAGTGGTTTTGGCTTCCATGTTGATTATGAGTACGATGCTATGGTCTTTGGCTCCCATTATTCCTTATTCGCCCAAAACTGTTAATGCCAGTCCCTTCGGGATGCTTTTGGAACCCGGGTATCAGTCGGCGCCCGGTGAGGTTAAAGCTGAGGAGACGGAAGCCGAGAACAGGGTAATTGAAGACATAGAAGCAGGGGACTGGAAAGTTGAAGATAGAAAAACTGAGGATAGGGGAACAGAGGCAGGGGAAAAAACGATAGAGAATATAGAGTCAGAAGACGAAGAGGTGCAGAGTCAAGGTGTAGTAGCGAAATTCATTTCGCGATTGTTTGCATGGCTGCGCGGAATACTTGCCCCCCGTAGCTGCGACAGCTGTCGGGGCGAAGGGGGGAATTCCGCGATTACAGGTTTCTTATCCAGTCTTCGCTCGTCAATTTATGCCGCCTTGCAAAATTTCCGCCACTGGTTGGCTGCCCTGCCTTCTTTCTTTTGGAATCTAGCCCTTGCTATTGGGGAGAAAAGTCAGTTTCTAAGGGAACAACTGAGCCTTTTTGAGGGATTAGCGGACGAGGACTCTTTAGAGTCTGGGTCTGAAGTGGCCGGCTATCAAAAAACTCTAAAGAAGGATTTTCAGGCCCGCGAAATACCCGAGTTAATCTTCCATTTTCCCGAAAATAAGAAGCCTAGTGAGGGGCTAATTGACAGTCTTCTAAAGAGATTGCTGGGGTCAGTGCGGGCTTCCTCCTTGGAAGAACAGGCTTCTTCTCCGGAAGAATACGAAGCTTATCTTTATGATTATATGGGCAAGGAATTAAATGTCAATTTGGAACTTTCGCAGATAGACAATCAGAGTGTTAAGGTAATTGTTCCTCCCTCCGCACGTCTAAAGCCTGGCGCTTATGTGGTGAAGGTTGAACTAACTCAAGATGGGGAAATTTACACGCAGGAGCAGGATTTTACTTGGGGGGTACTGGCGATTAATATTAATAAGTCAATTTATTTACCCGGAGAGACGGCTAAGCTGGCAATGGCGGTGTTGGATGAAAAGGGGGAGATGGTTTGTGATGCCCTGCTTCGCCTTGAAGTCAAGGCTTCGCAGGGTAAACCAAGCATATTTACAACTGAGGATGGGACGATTCGAATTAATCCGGAGTGTTACCAAAAAGCCTTTACGCTTAATCCGGATTACGAAGCCGAGTATCAACTCGGTGAGGCAGGGGAGTACGAGATGGTTTTGACGGCAGAAACCGAGAATGGGACTTACACTATTTACGATTCGTTTGAAGTTAGAGAATCCATGCCTTTTGAGATTGAGAGAACCAGCGCCACCAGAATTTTTCCGGTTGAGGCCTATCCCATGCAAATAACGATACGGGCTAACGAAGATTTTTCCGGATTTATTGAGGAGACTGTTCCTGCCAGTTTTGATATCCAGTCTGCGGGAGAGAGCCTATTATTACAGGAAACTATTGAGGGCAACCAGCCCAATTCAGGTGAGCCACAGCCGCAGCGGTTTCTGGGTATCCAAACAAAACAAGACTCAACAGAAATCATCAAGGGTGATGATTCACAAAAAATTCGCTGGCAGGTTGACTGGAGGGCGGGAAATATCTATCAATTAAGTTACTTCTTTAATGCGCCTGATCAATCTCCCGCCGCATTTACTGTCGGGCCACTAAGGTTATTGCTTGCGGGTAGCGATAGAGTTGTGTTCATTGAGTCCAGAGTATGGCAATTAGCAATTGATGCAGTGGAAACCCGCTACATGAGAGGGGTAGCTAGTGAAGTCACTGTTAATGGTTTAACTACCTACAGCCTGGGCACCTCTCAGTCCACTACAGCGCAATCCAGCCTAATTACTACTGGCAGTCAAAACGGCAGGGAGAATCAGACCGTAGATTGGGGAATCCGGGTTTATACCAGAACTTCCGTACCCGCGGAAAATGAAGTAACCTTAGGAACTCCAGTAGCCCAGGTACAGCGGACTTATCTTGGAGGCAACACGGAGGGTATCCAATCCAATACATGGGCTTGTCCACAAACAGCCGTAAACGCCACTGATTCTGTTGTAGTTAGGGTTTTCGCTCAAATACCGGGCTATGTAGCCTGGACCCAGCAGGCGCAGTTTACCACCGAACAGCTGGGAGCCAGCCAGCTGGATAGCGCCACCTGGACAGTTTATTATTACACCAAATATTACACCTTTACCGGCGTACCTTCCGCAAGCAGGCGTACCGAAGGAACTTTCTACTGGGGCACTACTACGCCCTACAACAGCCGGATTACTAATTTTTCCTGGACAGAGCCAACGACTACTGTCTCAGGGATTGTTTATCTTGACAATGAATCAACCATCGCGACTTCTGGCAATGGCGGCCCTTGTGATGGAACGACTATTATCGGGATTAGGGTTAATGGTGGGTCAGAGACAACCACTACTTGTGATGGCTCTACAGCCGCCTATTCTATTAGCGTAGGGACAATTACTTCAGGAGATACTGTTACAGCCTATCTTACCTCTACCGACAAAGCCAACACCGTTTATGTTTCTGATGGTGGCGGTACCGACACCGGCATTAATCTTTTTTTGGAAACAGTCATTGTCCGCGACGAGCCGGATGGAACGATTACCATCCCGGATACTTGGGATTGGGATGAATCAACCGAATCGCCGGCAACTAACATGCTTTTTGATGCGGTTAGCGGTTCCCCGAATACCCTAACAGTAGAAACAGGTAAAGAGTTACACGTCTGGACTGGGGATATCTTTGATCCCGGAGGCACAGTCACCACCCAAGGCAGTACCGGGCACCTGCATGTGGACAGCACGGCGAGCGCTTATCTTGACACGGCTTCCAACGCTATCGGCGGGAACGCTATTATTGACGGGACTCGTTTGGACTTTGATACCACAACAACAGTAACCGGTGATGTTACCGTTGCCGCCGGAGCTACAGCGAACTTTGATGCCAATACGACTATCAATGGCGGGGATATTACGGTTGCCGGGTCAGGAATTGTAGCTTCATCGGCGGGCACGGTTACTATGGGCGCCGACGGGACAATCGGCGGCGGAACGGGTACGTTTAATCTTACTAATCTAACGATCTCCGGCTCAGGGACAGAGACGATACTGGGAGCTGCTGATTCCAGCACAATCAATGTTTCTGGAGATGTGGACATTGGTGTTGGGGCAGAGATAGCTATGAACGACAAGTTTCTGGATGTTAATGGGGGCAGTGTAACAACCACCGGTTTTGGGAGTATGATCACTTGCACTGGCTGTACCGCCGGAGGATTAACTCTGGCAGGAACAGGAACTCTGGGCGGTAGTGAGGACGATATTGTTGGTGTCTACAACTTAACATTGGATGGAAGCACTGCCACAACGACTGTTTCTTCCGAGATAGACGTAATGAATAATCTAGTAGTGGGGAGTGGCCGAACTCTGTCTATGGGTTCTAACAGCTTAAGTGTAGGTCGCAGCACTGTGACCAACTCGGGTTCTATCGACATTTCCGGAACACTAACCCAATCGAGTTCTGGGATAACAAGTATAGCATCCTCTTCTGGCGGCGCGGCTACGATTGGCGGAACAGGTTCAATCACTTTTTATAATTTATTTTTCACCCCCGCCGCAACATCAACATTCACTTTAGGAAGTGCCGCCTCACAAACAATCAACGTTCTGGGACAAATGCGGATAGGCAACGGCTCTAACGGGGTAATAGTAACCGCGGCCAGTAATAACCCCACTCTGGATGTGGACGGCGAGTTTGAAATTAATAACGCCGCTACGTTTATCGCCTCAGAAACCGGCACTTTTAATGTTGCCGGCAACTGGGATAACAACGGCACTTTTACTCATAGTTCTGGAGAGGTTACCTTAAATGCCAGTTCTGGTTCACCGAAAAACATTGATTCCACCGGAGCCGCTGATGATGATTTTTTCGATTTAACCCTTAATGATGGCGGCGGACCCGTTACCTGGGAGTTAGGCAGTAATTTAGACGTGGATGGGACTTTACATATTGCCGGCGGGACACTGGATGTAACTGCTACCGACTATCAAGTCAATGTGGCTGGAGACTGGGATAATGATGAGGGGACGGGTGGTTTTACGGCCCAAGACGGCACGGTGGTTCTCGATGGAGCGGCAGAGTCTATCCAAGCCGTCACCGGGGCAACGAACTTCTATAGTTTAACAGCGACCACCGGTGACAGGATAATCGAATTTGGGGCCAACGAAACTTTTGGCTGGTCAGGAACTTTAACCTTTCAGGGTACGGATTGTGACGATATGCTCGTTTTAAGATCAAGTGCCTTTGATGATCACGCCGCTACATCTAAATGGACCTTGACCAACAGTGGCTCCACCGGCACTCTACAATACTTAGATGTCCAGGACTCTACTGTTTCTGGATCAGCCATTAGCGCTTCCTATTCGGTTGCCTCTGGAGGTAATACCAACTGGACCATTGCCGCGGATGATTGTGTTGGCGCCTCCACTACCAATGCCAACGCGACTGGTTACTCCTTCCAGAGAAAGACTTTCTACGATGAAGAAAACGAAAGATACTGGCTCTTTTATCACGATGGGGATGAAATCCAAATCAGGTGGTCTTCAGACCACGGGGCTAATTGGAATGCCACTAATACCGACGCAAACGGTTACCGGCCTTACTCTACCAATGATTTCTCAGTCTGGTGGAAAACGATTAGTGAAGTGGAATATGTTTGGTTGGCGGTTAATGATGGCGGTGATATTAAAGTTATTGCCGGAACTTTGTCAAGTAATGATATTAGTTGGGACAACGATGTGTCAACGGCTTTGAATGAATCCGGCACTTATTCCTACCCCTATATTACCCTTGATTCCGATGACTATGTTTGGGTTGGCGCCAACTATAATGAGGGTTCAAATTATGTTTATAAAACCGCCACCACTTATGAAGGCGCTGCCTCTCAGAAGGGGACAACTGATCTTTCTACCTGGAACTGGACCGCCGCGCCGCACCAGATTTCTGATGATCAAGGCGACGAAAATGTCTACGGCAACATTGTCGCTTTATCCAGCCCTACCCAGGATATGTACGCCACTTTTGTGGTTAATAATGCCATTGAAGGCTGTACTTGGGACTTTAGCGATACCGCTTGGGAAGATGCCGATGGCGCCAGCTGTACCGGCGGAGGCGCCGGTGGCACGAGCGTCACCATCGAACAGCAGATTAATATTATTGATCAGGTGTATACAAGCACAACAACGGAAACGTTCCTTCCTACAGACAATAGTTTGGGTCTTATTTTATGGGATGGAACCAAATACAATGGTGCATCGGTTTATTTTGAAGCGATCATCCGGTGTGTTGGGTGTACGGGT
>JAHISN010000011.1 GCA_018818265.1 Patescibacteria group bacterium | reverse complement strand
AGTTCCTTTCAACAAAGAGCAGGAATGGATAAATGGAGGCATGAAAAAACTTGGATACTTGGATCCAAACAATTTAGCTTTTGTTGCGAAGAAATATTAATTTATTCATTCAGACCAAGGCGGAGCTTATGTGGCTGACAAGGATATCGCTTACTGGAAAAAACTGGGGGTGAGCCAATCAATGTCAGATAAAAGGAAACCAACCCAGAATTCGTACATTGAGGCGTTCTTTTCAATTTTGAAGAGATTCCGGCTGACTCAACGGGAGTTTCTCACGATAGCAGGGTGCAGAGTTAGAGAAATCTTTAAGAAGATTTTCTCGGCTGTACAACCGTGAATGGAAACATTCGGGGATTAAATATCAGATACCATGTGAATGTTTAGAAAATTATTGCGGATCGAAAAATCGTACTTCTAAATCATAAATTTTGTGTCCAGAAATTGGGGCTTGACGTGAGCACTCTTCGATAAGCTCAGGGCATTTTCCTTACTGGCTTGCCATGAGCTATTCGGCCTGAGTTTATGGTCGCGAACAAGCACAGCGCGTCGAATGGCCCGTGTGCCAGAAAATGCTACGCATTCACAGTACAGGCCTGCCTGCCGGCAGGCAGGCAGGGCCAGAAGTAACTAAGCTAAACTAGGTGTCGATTTCGAAATGCGTAGCCTGATCCAGTTTTTAGATATTTCTCAAAATCTTCAGCTTTCTTCTTATTTTTAAAGGTTATGTAGCAAATCAACTCAACGGGTAGAAACCTATTGGTTGATTTATTTTCGCCGTGTTGGTGTTGTTTTATCCTGCGTTCGAGATTTCCAGTCAAGCCATGATAGTAATCCCCATTGGATAGTATTAGAATGTAAACGTAGTGCATGTGCTGTGTGTTGTCCCCCTACGCTCCTTCATCAGTCGGAGCTTCGGAGGGACACTCCCACTTTCGACTAAATCTTGTGGGGCAAGCCCCACGAAGCTTTAGCGAAGTGGGGTGGCTGCCGGGCGTGGATTCGAACCACGATCGACGGAGTCAAAGTCCGCTGTCCTACCGTTAGACGACCCGGCAATGTTTTCCCCCTAGTGTTCCCATTTTATCAGAATGTGGCGGTATTTTCAATCAGATAAGGCCTGAAATAATCCGATTTGTGTGGATTGAAGTTCGCGCAGTGGTAAAATAAGTTCAGTGAAATTCTCTATATTTTCCCAATATCTCGAAAGAATAGAGCAGACAGCTTCCCGCAACCAGATGACGGGGATTTTAGCGGAGTTGGTGGGTGAGCTGTCGGTTGAAGAGACTGACAAGGCTTGTTATTTGTTGTTGGGCCGTTTGGGACCGCTTTATGAAACAAGCGAGTTTAATTTGGCTGACAAGATGATGATTAAGGTTTTGGCAGAGGCATTTAACATAGAAGAGAAAAAAGTGCGAGAGAAGTTTAAAGAGGTGGGTGATTTGGGAGTGGTGGCACAGCAGTTCCATGAGCTGTCTGGTGAAGCTTCCCGCAGCACTAGTCCCGCTAAGCCCGAAGGGCGAAGTGGGAAGTTGCGGGGCATCTTAGCGTCCGCCTGCCCGCTTCGCCGAATCGAGGCGCGCCAGCGAGGCAGGGAACCCTCAGTAGTCCTGAGCGAAGTAGAAGGTGCGAAGGAGGGTCAAAATAAACCGAAAGGGAAGCTAGAGATCGGGGAGGTTTTTGCCAAGTTATTACAGATTGCCGAAGCCGAAGGGACTGGCTCGCAGGAAGTGAAAATTAAGAAGATGGCGGAGTTGCTTGGTATCCTCGATTCCCTGGGTGTGCGCTATGTAACTCGTATCCCGCTGGGGCAACTGCGGCTAGGCTTTTCTGATGTGACTCTAATTGATGCACTATCTTACCTAATTAAGGGGGATAAGAGCATTTCTAGGGAGATACGCCAAAAATTTAATGTTTGTCCTGACATTGGTCTTATTGCACGAACTCTCAAGGCAGGGGGATTAACAGGACTGGAGAAAGTTAATGCGGAGGCGGGTAGGCCGATAAGAGCAGCTTTATCGGCAAGGCTTCCTTCAATAGAGAAGATTGTCGAAAAGCTAGTAAGGTTTGCTGTGGAGCCGAAAGTGGATGGGCTAAGGGTGCAGATTCACGTGAGTAAAGGGAAAAGCCTGCCCTTCATAGCCTCAAGCGAAAGAGAAGAGGCGACGGAGGATCAAAAGTTTCAGCCAGAGGCTGATCGGCCTTTGGCCGAAAAAGTGAAAAGTGAGGGTCGGGTCGGGCAAGAGGGATTGTTCAAAAACAAGGTTGGGGGGAGGGGGACTAATGTATTGGTCAAAACATTTTCCCGAAACATGACGGATACTACGCATATGTTCCCGGAAATTGTTGCGGCGGCACAGGAACTGTCGGTACAATCAGTCATCCTTGACGGAGAGGCAATTGCATATAATCCTGACACTGAAGAATTTCTGCCCTTTCAGGAAACTATGCAGCGTAAGCGTAAATATCAGGTAGCGGAAAAGTCAAAACAAATTCCGTTGAAAGTATTTGTTTTTGATATCTTGTTTCTTGATGGCCAGAGTTTACTGGACAAGCCTTTTAATGAAAGAAGGAAGATGTTGGAAAGAATTATCAGACCTAATACGTTACTGCCGGTGCGTCATCGAATAGTCAAGTCAGCTGGTGAGCTAGGGAGGTTATTTGATTTGTATATTTCCGAAGGCCTAGAAGGAGTGATGTGCAAAAAATTGGACATGCCGTATCAAGCCGGGGCGCGCAATTTCAATTGGGTTAAGTACAAGCGGGGGACCGAAGGTATTGGCTTGCCGGATACCGTTGATGGGTTGGTAATGGGTTATTATACGGGTAAGGGACAGCGAGCGAAGTTTGGGGTTGGGGCTTTTTTGGTAGGGGTTTATAATGCAGAGGCGGATGAGTTTGAGACGGTAGCTAAAGTAGGCACAGGTTTAACTGATGAGCAGTGGGAAGAGTTTATGCAACGGATTAAAAATCAGCAGGTTACAAGTAAGCCGAAGCAGTATACAGTTGATAAGGCGTTGGCCTGTGATTTCTGGGTGAGGCCGGGAGTGGTAGTAGAAGTTGATGCCGATGAAATAACACTCTCTCCGGTACACACAGCTGGGCAGAGGGTTGGCGAGGCAGGCTTGTCTTTACGCTTTCCGCGGTTAGTGCGGTTTCGAGATAGGCTTCCGGAAGAAGTGACGATGGTAGAGGAATTATTAATGATGTACGGGATGCGGATAAATGCTAAATAATCGTTGGCTAGATGTCAGCTGTAAACGCAATCTGTTGGCTGTGCTATACTATAATTCATGAAGAGACAAGACGATTTGCAAAAGGGCTTTTCACTACTTGAGTTGCTGGTGGTTATTGCTGTGATTGGCGTTCTCGCGGCGCTCATTTTTGTTCTAATTGATCCGGGGGCACGGATGGCTCAGGCCCGCGATGCTCAAAGGAAATCGGATTTGCGTCAGATAGCTAACGCTTTAGATGCCTACTTTGTGGAGAATACGGGATACCCTTTTCCCTGCGATTGTATTCAAACTCAGGGGGGATGTTCTAGCGCTAATCCGAGTTCTTGGCATGTAGTTTCGCTTTCGGCAGTCTTGGATGTGCTGATCGGCGAGGGTTATCTGCGAGAATTATACAGCGATCCGATAAACGATGCTTTTGCCTCGGTATGGCAGACCGATGGCAGTTCTTATTTTTATGTTAGTGAAACTGGCATGGGTGGAGTAGCCGGGGATTATTATATGATAGGGGCTTTTTTGGAGAACGAAAATGATTTTTGGACACTAGATAATTTGGGTGGTGACCCGAACATTAGGCCAAAATATCCAGACTGCAGCACGAATATTGGGTTTGACGGTAGGATTTACCTGATTCGAAGCTATAGATGCGACAATGACCCAATCGGTAGTTTATAAAAGAATTATGAAAAATCTTTTTCTAGTATCAATAATAACAGTTTTGTTCGTAACTTTCTGGGGAAACCCGATGTTTGTTGAGGCTGCAACTATGCAAGATTTCTATGCGCGTCCTGAGGTTGAGCAAGAGGCTATCAAATGGGCGGCTGATAAGATGGGTGTCAGCCTAGAAGATTTTTTGAATATTATTGAGCCGGAACAAACAAAGGGGCCCTTGGACATGTCTTCATTGTTAGTTGGCGCCAGTTCGGTAGTGGCGCTAACCTCGTTGATGGTTGCGAGTTTTTTATGGCGGCGTCAGCGGGCCCTGGAGCAAAAACTGGATTCTTCTTCGCTGCAGAGAGATGCATTAAGAAAAGAGCATATGGGGGAACTGCAGAGGCTGGTAGAAAATTATTCGGCCCGGCAAGGGGCTTACCCTGTGCAGTCAGAGTTTGAGAAACTTCGAGGCAGGGAAGCGTCTTTAGTAATGGATCCAATGGAGGGTCAGGAGCGAAAAGAGGGGGGGCGATTCTCCTACTACTATGCGCAGAAGAAGCCCGAAGACGAGAAGGTTGATGCCAGTTATTATCGTCTATGGTGTTTTCTGGAGAACGAAAGGGATAAGGATGCACAGGGAGAAAAATATATTTTGGAACCATGAATTTGGCGGGAGCGTGGAGAGGTAAATGCAACTTGTTTAGAAGGAGTTAGTGTCCATTTCTTGAGTATTGACTTTCCGTTTTTTCCCTGTTATTATCACGGCCAGTGGCTCTTTGACAACTGAATAGCAACAGGAGCTCAGCGAGATTCTTGGCAGTGAAAGGTCACTGCGTGAATCGAGCATAACCGTAGTCCATAAGTAGTTGAAATTAACTACATATGGCTTATGGTGTTTCCCTGTATCAATTTTGATACAAACTAAGTTGTAGCTCTGCGCCATGTTGGGTGCAGAGGTATAGTTTTCAACTAATCAAGAACCTGTGCCGGAAGGCGTGGTTTTTGATAGTTATCACTGAGAGTCTGATCCTGGCTCAGGGTGAACGCTGGCGGTGTGCCTAAAATATGCAAGTCGAACGGTCGTTCGTGTCTCACTGGCGTTCGTCACTCTCTCTCTTAAGTTAAAAGTTCAAAGTTAGAAGTTGCAGTTCAAAGTTCAAAATTATGAAATGTGAAAACCTCTGATTTTAAATTGTGATTTTGCACTTTACACTTTGCACTTTGGACTTTTAATTTGAGCGAGTGGCGAGCGATAGCGAGGCACGAGTGATAGTGGCGGACGGGTGAGTAACGCGTAGGAATCTACCCCCAAGTTAAGAATAGCCCTACGAAAGTGGGGATAATACTGGATAGTCCTTGTCCTCAGGACAAGGAAATTCCAATAACCAAGCGCCAAATTCCAAACAAATGTCAAAATTCTAAATTCGAATGACCAAAATATCATTTTTGAAATTTGGAAATTGAAAATTTGAAATTGTTTGTTATTTGGAATTTGAGATTTGGGATTTTCTCGCCCTGCGGGCGAGGTAAAGGAAGTAACTTTCCGTTTGGGGAGGAGCCTGCGTCTTATCAGCTAGTTGGCGGGGTAATGGCCCGCCAAGGCTAAGACGAGTAGGGGGTGTGAGAGCATGGTCCCCCACAGTGGCACTGAAACACGGGCCACACACCTACGGGTGGCAGCAATTAGGAATCGTGCGCAATGGGCGAAAGCCTGACGCCGCGACACCGCGTGGAGGAAGAATGCCGAGAGGTTGTAAACTCCTTTTGTCTGATGTAATGTCAGGAGAATAAGCACCTGCTAACTACGTGCCAGAAGCCTCGGTCAAACGTAGGGTGCAAGCGTTACCCGGAATTATTGGGCGTAAAGGGTTGGGTAGGCGGTTTGTTAAGTTTTTAGTTAAATTCTCCGACTCAATCGGGAAAATGCTGAAAATACTGGCAGACTAGAAGTAGGGAGGGGCAAGCAGAATTTGCGGTGGAGGGGTTAAATCCGTTGATATCGTAAAGAATACCAAAAGCGAAGGCAGCTTGCTGGTCCTAATTTGACGCTGATCCACGAAAGCTAGGGGAGCAAAAGGGATTAGATACCCCTGTAGTCCTAGCTGTAAACGATCCTCGCTAGGTCTACGTCTTGTGCATAGCACAAGGTGTGGGCCGCAGCTAACGCGATAAGCGGGGCGTCTGGGGAGTACGGTCGCAAGACTGAAACTCAAAGGAATTGGCGGGGGAACGCACAAGCGGTGGAGCGCGTGGTTTAATTGGATAATAAGCCAAGAACCTTACCAGGGCTTGACATCCAGTGCCTAATGTCGTTTTCGAAAGAAAGCGAAATGCTGTTTATCAGCAAGCACTGGACAGGTGTTGCATGGCTGTCGTCAGCTCGTGCGGTGACGCGTAGGGTTAAGTCCTTCAACGAGCGCAACCCCTGTCGTTAGTTGTATCACTCTAACGAGACTGCCTCAGTAATGGGGAGGAAGGAAGGGATGACGTCTAGTCCTCATTGCCCTTATGTCCTGGGCGACACACGCGCTACAATGGCTGGTACAATGGGCTGCGACCCCGCGAGGGTGAGCTAATCCTCAAAACCAGTCTTAGTCCGGATTGAAGTCTGAAACTCGACTTCATGAAGCTGGAATCGCTAGTAATCGCGAATCAGCCATGTCGCGGTGAATACGTTCTCGTTCCTTGCACACACCGCCCGTCAGTTAGAGAAAGTTGGGAGTGGCCGAAACCCCTCTTTATGAGGGACTAAGTCAAGACCAGCGATTTCTGATAAGTCGTAACAAGGTGTCCGTAGGGGAATCTGCGGACGGATCACCTCCTTTCTAAGGAGATACCCTACATGCTCCTGTTGCTGTTTAGTTTCCCAAGAGTCAGTGAGACTCCGCGAAAGACTCCGTAAAAGCGGAGTCTTTTTTGTGTTACAATGGTGGCATAAAGCATTCTGGCGGTTAATATCTTTTTGCCACGAAAGAAATTCGTTTCACGAATTTCAACGTGGCGCAATTCAACTAGGTAAAAATTTTCGCCTGCGGCTTGATTTTTGCTAGTTATCATTGCGGGCGATTAGCTCAGCTGGCTAGAGCGCAGTCCTGATAAGACTGAGGTCCGTGGTTCAAGTCCACGATCGCCCACCACGCAAAAATCTTGCTGAGCACGAGTGTGGCGAAGTGCGAAGCTTAGAGTTTTGCGTGCCCCGCAGTGAGCGGGGCGAGCTTTGCGGGGCGCAGCCACTGAAAAGACTTGCTTTCGCAAGTCCTCGTGGCACAGCCGCCTTGTTTACTTGCTATTGACCCTTCAGTTCTCCTATGCTATACTCCCGTTGCATGAGAAAAAGACAGAAATTAAGAAGTCGAGCGTGCCTGCTTGGCGGATAATTCTTCCGGCTTTCCTTTTCACGGGGGGGGTATTTATTTTTTCCCCGCAGTTTTTTTCTCTTGTTGTTTAGGTATAGTTTGTATCGGCAGATGGGTGACGGCGCCGGGTAGACTGGCTGGGTCTTGTTGAAGGGGCCATAGCTCAGTTGGTTCAGAGCGCTACGTTTGCAACGTAGAGGTCGGGAGTTCAAATCTCCCTGGCTCCACCACTTAAGCGAAGCTAAGGCGTTAGTTTTTGCGTGCCGCGTTTAAATTTGCACAGGCAAATTTATTACGTGGCAACACAACAGAGCACCTTACCAATATAATATTTGCAGGTAAAAGTAGTAGTAAATGTTTTTTCTTAATGTTTACCTAAGAGATAGGTTAAGGCACACAATGGATACCTTGGCGGAGCTGACCGATGAAGGACGCAGAAATTTGCGATAAGCTTTGGGGAGGTGTTTATCAACCTTTGATCCAGAGATTTCCGAATGGGGAAACCCGCCCCGACGTTACGTCGGGGCGCCCTGTCGAATGACAGGGCGGGTACCCGGGGAACTGAAACATCTTAGTACCCGGAGGAAAAGAGATTATTCCCTTAGTAGTGGCGAGCGAAAAGGGAAGAGCCCAAACCCTGTCCGTAGGACAGGGGGTTGTAGGAGCCAGTATCCCGACGCAAGTCGGGAAAGAGTTACAAAACTGTTTTCTAGCCGAACAGCCCTGGAAAGGGCGGCCGTAGAGAGTGATAGCCTCGTAAGCGAAAGGAAACAGTCTCTTTCTGGTATATTTACATGTTTAACATGTAAATCCTGAGTACCACGAGACACGAGATAACCTTGTGGGAATCCGCCTCGACCACGAGGCAAGGCTAAATATCAGCTTCGACCGATAGTGAACTAGTACCGTGAGGGAAAGGTGAAAAGAACCCCGGAGAGGGGAGTGAAATAGAACTTGAAATTGTGTGCTGACAAGCAGGCAACGCCTTGTGCGTAGCACAAGGAAATTCCAATAACCAAGCGCCAAATTCCAAACCAGCCTCGCGTAGACGCAAGTCTAGGCGGGCAATATCAAAGTCCTAAATTCGAATGATCAAAACAACGTTTTTGAAATTTGAAAATTGAACATTTGAAATTGTTTGTTATTTGGAATTTGAGATTTGGGATTTCCTCGCGCTGCGCGCGAGGTTATGCCGTGTCTTTTGGAGAATAAGCCGGCGAGTATGTTCCTGTTTGCAAGTCTAATTCCCGTTTTGGGATGGAGGCGCAGCGAAAGCAAGTCTTAATAGGGCGTTTCCAGGCTAAGCTTGACTTGGTCAAGCTGAGCTTGGTTTAGCAGATAGGACTTAACCCGAAACCGAGTGATCTATTCATGGCCAGGGTGAAGTTTGATGACCATCAAGCGGAGGCCCGAACCAGTAGCAGATGCAATTGCTTTGGATGAGTTGTGAATAGCGGTGAAATGCCAATCGGACTCGGAGATAGCTGGTTCTCCCCGAAATAGCTGTAAGGCTAGCGTCTAGTATATTTTTTGTGGAGGTAGAGATACTGGCAGGGCAAGATTAGTTTTACTGGTCTTGTTCTATCAAACTCCGAATACCATAAAAACTAGCTGGGCAGTTAGACTGTCAGGGATAAACTTGATAGTCGAGAGGGAAACAGCCCGGATCGTTAGCTAAGGTCCCTAAATTCTGAGCTAAGTGGGAAAGGTAGTGCGTTTTCATGGACAGATGGGATGTTGGCTTAGCAGTAGCCATCATTTAAAGAGTGTGTAACAACTCACCATTCGATCCTTGTCCGTAGGACAAGAATAGCAAATAGGCCACGAATGGAAATAGCACAAATTAGCTACAAATATTGCAAAAGAATTTGTTTTATTCGTAAAAATTTGTGTTATTGAAATTTGTAATGAATTTGCTATTCTCGCCCTGCGGGCGAGGGTGAGAGCGTGCGCCGAAAATTTAACGGGGCTAAGCCAGATACCGAAGCTACGGCCTCGCGCTACGCGCGAGGGGTAGGGGAGCGTCCTGATAGCGTTGAAGGGGAAGTGTGAGCGACCCTGGAGCTTATCGGGAGTGAGAATGCCGGCATGAGTAGCGTTAAAGACCGATGTGATTTCGGTCCACCGAAAGCCTAAGGTTTCCCTGGCAATGTACATCATCCAGGGGTTAGTCGGTCCTAAGCTGAAGCCGAAAGGCGTAGGCGATGGATGAACAGGTTAATATTCCTGTACTCTAGTATTTTTGTTTGATGCTAAGGAGGGACGAGGCTTGATAAGTTGAGCCTAGTAATAATTACTGGGTTTAAGCAGTAAAATTGAATCAGCGTTAACACATTGATTTATTATTCGAGCTGTGATGACGACTTTTTTATTTTAAAGAAGAAGTTGACTTTGTTAAGCCCCCGAGAAAAGCTTCGTAGCTAGAAAGTACTGGATCCGTACCGCAAACCGACACAGGTAGGCGAGCTGAGAATGCTCAGGTGATCAAGAGAACCCTTGCTAAGGAACTAGGCAAATTACATGGGTAACTTCGGGAGATCCATGACCTGCCTTGTCTGTAGGACAAGGAAATTCCAATAACCAAGCACCAAATTCCAAACAAAATCAAAGTTCCAAATTCGACCCGTCAGGCAGGTTTCGAATAATCAAAACATCGTTTTGTAAATTTGGAAATTGAAAATTTGAAATTGTTTGTTATTTGGAGTTTGAGGTTTGGGATTTTCTCGCCCTGCGGGCGAGGTAGGTGGCACAAACCAAGCCCAGCCGACTGTTTATCAAAAACACAGGTCTCTGCTAAACCGCAAGGTGACGTATAGAGGCTGACGCCTGCCCAGTGCCGGAAGGTTAAATGACCGGGTGATAGGAAGCTTGCTTTCTTGAGCCTGGGATTGAAGCCCCGGTAAACGGCAGCAGTAACCTTGACTGTTCTAAGGTAGCGTGATTCTTTGACGGGTAAGTTCCGTCGTGCACGAAAGGCGTAACGAGTTGGGCACTGTCTCCAGCAAGGGACTTGGCGAAATTGCAATACCTGTGAATATGCAGGTTACCTGCACCAGGACAGAAAGACCCCGTGGAGCTTTACTGCAGCTTAGCGTTGGTGTCGATAATGTCATGCGTAGTGTAGTGGGGAGGCTTTGAAGCTCTAATTTCGGTTGGGGTGGAGCCGCCAATGAAACACCCACCTTGATATTGTTGCCATCTTACCCCGATGTTTATCGGGAGACACCGCTTGGTGAGCAGTTTGACTGGGGTGGTCTCCGCTCAAAGAGTAACAGCGGAGTCCCAAGGTTGGCTTAGTCCGGATGGAAATCGGACTGTAAGCATAAAGGTATAAGCCAGCTTAACTGCGAGGCCTACAAGCCGAGCAGAGACGAAAGTCGGGCTTAGTGATCCTCCGGTGGCGTGTGGTAGCGCCGGAGCTTATCGGATAAAAGTTACCCCGGGGATAACAGGCTAGTCGGGCCCAATAGACCGTATTGCCGGCCCGGTTCGGCACCTCGATGTCGGCTCGTCGTATCCTGGGGCTGAAGAAGGTCCCAAGGGTTGGTCTGTTCGCCCATTAAAACGGCGCGTTAGCTGGGTTCAGACCGTCGTGAGACAGGTCGGACCCTCTCCGGTGCAGGCGTAAAGATTTGAGAAGTTCTAACCACAGTACGAGAGGACCTGGTTGGACGAACCTCTGGTGTACCAGTTGTTCCCGCAGAACGGGGGCATCGCTGGGTAGCTATGTTCGGAGAGGATAAGTGCTGAAAGCATCTAAGTACGAAGCCTTCTTCAAGATAAGATCTTTTTTCCCGATGTAGCGTCGGGAGGGAGGCCCGTGGAAGACCACCACGTTCCGCCCTACAGCAATTGCTGCGGGGCAGATAGGCAGCAAGTGTAAGTCTCGTAAGAGGCGTGAGGATAGCAAATAATTTGCAAATGGAAGCGCATAGATTGCGAATTTATTCGTAGTCAATTCACCAAAATTCGCGATTATTCGCTATTTCTAGCTGAGCTGTACTAATGGCCAAAAATCTCTTAGGTAAACATTAAGGAAAAACAAAGAATAATTCCCAATTTTCGAAAAGAATCTTTTTTGGTTTGAAATTGGGGATTTGATGGGTGTTCTGGTGGCCTTAGCGGGCTGGAAATACCTGATCTCGGGTACCATACGGTATCCGACCAGGCATTGTATTGATGCTTGGCCTTTCCGAATTCAGAAGTTAAGTAGCCCAGCGCTGACGATACTGCACTGGTAACGGTGTGGAACAATAGGTCGTTGCCGGGACACCTTATCAGCACGATTGTTATTGTGTTTTTCAACCACGTAGCTATTTTAAGAAAAGGTTATAATAAGTTTTTTTTGATATGGTGCGTTAGTATTGTCCTCTGCGTTGCCGTTTTTTTCTTTTGCGCTTGAATCCTTTCCGCGATATAATTAGAGTGACGCTGAATGAGTTTTTAGAATGGAGGTGATATTTATGCCAGTAAAAAAGGATATTTCAATGGCTGATCTAATGGAGCAGTCCCCCTCAGTAGCCTCTTTGTTGTCGCGTGGTGATGTCCTTAGTGGGCAGATTATCTCTTTGGGAGAAAAGGAGGCCCTGGTTGACCTGGGCGTTAAGGCAGAGGGCATTTTGCCTTTTGCGGAAGCCACCGATGCGTCATCTTTGAAGCCTGGGCAGGATGTTCTGGTTTACGTGCTTGCCACAGAAGATCGCCGAGGGCAAATGTTAGTCTCGACCAAAAAGGCGCAAATAGTGCATGGTTGGAGAGCTTTGAGAGACTCGCTTCATAAGGGCGTGGTCATAACAGCTAAAATCACTGGCTTCAATAAGGGCGGGGTGGTGGTTGATATGTGGGGGTTACAAGGCTTTTTGCCCTTTTCGCATTTAGTATCTGTTCCTGAGCCTAATCTTTCGACTTCGGAACGGCAGTCGGTGCTGGATCGTATGAAGGGTTTGGAAGTTCAGGTAAGGGTTTTGGAGTTGGATATCACCCAAAATCGCATCATTGTTTCCGAGAAAGGCGCTTTAGCGGTTGAGCGCAAGGAAAAGCAGGCGCAAGTACTCGGAGAGATTGAGGCCGATCAGGTTATTAAAGTGGAGGTGAAGAAGGTCCTGCCGTTTGGATTAATGGTTTCTTATCAGGGGGTAGAAGCTTTGATCCCCAAAGCAGAGTTGGCGTGGGACATAAGTTCCGTTGCCCTTTCTAATTTCGAGCCAGGTCAGGAACTAGAGGCCAAGGTTCTGGAGGTTCCCAGGAGATTGGAGGGTCGGGCGAAGTTGTCTCTGCGAGCAATGAGTGAGGATCCTTGGATGAGTTTATCTAAAGGTTACGAGAAGGGTGAATTAGTTGCTGGTAAGGTTATCAAGATAACTTCGGCAGGAGTAGTAGTAAGGCTGGAGCAGGGGCTAGAGTGGTCGGTGCCCCTTTCGGAGCTTTCCCAGGATAGGGAACTGCGCGCTGGTGACAAATTAAGGCTAAAGATTAAATTCCTAGATGTTAAACAGAAGAGGCTGGAGTTGGGTTCGGGATAGTGGGGAGGTCAGTTAGGCCAGTAAGGCAACTGAGTTTGCTATATCGTGCTAAGCTGTTTTTGGGGTTGATTGAGGGGGAGATTCATTTAATCGTCTAGTGTTTCTGTTGTGTGTTTTGTACTATGTCGAAGGTTCGAATTATCTACATTTGCTCCAAGTGTGGGGCGCGGAGCGCTAAATGGCAGGGGAAGTGTTTTGAGTGTGGTGAGTTTGGGACCCTTGATGAGAAGGAGGAGGTCACCGCTTTGTCTAAAAATCCCCGTTTGGGAAGAATGGTGGGTAAGGATAAGGCGGTTTCGTTGGCCCAAATAGAACTGGATGAAGTCAACCGTATTTCCACTGGTTTTGTTGAGTTTGATCGTGTCCTTGGGGGAGGAGTGGTAAAGTCCAGCACGGTTTTGCTGGCGGGCGGGCCTGGATTGGGCAAAAGTACTTTGTTGCTACAGGCCGCTGCGAAGATTTCCTCGATTCTTCCCGTATTGTACATTGCGGCAGAAGAAGTTAGTGGGCAGATCAAATTGAGAAGCCGGCGCTTGGCGATTGAAGAAGATAATGTTTTGGTCTTCTGCGAAATTGACGTGGGCGTTATTTCCTCATTAATCCAGGACATTGCTCCTCAGATAGGGCTTGTGGTTATTGATTCCATACAGGCGCTTTCTAGTGCCAATAGTAATTCCTACCCCGGCTCGGTGGCCCAAGTGCGCGAGGCTGCTAGTGTCCTTTCCCTTTTGTGTAAGCGTTATTCCTTACCTTTAATTTTGGTGGGTCACATAATCAAATCGGGGGCGATTGCTGGTCCTAAGACACTTGAACATTTAGTTGATGTAGTTTTGTATTTAGAAGGAGAGCAACTTTCTGACATAAGGCTCTTACGTGGGATGAAAAATCGTTTTGGCAGTGTGTTGGAAGTTGGCGTTTTCAAAATGGGCGAAAAGGGTCTTGAGGAGATTCTGGATCCCTCGGTCCGTTTTATGGCCGAGCGAAAATTGATGGTTCCTGGAGCTGTGGCCTCTGTTGTTCTTGAGGGAGCGCGGCCATTGGTTTTGGAGGTGCAGAGTTTGGTTTCGCCAAGTGGTTTTGAAAAACCGCTCCGTAATGTTGTCGGTATTAAGTACAATCGTTTACTGATGCTCCTGGCGGTATTGCGACGGCGAGTGGGTTTAAATTTTTCGCGGTATAATGTTTTTGTTAATATTTCGGGGGGGGTTAAAGTTTTCGAGCCGGGTGTGGATTTGGCGGTGTGTCTGGCCCTGGCTTCAAGTTTAAAAGACAAAGTTGTTGATGCGAAGATTGCTGCCTTTGGCGAGGTTGGTCTTTTGGGCGAGGTGAAGAATGTTACACGGCAAACCCAAAGAATTGAGGTGGCCAGCAGGGTCGGCTTTTCTAAGATTATTTGTGCTAGGGAAGCTTCAAACTTGGGTAAAGCGCTCTGTCTCGCCGGAATCTGAAGTGCGGTATAATAACTATGGATTGATGCTTGAGAAAATAAAATCCATTCCACTCTCAACAGTTTTTGTTGCCCTTGGCAGCATTGTTACGGGTCTATTGATCGGCTTTTTGATTTCTATCCCTTTAGACAAATTGCCCTACGATTGGAGTTGGGCGGTTTCTTTTGGGGTTTATGTGGTAGCTGTAGCCTTGATGCTTTTTTTGTTTCTCTCACAGCGGGAAGTTATTGCTGATTTTTTCGTGCGGCTCTGGCCAGTGAAAAATCCTTCTTCTAAGTTCTCTAAACCAGAAGAAGAGAATGATTTTTCTACGGGGCAGGAAGAAATATGTTGGGAGAAGGCGATACTTTTAGATACCTCGGCAATCATTGATGGTCGGATTGCCGACATTGTTGGCACAGGATTCATTGACGGGGAACTGGTGGTTCCGTCTTTTGTTCTGCAGGAACTGCAACGAATTTCGGATTCCTCTTCTCTGGTTAAAAGGGGGCGTGGCCGACGGGGGTTGGAGATTTTGGAGAGCTTAAAGAAGGAAGAGCATGTTCCCTTTCGTGTGGTAGTTTTAGAAAAGGGGAGGCAACAAGATGTGGATGACGCTTTAATTGGGCTTGCTAGTAAGAAGGGAGCGCGGGTGATAACAACTGATTTTAATTTAAATAAGGTTGGCAAGGTGAGGAGTGTTAGGATTTTGAATATTAATGAATTGGCCAATATGGTTAAAACTGTTTTGGTGCCGGGAGAAGAGCTAGCGGTAGATGTGATACAGGAGGGTAAGGAAAATGGCCAGGGGGTAGCTTATTTGCCGGACGGGACAATGATTGTTGTAGAGAACGGCCAGGACCTAATTGGCCAGAAGGTGGATATAGTGGTGGAAAGGTTTTTTCAGACAGATGCGGGGCGTATGATTTTCGCAAAGCCCGTTTGATGGGCCAAGCCCGCCTCATGGGTCAAGCTCGCGACGAGCTAAGCCTGCTTGACAGGCCGATAGCTTCGTGCTATACTTGCCAGGGGGTGGTTGGGTAGATGGGGGCAGTGATACCTTCCACCCCTCTAGATTTTTACGGTTTATGTCGGTGGAATTCTTGACACTGCTATTAGTTTGTGATACTAATTTAGAGTGTGAGGTTCTCTCGTTGGTTACTTGGTTGATTAATTGTTTATTTTTCAATCGGCCTCTCGCGTTTTATCGTCTCCGGTTTTCTTTTTTTTGACTATTTTTTTAATTCATGCTTAACAATTCCTCTCCTGGTGGTAATAGTAATGACGGGCTGGACTTGAAGGAAGTCAATGCCGATTTTTCTCCTCAAACGGAAGTAGAGGAGTTGTCGGGTGTTTTGGAGATCTTGCCGGACTTCGGGTTTTTGCGCCGTCAGAATTTCGGACCTTTTAATAATGATGTTTATATCTCCTTATCTCAGGTGCGTAAGTTTAAGTTAAGAGAAGGAGATGTTGTTACCGGAGTGGCTCGTCCTCCCAAAGAAGGGGAGAAGTACTGGGGGTTACTTAGAGTAGATAAGGTTAATGGAATGCAACCCCTAGAGATGGTCAATCGTCCCTGCTTTTCTCATTTTGTTCCAATCTTCCCTGAAGAGAAGGTTAAATTGGAGACCAAGTCAGATATTTTATCGACCCGACTTCTAGACTTGGTGGCCCCTATTGGCAGAGGCCAGAGGGGCATGATTGTTTCGCCCCCTAAGGCTGGAAAGACTTGGTTGATGAAAGATATTGCTAACGGGATAACTGCTAATTATGACGATTTAGATTTGATGGTAGTTTTGATTGGAGAGCGTCCGGAAGAGGTTACTGATATGCGCCGAAGTGTTGATGGTGAGGTGGTTGCTTCTAACTTCGATGAACCTCCAGAGGAGCAGGTTAGGGTGGCCAGTTTGGCTCTGGAAAAGGCAAAGAGGATGGTGGAGAGGGGGGCAGATGTTTTTATGCTTGTGGATTCAATTACACGTTTGGCGCGAGCGCACAATCTGAACATTCCTCCGTCTGGCCGTACATTGTCTGGTGGTTTTGATCCGGCAGCATTGTACCCGCCTAAGCGTTTTTTTGGTGCCGCGAGAAATCTGGAAGACGGCGGGTCCTTAACGATTATTGCTACGGCTTTGGTTGATACAGGTTCGCGTATGGATGATTTGATTTACGAAGAATTTAAAGGCACTGGTAATATGGAAGTTCACCTTGATCGCCAGTTGGCTGACCGTCGTGTTTATCCGTCTATAGATGTCTTGCGTTCGGGTACTAGGCAGGAACATTTGTTGTTTTCAAAGGCAGATCTAGCACAAATATGGAAAATGAGGAAATTGGTTGATGTTCTCGTTTCTGGACGACCCGATTATCAGCGGACTACAGAAGCTACCTGTTCGTTGTTGGGAAGATTGAAAAAGACGAAAAATAACAAGGAGTTCCTAGAAACATTGCACGAAAAAAAGTGAAGTTTTCTCATGGCAAACCTTCCCCCCGCAGTTTACCACTCCCTACTGGCGATGGTGATGATTTGGTGGGGCGAAGAGTTTTGGTGGTTTGCAAAACGGGTCATTTAGGGGTATAATAACCCTTAGTATGTTCAAATATTCCTTCGGGGAAACCCCGATACACAAGGATTTTCTCAATTTTCTCCTTTCTCTTTGCTTCCGGCATCTTAATTTGATGGTTGAGGCCTTTTCCTGGGTTAATGGTCTTTTCTATGAGGCAGTGTTTTGTCTTTCTTCAATGAAGCATAGAAGTATCAAATTTTTGATGCGGCGACGCCATGGGTGGCTGGTGGAGAGATTAAATTGGTCCTCGGTAGTGGGAACGATGTTTGCGTTTATGATTTTGATTCCTGGGGTGCGTACATTTTCAACGGACAATCTTGTGGTTGGCAAGTTAGTAGCCGAAGACCAGTTGATGTTTGGCGAGAACAATGTTTTGGTGCAGAATAATGTTACTGTAACTAGTAATGGTGGGTTGGCCGGCCGGGTAGAAGTAATTGACTACACAGTTCAACCCGGGGACACGCTTTATGGTATTGGTAGCCGTTTCAATATTACCGTGGGTTCTTTGGTTTATGTAAACAATCTCAGTAACGAGAACTATCTTAAACCGGGCGAGGTAATCCGAATCCCTCCGGTAACGGGTATTCTGCATAAAGTTAAAGCAGGCGAAACGGTTTCTCTAGTTGCGCAGAAGTGGGATGTTTCGCCTCAATCTGTAGTTGATGCCAATTGGCTTGACGAGCCTTACTCCTTAGCGGTGGGTCAAGAATTAATAGTCCCGCGATCAGAGATGCCGCTTCCGCTTCCGCTTCCGCTTCCGCTCCCGCTCTCAAATGTCGCAGGATCTCAGGCGGAATCTGGTTCTGCTGATCAGTTGGCTTCCGGATTGGCCTTGCAGAAGTTGTCAGGGTCAACGGCAAGCGGCAATATTAGTTTGCCGGTTAGCGGAGCGATAACGCAATATTTTTCTTGGCGTCATCCGGCAGTGGACGTTGCCGCTAGGTGTGGTACGCCGATTTATGCGGCTGACAGTGGGGTAATTTATTTTGCTGACTGGTGGGCTGGAGGCGGCGGTAATTCGATAATGATTGATCATGGTAATGGTTATGTGACCAAGTACGCTCACCTAAGTAGTTTCGCGAAGCTGAGTGGGCCTGTGGGGAAAGGGGAGATTATTGGATATATGGGTGCTACGGGTCGTGCTTATGGTTGTCATGTGCATTTTATTGTTGAACAGAATGGCCGTGCCGTTAACCCGCTGAGTTTATAATCTTAGAAATTGGTGGTACTAATATCAATAACTGAGTGCAAATCATAACTCCGCGTATAAAGACTAGTTCTAATCCGTTACAATAGCCTCATGACTAATTTCATTGACCTTTGTCAGATAAAAGTAATCGCTGGTGCTGGAGGGAACGGGATGGTTTCTTTTTGTTGGCTTAAGGGAAAACGACGAGCAGAAACAGATGGCGGGAATGGTGGTTCCGGCGGTTCGATCTATTTAAGGGCAGACTCTAACTTAGACACATTGTATGATTTTACCCGTCAGCGCGTTTTTACGGTTGAGTGTGGTCAACGAGGCGGTTCTAACAAAAAGAAGGGAGCTGATGGAGAGAATTTGATCTTGCGAGTTCCAGTGGGGACGGTGGTAAGAGAGGTGATAGAGCGACAGAGCGACAGGGAGAGAGAGAGAAACAAAGAGGATTTTAGCGAGCAAGCGCTCAAGAAAAGTGATTCTGATCTAGTCGCTCAGCCGCTTAGTCAACCGAATCGCTCTCGGATATTTGTTGATCTATCGGAGCCTCAGCAAGACATTCTTGTGGCTCGGGGTGGGCGTGGCGGGCGCGGGAATGTCAGTCTGCCCCGTAATATTGATGTAAGGAAATTTCCCGATAGGTTCCGATTTTTTTCCGGCAAACAGAAGATGCCATCCCGTTATTGCTGGGCAGAGAAAGGAGTGCACGGAGAGGAAAAAGAGCTGGTGTTGGAACTTAAACTAATTGCTGATGTTGGTCTTATAGGTTTGCCTAACGCTGGTAAAACAACCCTTCTTAATAAATTAACTGCCAGTCGGGCACAGGTTGGGGGGTATCCGTTCACTACACTGAGTCCAAACCTTGGGGTGATGAGAGTTAATCAAGCGACTGAGCGATACGTCTCGCCACGCCCAACTCAATTGCCTGAGCGCTCTATTGTTATGGCTGATATCCCCGGGTTAATAGAGGGGTCAGCAGAAGGAAAGGGACTGGGTGATGATTTTTTGCGCCATGTGGAGAGAACGAAAGTCTTATTACATATACTTGATCCTCTTGATGGGTTATTACTTGGAGACAAAAGTGATGATCAGGAGGAGAAGATAGCTCAAAATACTTTAAAGAACTATTTAATTATTCGTGACGAGTTGAGGAAATGGTCTTCACAACTAGAAGACAAGCTGGAAATAGTTGTAATTAATAAACTTGATGTGACCGAAATTAGAGAAGCGATTACTAACATAAGAAATATTTTTAATGAGAAATTGGATAAAGACACTCCCCCCCGCTTCATTTCTGCTGCGACCGGTGAGGGCCTGACCGATTTAAAGACAGAGCTCTTTAGTGTTATTAGGTGATTAGGAGGTATTTCCTCCCTTCCGTTTTAATGCCCTTGCCCCCGAAACCCCAACATTGCCATCTTTATATATACATTGTGCCCTTTGGTGCATGTTTCGGTGTGCGGGTGTCCTCGGCGATATTCCCAGCTGGCTTAGACAAAGTGCATATAAATAGAAGGAAGTGGTGCCTTGATAAAAACGAGGACGGTTTTCGTTAGGACAGGAAGGTAAAGTAAAGTTCAGAAGGGAATTTTGGTGGGATAGTCAGAAAAAAGGATCTCTTTCAGGTCAATATTTTGTTTGTGGCAGTGTTTAGTAACTTCTATAAGCATTTTTACTCCAGCCAAATTAACTCCTTTGGTTTGTGTTAAATATTGTACAAACTTTATTTTGGCGATATCATCCGGGCTGTAGAGGCGGCGGTTAGTTTCTGTGCGGCTAGGAGAGGTGATGTTTCTTTTCTCATAGAGCATAAGTGTTCGCGGGTGCGAATCAGTTAATTCAGCTGCGATTGATATGGTGAATAGTGGCTTGGAGTCGTGAATTTTCATTTTGATAGCGACTAATCCTGAGACCTTAGATAGTAGACTTTTGCTAGGCGTGATTATATAATATTAGTTGATAATGAGATTGTCAATAGTCAAAGATGAACTAGTCTTAATGGCATAATGTATAATTCTAGTTGTCCGAGTATAATCCATGACTTCCTTAGGGTTGATAATATGTACACACGAATCGGGCTTGTGCTTATCTCTCGACTATGCGTTTAAGCTATATGATACTGGGCATTAAATTGCCAGTTCTACTAGTTAATAGAATAGCAAGGTAATGTGTATGTGAGTATGTGTGTTAATGGTAAGGATAGTCGAGGTTGCGAGGCGTGCGTAATGTCCGGACGCTGATGGACGATTATATGACAACCCTGATGTGTCCCGTTTAGATATAGAGTAACCTTAATTAACAATTGTTTAGTTTGGGCAGAAGGTGATTGTTTGTAGGGAGTTAAATTGTTATATGAGAAAGGGAGTCTGTAGGTTTAGGGTTATCTCTTGAGGGCTTGCTTTTTAATTATTGTCCTAATGAGTTGCGTAATGTTCTTGCTTTGCGAGGTTCCTTTTAGCCCGGGTGTTGGGCGGGTAAGAAGGACTCTGGATGACCGGCGGTGTTTTTTCTCCGCTTGTTGTTTGTGGATTATCCATATGTGTTAATTCAAAAGTTTGAGATAGTGCCATGCGGTTTGAGGGGCTTGTAGTGTTGTTGCATTTCGGTGATTCACGAGCAAGTCAGGTTCGATATCTAATTTGTTACCTTTGGATTTGCCTGCTAAGTGATTCTTTGTTAGGGGACTTCACGGGAAGGCTTTTTTAGGGTATTATGTAAAAAAATCAGAACACATCATTCCTTTAGAATGGTGGGTTTTGTTTTTTTCATAAGAAGAAACCCCGCGCCTAGCACAGGGTTCTTCACCTTTTTATGAAAAAGCTTCAGAATTTTTATCCGAGCGCCTTAATTTTCTTTCTTGCGGGAGCTTTCTTTTGTTTTACTCTTAATAAGTTTGCCTGGTCGGTTTTCCCTTATTCTGTAAAAGGCATTTGGTTATTTTTGGGATCATTAATTTCAAACAACTCGTTGTTTTTAGGCTGGAATTGGTCTTGGTTTTTGGGTTATCCTTTTTTGTTGTCTTCTAATCCTTTCTTTGTTTGGGGCTTGAACTTAATGGTGAGTTTGTTCGGGAGTTTGGAAATTGAGGTGCTATATAATTTTGTAGTTAGTCTGGGTTTTTGTTCATTGCCGATTGCTTTTTACTGTTTTCTTAGGCGGTTGTCTCTTGCGCATTGGGCTTCTTTGGGGGCTGCTTTATGGTTTGTATTTACGCCGTCTGTTTTATATATTTTCCCTTTGGTGGGTGAACAGGGGAGAGAAGTTGGGTTTCCGCCGTTTGTTTTTTTTTCTACCTTTCTTTTGGGGCGCGGACCAGAGATCATCGGTTTGGCTTTGGCCTTATTGTCCCTATCCCTTTATAGAGATTTTCTTAATCACAAAAGCAAGGAGAAGCGCAAATTGGTGTTTACTGTTATTCTTACGATCCTGTCAGCCTTTGTGGCTTCGTCAATAGTAACTTTTCTCGTGGTAGGCGGGATTTGTTTGTTCTTAGCGGAAGTTTTGGCCAATTTCTCAAGTTGGCGAGACTATTTGTATCGCTCACTATTCGTTGTTATTTGTGTTTTGTTGGTAGCTTGTATTTGGTATGGCCCAGTGTTTTGGTGGCACTCCTTAATGGCCCCGTCTTTGGCAGGCAAGAATTTGTATGGGGTTGTAATTTTTCTGGTTAAGGTAGCTATCACTTTACTTCCGTTAGTTCTGGGACTTTGGATGGTTAAAGGGCGTCGTTGGGTGAAGGATAGGAGGGTGAGTTTTTGCCTGTTGTTTAGTATTAGCTTCTGGCTTTTAACACTTGGCCGTTTTATTGCTGATTATGATTTTTGGCAAGATTACGTTGCTTATGGTATTGAAGTGGACATAGGTGTGGCGTTAATAGTAGGGCTGTTGATTGAATATTGGTTAAAGATTCTGTCCGTGCGCGTTACTCGTTACGTGTTACCTGTTTTTTGTTTCTTGTTACTATTTCTTTGGCGATCTGGCCAATATGTTTTGTATGACCCTTTTGTTCAATACGGAAAGTCTTATTCTGAGTCATTTGAATATCAGATTTCCCGGTTCTTGAAGGAAAATGTTAAATCTAATGAACGGGTGTTTGTTTCTGGCAGTTTGACTTTTTGGCTCAATCGATTTGCTCCGGAAGTGATGCAAGTACGGGGTGGCGATGAGCCAGCTTCGATACACCCGTATTGGGCGCACGCGGCCTATCAAATTCGTGAGGGGGGTGATCCGGAACTGGCGGATTTATGGCTCCGCGCACTTGGTGTTTGCTGGGCAGTTGTGCACACGAGTGATTCCGCGGATGTTTATCAGGATTTCATACATCCGGAAAAGTTTCTGCTTATGTCGCAGTGGGAGAAAGTGTATGATTATGAGGGTAACCAAATCTTTCATTTAGAGAGCGAGCAGTGTCTTTTATTAAGAAGTGTTGATGCCAAAGGGATTAGAAGCTTGGCGCCACCCCAAGACGGAGATGATAAGCAGGCTTTACAGAAATATGTTGAGAGCATAAAGACTACTAATACTTTAGGCTTAAAGCTGGGGTTGTTATCTAATGGAGAATTAAAGATAAACGCAGATAAGCCTATTGAAGGGGCCTTGAGTCTTGCCGTGAGCTACGACCCGCGGTGGCAATTGAGGGGTGCAAGTGATGAAGGGCGGGTGGGCCAAATAGAGCCAGATGTTTTAGGAAATATGCTAATTGAATTAAATAGTTCATATCGATCTGGGGAGCTGACGCTGGTTTATCGACTAGATAAACGAAACTGGATAGTAAATATCCTGTTAGCAGTGATAGGTCTGCTTTTGGTTGTTTTGTATCCGCGTTCTTATACTTGGTTTAAAAACAAAGTTTCTAATTCGGACATAATGGGCATTATTGATGAGGACATAGAGTATTAACCTAACCCGCATGCTATGACAAGCGTTCAAGTAGAAGCAAAGCAGAATTCTTGGAACCAATCTATAACGCTACGACTTAGGCAGTCGTTTCTGGTTGATATCCTCTGTATTGCCTTTCTGCTTCTTTTCAATTTATTCTGGCGGGTTCCTTTTGTCAAAGTTGCCAAGAGTATCGGGGTGATTTCAGGTCCTCTCATTCCGTCAGCAGCCTTGTTAATTTCTCAGTTAACTGGGGTTAGTGCGGACCAACTAGCCGTATATCTGGTAGCTTTAGGCCAGTTTTTTGGAGTAATTTCTTTCTATTTTTTCTTAAGAGAATTGACCGGACGCCGTCTGCCGGGTTTAATGGTGGCTTTTTTCTATTCCTTGCCGGTGGGTTTCTTGGCCTTAGAAAACACGCGATTTGCCTTTATTATGGGTGATGGCGCCCATGTGGCAGCTTTGGGATTATTCCCTGTAACCTGCTATTTGTTGTTAAGTTTCCTTAAAAGGGGGAGGGCGCGATTTGGACTGGGCGCCAGTTTTGGCATGAGTCTTGTTGCCTTAATTAGTTCTTTTGCGGTCTTTAACCTGTTTTTGCTAATGGTGGTTATTCTATTCTCGGAGATAATTTTAGGGCGGGTTAAGGTTAAATTGGCCCGCTTTTTGTTTGTATCATTAATGTCCTTTGGTCTTTTCTCCTTTTGGTATACCCCCGGGACCTTACTCAGCCTAATTAGCAGTGGGCAAGGCAGAATGATTGTCGGCCTATTTGGCAAGCTTTTGCCATTATCCTTTTTTGTCGCTCCGGTATTTTTAGTTATTGCCTATTTGGTTTTTGAAAGTCGTGAAGGGTTACAACCAATCGCCTTAGCGGTTTTCTTTTTGGTTATTTATCTTTTCTTAAATTTAATTGAGTATTTGGCCTATGCTGATGTGGCAAAGTATGTATTACTACCTCATCGGTTTTTGCCCGAGTTGGCTTTCTCGCTCGCCTTCTTCCTTGGCATTGCCGTGACGATACTGCTAGATGCTTTTAGTGAGTTTTATCCGAAGGGAAACTATCTTCTACTGGAGAGTGAGATGGGAGGGCAGACCAAGCGTGGAATAAGTCTTTTGTTATTGATAACTATTTGGCTAATAGGTATGGCTTTAGTTTATTTTCTGTTGCCCACCGATAGTATTTTGAGTGAGATAAAAAGTATCCCTGCCAATGGGATAACGATTGAAAGATTTTGGGTGGGTTGTCATCAGCTTTGTTTTAGGTATTGTTCAAGTCGGGTGGATAATTTGGTTGCTGTGGGAATCTCTTTAATTTCTTTCCTTAGTGTTATATTTCTGGTAGGGTTGGCGTCAAAGAAAAGATTGGTATGACCTATGTAATTATTCCCACCTACAATGAGTCGGGCAATATAGCTAGGCTAGTAGAGGAGATAGGTAGTTTGGCCTTGGGCCTGAGGGTTCTGATTGTTGATGATAATTCTCCAGATGGAACTGGGGAGATTGCCGATACGCTGGCACAAAAATATGCTTTTGTTGAGGTTTTACATAATTCTCAAAAGGATGGGTTGGGGAGGGCTTATCTAAGAGGATTTGAGTATGTGTGGAAAAGGGGAACAGACAGAGTGATTAAAATGGATGCGGACTTATCCCATCAGGCACGGTACATTCCTTTGCTTTTACGAGCGGCCAAGAAATATGATTTAGTTCTGGGTTCACGTTTTGATAAAGGGGGCAGGCTCATTGCAGTTTGGCATCGTCGTTTCCTCAGTCGACTGGCCAACCTATTTGTATCTTTTCTGTTTGGGTTGGGAGTGAGTGATGCGACAACGGGTTTTCATTGTTTGTCGAAGAAAGTATTGCAAACTGTTTTAGATAAAGGGGTGATTTCCCGTGGATTTGCATTCCAGGTGGAATTAGTTTATTTAACTAGGCAGGCAGGCTTGGAGGTAGGAGGAATCCCAATCGAATATATTTCGCGCGAATCGGGGCGAAGTAAAATGAACTGGGGAGAAGTCTGGGGTGGGATTGTTGATCTTTTGAGATTGAAGTTTTGTGGGCCAAGGGACTAGGTTTTCTTGGTGAAGCCCGGTTAGTCGGGGCTAGGTAATGTAGTGACGAAATCCATGGTGCAAACAAAGAGAAACACTAAATCCTTATTTATCGATTTGGCTTTAATCCTGCTAATCTGTGGTCTTAATGTCTACTTGGTTTTTCCTTTGTTCAAAGGAGAGTATACACAGTATTTGCAGTCCATCGAGGTTAATTTCTTCACTATGGCGCGTTTTTTTTCCAAGTTTTGGGTAGGTGTTTCTACTGGTTGGCCCCGTATGGCGGGGTGGAATCCGTTGTGGTATCTGGGATTTCCAATGTATGTTCTCTATACCCCCCTGATGGCGCTCTTGGAAATTTTGATTAACGGGTTAGCGCCCGCGATTTCTCTGGCTCGCGCCTATCGCCTTTTGGCGGCGGCCTCTTACTGTCTCGTTCCTGTGAGTTTATACATTTTCGTTTCTATAATAACAAAAAAAAGATTGGCGGCGACAGTAGCGGCGGTGGCTTTTTCTGTTTTACCCTCAGTTAATTATCTTCTGGTCGGCGAGGTTAGGGACGTGGCTAGTGGTTTTTCTATGGCTCCCTGGCGATTAATTATTCTTACTCTCTACGGAGAGGGTCCGCATACCATGGCGCAGGTGTTTATATTGTTAGCGGCGGCGGCTTATCATCGTTTGTTAGAAAAAGGAAGTTTTGGATGGACAGTGGGTACGGCATTTTTAGTGATGTTGACTGGATTTACTAACGCGATCGGCTTTTTTGCCTTAGTAATCTTGTTTTTGGTGATGGGGTTTGCGGAAGTTTTAATGGAGAGATCGGGTGAGGTGAGGGCAAAAAAAATACGGATTAGTTGGCAGGTAATGTTGTTGTCATACGGGTTTTTGGCTTTTTGGTATAACTTGGCGTTTATCAGTGATTTCTTGGGGGAAGGGGAGGGGATATTGCAAAATTACCTGGCGTTTTTCCCCTGGGGTCTTGTTTTGATAGGATTGCTTGCCGGGGGTGTGTATGCGCTTCTATTGAAAGTTAGGAACATAGGCTTGAGGATAGCCTTACTCTGGTTTGGCGTAGGAGTGTTTTTGGTGTTAGCGCATTACAATTGGGGGATTGATTATGCCCCGCAGGCATTGCGTTATATGGCGGAGGTAGATATGGCGGCGGCTATTTTAATGGGGCTTGCAGTTGTCTATGTATCTGGCTTGGTTAGAGGACATCGGTTGATAAGATCTATTTGGACGGCAGTGGTTTTGTTGAGTGTGCTTGCCGGTATGTTTTTCATATCCCGTGGATTTCTGAATGCTAGACGCAAAATAACTGCCCCTGGGAAGGACATTAAGCATTCGGCCGAGTACGAAATAGCCCAGTGGTTGGATAACAACCTGGAGCGCGATGAGAGAGTTTATGTTTCTGGCAACTATGCCTTTTGGTTGAACCACTTCAAAGATATTCCTCAGGTGAGAGGTTCGTTGGATCAGGCCAACATTCACCCTTGGACGCTGCATGCTTCCTATCAGATTGTCAAAGGAGAGTCGGGAGAAATTTCTACAGATTGGTTAAAAATTATGAATGTCGGCTATGTGGTGGTGGACACGGTAACTTCCAGAAATTCTTTTAAGGACTATGCGGAGCCAGGCAAATTTGAGGGTATTTTGGAAGAAGTCTATCGGAAAGACGGGGATATAGTTTATAAAATCCCGCTCAAAAACAATGGCCTAGCCAAAGCGGTAGATCTTGAGGTTGGTGAAAATTTGATTGAGCCGTTTAACGCAATTGACGAAGAGATGATTAATGAGTATGTTGACTGGCTGGAACGGGGCAGGGGATTGGAGTTTAGAAAGGTTGATAATTATTACCAAATTGAAGGTGATTTGGTCGAGGGCGAGGCTGTTTTGGTGCAGATGACTTATCATTCTGGCTGGAAGGCGTACGCAAATGAAAAAAGATTGCGGGTTGGACCTGATGTTTTAGGGTTTATCTTAATTGAACCTGATCAGTCGGGTCATATTATTGTTGACCTTAAATATACAAAGACGATTTGGTTGTATGTGGGGTATGGGATAACTGCGGGGAGTGTAGGGTGGGTGATTTATAGGTTAATTGCTGGATTGAGAGGGGGCAATAAGAAAAGCGGGGAACTAAATGATAGTTAGCGGAGGGTTAATGAAATTGTTAATGAGGTTGTTAATGTAATTGCATTGCTGACTAGTGTAGCTGGTGTGCAAATTACCAAATTATCCTGGTGCTCCGTCCGATAAATCATGATTAATTACTGGTTTACGAACGTTTGTAGCGGCGGTGCTTTAGCACCGCGTTCTTCAAGTGTTAGGCCGCTACAAGTAAGATTTCCTAATCAAGACTTTACGAGATGAGCACTAGTTACCTTATGGATT